>NZ_JAMBDI010000048.1:0-109298 GCF_036858055.1 Pseudomonas sp. SF2 | reverse complement strand
ATGTGGGAGCGGGCTTGCCCCGCGAAGCGCCGCGCGGGCGGCGCTCGATCTCATAGGCGCAGGAATTGTTGTGGCGAACACATGGCGGCCTTCATTCAACCTGAAGCCAAACCCTCACTGCTTCATCCCCAACTCAGCATCATCCATCAGTGCCTTGGCCATCGCACTCAGGTAATGGGCAGCCCAGATCATCATCGGCTTCTCATCCATCAGCCCGGTAATGGTCAATTCACGGACATAACCCATCAACTCCGAAGACTGCTCGCGGGCGTCCCTGCACGGGATGCCAGGCTCGATGCGGAAAAGCGGGTGTGTGCCATTCTCGCCCTGGTAGAAGGTAGTCTTGCCGACGGTGAATTGGGTGTCTTCTGTTGTCATTGTTCAATCCCCTGATAATTCTCGACTGCCTGGACCGGCCCTTTCGCGGGCACGCCCGCTCCCACAGGTACGGTGTAACTCTTGAAGCCTGTGGAGATCCTGTGGGAGCGGGTTTACCCGCGAAAGGGCCAGCCCAGGCGACGTATCAACGAAGCCGTACAGCAGGCATCGGGCTGCCTTCATGGAAAGGGGGATAGCGAGGTGGATCGGGGACATTCTTCAGCATTGGTATTTTTCTCGGTAAGGGCCACCACCATCTGCTGTCAAACAGGAGGGTGGCAGCTGTGCATGGGTTGACAGACCGGTAGAAAAATCCAAAAAGCCCGGCGCACGCGAGGTGCCCCATACACAGCCGCCATAAAGGCGAGAGCCATGAGAATTTTCTGGACGGCCTGTCAAAGCCGGTCACTGATTCGCCAGCGACCACCCGAGACTAGGGCCCTACCCAGAGCACCGCAATGACTAAAAGGGGGCTGGGAGTATGTTTGGGAAATGGACTACATGGAATAGGCAAAAACCTAAAAAACTGCCGGGGTGCTGACTGAAATGCGGTAGGGCTGGCAGGTCTCACCTCGCCCTTTGCAGCGCGCCTGTGCGACCGAGCGCCGCTCGGTCGCACAGATACAGAAAGAACCGAAGCAAGCCCCTTTAATGCCCTCGCTCATCCGAGCCTTCGCCAGAACCACCAAAGGCTTAGGATTTTAGCCCCTTCAGAAGCTGCGAAAAGGCTCAACCAAACCCACGTACTGGTATCTGGCAATAATAGAAACAAAGAAAACGACGGAACTATAAACAAGACACGAAATGGAAATTGAACGAAAGCCAGATAACGCCCTGATCTTCTCCCCATACAAAGCAATATGCTACTGGCAACAAGGGATACCTGGACAATCAGTCCCATCCACACCATGAACTCAAGCCCTCCCCCCCACTGTTCCATGTTTGCAAGGGCGGAATTGAAATCACTCACAAAGGGGGTCAAACCTCTATTCAGGCTACTGACCACAACGAAAGAAATGTAAAAAGCATCCATACCACCCCAAAACAAACCGACCAAACGCGTTGACCTTATCAAGCCGATGCTCCAGCTCATTTATCTTTTAACTCATATTCTTCATTTGCGATTACTGGTCGCCAATGCCATGAGGAGCCCGACACATCCCAGGCATCATCAGCCTCCACATAAATTTGGGCTACTTTGCGTTCCATTCCATATCTGTGGATTGCGGAGGACGGCGAAAAATTCTGCTCCTCTTCATCTAGCGGTACCCATTCCTGCGTAACTGTTCTCGTCGTATTCGCAAAATCTTTCCCTGACGACAAGAAGACTCGCCCCTCATCTCCTCTTGATGTAAGGAAATTCGCAACAAAGGCAGCACTCGAAGCAAGTTTATTAACACGCATAGCTGTTATCTTCCACTTGCCCGGCCCACTCATCGCAGAAACAGTGTTAATCAGAAAATCGCCACCGCCCCTCTCACGACAACTTCTCGCATACCAATTCTCTTCGAGATTTATCGGCTTGAATGGCCTATCTCTAATCAGCATCCACTCACCTGATGCAACCGGCCTAAGCGCTCTATCAATTTGATCACTCGCCAGTCTAACCGAGCCATACAAACCGCACTCCTTTAAGAGTTCTGTTACGCCGAATATTTCTTGTACGTAGCCCCTACTTTGCAAATAATCTCTAATTATCCCGGCCGAAAAGAATGGGGCTTCGACCCTACACAGGTCATCCGTTCGAACGTTCGTCCAGCGAGTGAGCTTTTCCATTGCCAATCCTCCATTCAGAACACCGACGTTTACATTCGCTAGATCAAAAAATCTGTAGGACCACTTCTGATAACGCTGTGGGAAATTTCTCTATCTTTCATGGAAAGCAACACCTGTACGGATGCCAGACCGCAGGTCTCATTACACTTTCTCAACCCATATCACCCAAACCTATTAACCTGTCGCCCACCCCACCACCCTCCTACACTCGCAGCATCCCGCCTCAGGACTGCGACCATGCCCGAGACCCTGCTCAGCCCCCGCAACCTCGCCTTCGAACTCTACGAAGTCCTCGACGCCGAAGCCCTGACACAGCGCCCACGCTTCGCCGAGCACAACCGCGAAACCTTCGATGCGGCGCTATCAACTGCCCGCACCATTGCCGAGAAGTTCTTCGCCCCGCACAACCGCAAGGCCGACGAAAACGAGCCGCGTTACGTCGACGGCCGTGCAGAGCTGATCCCCGAAGTAAAACCCGCCGTCGACGCCTTTCTCGAAGCCGGCTTCCTCAACGCCAACCGTGACTTCGAGGTCGGTGGCATGCAGCTGCCGAGCCTGGTCTCACAGGCCTGCTTCGCCCACTTCCAGGCCGCCAACGCCGGCACCACGGCCTACCCGTTCCTGACCATGGGCGCGGCCAACCTGATCGAGAGTTTCGGCAGCGAAGAACAGAAGCGCCTGTTCCTCCAGCCGATGATCGAAGGCCGCTACTTCGGCACCATGGCCCTGACCGAACCCCACGCCGGCTCGTCACTGGCCGATATCCGCACCCGCGCCGAACCCGCCAGTGACGGCAGCTACCGACTCAAGGGCAACAAGATCTTCATCTCCGGCGGCGACCACGAGCTGTCGGAAAACATCGTGCACATGGTCCTGGCCAAGCTGCCGGACGCACCGCCCGGGGTGAAGGGCATTTCGCTGTTCATCGTGCCGAAGTACCTGGTCAACCCGGACGGCAGCCGTGGCCCGCGCAACGATGTGCTGCTGGCCGGCTTGTTCCACAAGATGGGCTGGCGCGGCACCACCTCCACCGCGCTGAACTTCGGCGACAACGGCCAGTGCGTCGGCTACCTGGTCGGCCAGCCGCACCAGGGCCTGGCCTGCATGTTCCAGATGATGAACGAAGCACGCATCGGTGTCGGCATGGGCGCGGTGATGCTCGGCTACGCCGGCTACCTGTATTCGCTGGAATACGCCCGCCAGCGCCCGCAGGGCCGGTTGCCGGACAACAAGGACCCGCACAGCCCGGCAGTGCCGATCATCGAACACACCGATGTGAAACGCATGCTGCTGGCACAGAAGGCCTACGTGGAAGGCGCCTTCGACCTGGGCCTGTATGCCGCGCGCCTGTTCGACGACACCCAGACTGCCAGCGACGACAGCGCCCGCAAGCAGGCGCAGGAGCTGCTCGACCTGCTGACCCCGATCGTCAAGTCCTGGCCCTCGGCCTTCTGCCTCAAGGCCAACGAACTGGCGATCCAGATCCTCGGCGGCCACGGCTACACCCGCGAATACCCGGTGGAGCAGTACTACCGCGACAACCGCCTGAACCCGATCCACGAGGGTACCGAGGGCATCCAGTCGCTCGACCTGCTCGGCCGCAAACTGGCGCAGAACAATGGTGCCGGCCTCAAACAGCTGATCCGCCTGATCGCCGCCACCGGCGAGCGCGCCAGCCACCACCCGAACCTCGACCCACTGCGCCAGCCGCTGGAGCAACTGGTCAACCGCCTGCAAGGTGTGACCCTGGCCTTGCTGGGTGACCTGGCCCAGGGCAAAGTCGCCGGTACCCTGGCCAACTCCGCCCTGTACCTCAAGGCCTTCGGCCACTGCGTGATCGGCTGGCGCTGGCTGGAGCAGGCGATTCATGCCGAGCTTGGACTGCTCAAGGGCAACCCTGCCGACCGCGACTTCTACCTCGGCAAGCTACAGGCCGCGCGTTATTTCCTGACCTGGGAAGTACCGGGCTGCCATAATGAGCTGGCATTGCTCGAGGCGCGCGACGATACCTGCCTCGCCATGCAAGACGGGTGGTTCTAGGGGGAGCCACCGTGTACACGGAGGCTTCCGAATGTTCGATTCCAGCGCCCTGCTGCGCCAGCGTTTCGCTGCGCTGCGCAGTACGGCCGAGTTGTTTTCCCTGCGCCATGTGAAACAGTCGCACCAGGCGCTGTCGGTGCGCCGCAATGTCGCCGAACCGCCGCTGTTCAGCCAGGACGAAGGCGCCATGCTCACCGTGCGGCTCAATGGCGTGGAGGCCTACGCGGCCACCGCCGACCTGTCCCAGGCCGGCCTGCAGCGCGCCCTGGAGCAAGCCGAGGCGCTGGCCCGGCAGGTCGCCCGGCACAGCCTGCTGGACCTGCGCGAACAGCCCGTCACCAGCGCCCGCCATGACCACATCTCGCCCAACTTCGACCAGCCCGTACCTACCCTCGCCGATTGCCTCGGCCTGCTCGCGGCCGAATCGGCCAGCGTGCCCAAGGACAGCCGCCTGGTGGACTGGCAGGCCAGCCTGGGCCTGAGCCTGGTCGAGCAGACCTACCTGAACTCGGCCGGCGCCGAGTTGCGCCACGCCCAGCGCTTCCTGTTCCCGGGCCTGGGCGTGACCGCCAGCGACGGCCAGGACAGCCAGAGCCGCAGCCTGGGCCGCGACAACTTCGGCCAGCAGGGCGGCTTCGAGATCATCGAGCGCTGCGGCCTGGTCGGCGCGGCCCGCCGGGTGGCCGACGAAGCGCTACAGCTGCTGCTGGCACCGAACACCCCCAGCGGCACGCGCGACCTGCTGTTGATGCCGGACCAGATGATGCTGCAGATCCACGAATCCATCGGCCACCCGTTGGAGATGGACCGCATCCTCGGCGACGAGCGCAACTACGCTGGCACCAGCTTCGTCAAAGCCAGCGACTTCGGCCGCCTGCAATACGGCTCCAGCCTGCTGAACGTGACCTTCGACCCGACCATCGGCGAAGAGCTGGCCAGCTACAGCCATGACGACGACGGCACCCCGGCCAGCAAGCAGTTCCTGATCCGAAACGGCCTGCTGCTACGCCCGCTGGGTGGCGCGCTGTCGCAGTTCCGCTCCGGCCTGGATGGCGTGGCCAACAGCCGCGCCTGCGGCTGGAACCGTGCGCCGATCGACCGCATGGCCAACCTCAACATCGAGCCGGGCGACCAGAGCCTGGATCAACTGGTAAAGGGCATCGAACACGGCATCCTGATGCGCACCAACCGCTCCTGGTCCATCGACGATGCACGCAACAAGTTCCAGTTCGGCTGCGAGTGGGGTCAGCTGATTGAAAACGGCGAGCTCAAGGGCATCGTCAAGAACCCCAACTACCGCGGTATCTCCGCGCAGTTCTGGCGCAACCTGGCGGCAGTCGGCGACCGCAGTACCTTCCAGGTGCTGGGCACACCCAACTGCGGCAAGGGCGAACCCAACCAGGTGGTGCGGGTGGGGCATGCCTCGCCGGCCTGTGTGTTCCGCCAGATCGACGTATTCGGAGGAGATGCCTGATGAAACACACTTTCGAAGCCTTGGTCGGGGATGTGCACAAAGCCCTGCAAGCGAGCGAACAGTTCACCCTTGGCTACAGCGCCGAACAGTCGCAATTCGTGCGTTTCAATCACGCCAAGGTGCGCCAGGCTGGCGAAGTGAGCCAGGCCAGTGCGCAGCTACGGCTGATCCGCGATGGCCGCCAGGCAGAGCAACAGCTGACCTTGAGTGGTGACACGCAACTGGATAGCCGGCGCCTGATCGCGGCCCTGGAGCAACTGCGCCAGACCTTGCCACTGCTGGCTGTCGACCCCTACCTGCGTCTGGACGAAAGTGCCTGGCACAGCCAAAGCCAGCAGGCGCAGCCGCTGCCCGAACTGAGCGAAGTACTGGCCCTGCTCGACCGCGAGGCCGGCGACCTCGACTTGGTCGGCATCTACGCCGCCGGCCCCATCTGCCGGGGCTTCGCCAGCTCGTTCGGGGCCTTCGGCTGGCACCAGGCCAACAGCTTCAACTTCGACTGGAGCCTGTTCCACGAAAACGGCGAGGCGGTGAAGGCCAACTACGCCGGACAGGTGTGGAGCGCCGACGACTTCACCGCACGCCTGCGCCAGGCGCGGGAGCAACTGGGCTTCCTTGGCCGCCCGGTAGTCACGCTAAAACCTGGGAGCTACCGCGCCTACCTGGCCCCGGCGGCCATGGACGAAATAGCCGGCATGCTGTGCTGGGGCGGTTTTTCCGCACAGGCCTTGGCCACCGGCAACAGCGCCCTGCAGCGCCTGTACAACGGCGATGCGCGGCTGAGCCCGCTGGTAAGTTTCACCGAGCAGGTCAGCGGCTCGCTGAGCCCGGCGTTTTCCGATGAAGGCTCGCCGCGCCTGGATGTGCCGTTGATCCAGCATGGCACGGCCCTGCAGCGCCTGATCAGTGCGCGCAGTGCGGCCGAGTTCGAGTTGCTGGCCAATGGTGCCGACAGCTACGAGTCCCCGTGTGCGCTCAGCCTGGCAGCAGGCAGCCTGCCCAGTGACCAGGTCCTGGAGCGGCTCGGCACCGGGCTGTACATCAGCAACCTGTGGTACCTGAACTATTCCGACCTGCCGGCTGCACGCATGACCGGGCTGACCCGCTTCGCCACATTCTGGGTGGAGAACGGGCAGATCCAGGGGCCGGTGAGGACGATGCGCTTCGATGACAGCCTTTACAGCTTGTTGGGTAGCCAGCTGGAAGACCTGACCCAGGAGCGCGAGATGATTCTGTCGACCAGTACTTATGGACAGCGCAGTACCGGGTCGAGTCATTTGCCAGGTGCACTGGTCAAAGGCCTGACTCTGACATTGTGACTGGACTTGCCGGCCCTTTCGCGGCTAAAGCCGCTCCCACAGGAACTCCACTGCCCTTGAATGTAGTGATATCCCTGTGGGAGCGGGTTCACCCGCGAAGAGGCCGGCACTGACAAACGAGGAAGTCATGCCCGAACGCGCTCCGCTGGACCCTGTCACCGCCCGCTGGATCCCTTGGGTGGTGGCCATCGCCTTCTTCATGCAGTCTCTGGACGGCACCATACTCAACACCGCACTGCCGGCCATGGCCCGCTCGCTGGCCGAAGACCCGTTGCGCATGCAGGGCGTGATCATCGCCTACATGCTCACCGTGGCCCTGCTGATCCCCGCCTCGGGCTGGATCGCCGACCGCTTCGGCACCAAGCGCATCTTCTTCAGCGCCATCCTGCTGTTCAGCTTCGGCTCGCTGCTGTGCGCCGCCGCCAACAGCCTCGGCTTCCTGATCTTCGCCCGCGTCGTGCAGGGGCTGGGCGGTGCGCTGATGTTGCCGGTCGGGCGGCTGGTGGTACTGCGTGCCTACCCGCGCACCGAACTGGTGCGCATCATGAGCTTCATCACCATCCCCGGCCTGCTTGGGCCACTGCTGGGCCCAACGGTTGGCGGCTGGCTGGTGGAAATTCTGAGTTGGCACTGGATCTTCCTGCTCAACCTGCCGGTTGGCCTGATCGGCTGCTACGCCGTATGGAAGTTCATCCCCGACCTGCGCGGCGCCGAGCGCACCACGTTCGACGGCCCGGGCTTTCTGCTATTCGGCGCAGCAATGGTACTGATCACCATCGCCATGGAAGGCCTTGGCGAACTGCACCTGCCGCACCTGCGGGTGATGTTGCTGCTGTTCGCCGGCATGGCCTGCCTGGCGGCCTACTGGCTGCGTGCCGGGCGCGACCCGGAGCCACTGTTCTCGCCCAGCCTGTTCCGCGTGCGCACCTTTGCCATCGGTATCCTCGGCAACCTGTTCGCCCGCCTGGGCAGCGGCGCCCTGCCGTTCCTGGTGCCGTTGCTGCTGCAGGTGGCGCTGGGCTACTCGCCGGCCCAGGCCGGCATGAGCATGATCCCGCTGGCGGCGGCGGCGATGCTGGCCAAGTCCATTGCCCGGCCGCTGATCGAACGGTTCGGCTACCGCATCATCCTCACCGGCAATACCTTGCTGCTGGGCATACTGCTGGCCAGCCTGGGGCTGGTGGACGAGCAGACACCCTATTGGCTGTTGCTGGTGCAACTCGGTCTTCTGGGCGCAGTGAACTCCATGCAGTTCACCGCGATGAACACCGTTACGCTCATCGACCTCGACGACGCCAGTGCCAGCAGCGGCAACAGCCTGCTGTCGGTGGTCGCGCAGTTGGCCCTGAGCCTCGGCGTGGCATGTGCGGGTGCCTTGCTCGGCGGCTTCACCGCGGCGGGCAGCGCCGAGGGTGTGGAAACCACCTTGGGCGCGTTCCAGCTGACCTTCGTCACCATCGGCGTGATGGCCATGCTGGCGGCGGCGATCTTCCTGCAACTGGCGCCGACGGACGGAAGGCGTGCCCGTCGTCCGGAACAACACATGGAGTCGTAGGGCGAATGGCCACGAGGCTGGTAGACTGTGCGGCATTTTTCGCTTCGCACCGCAGGCCCGCCTCGTGACCACCGAATCCACCGCCTTTGCCACCTTGCCGCTGTCCACCGCCATGCTGGCCAACCTGGACGCCCTCGGCTATGCCTCGATGACGCCGATCCAGGCCCAGAGCCTGCCGGTCATCCTCAAGGGCCAGGACCTGATCGCCCAGGCCAAGACCGGCAGCGGCAAGACCGCCGCCTTCGGCATCGGCCTGCTCAACCCGATCAACCCGCGCTACTTCGGCTGCCAGGCGCTGGTGCTGTGCCCCACCCGCGAGCTCGCCGACCAGGTGGCCAAGGAGCTGCGCCGCCTGGCCCGCGCCGAGGACAACATCAAGATCCTGACCCTGTGCGGCGGCGTTTCGCTTGGCCCGCAGATCGCTTCGCTGGAGCATGGCGCACACATCATCGTCGGCACCCCGGGGCGCATCCAGCAGCACCTGGACAAGGGCACCCTGGTGCTCGACGGGCTGAACACCCTGGTGCTGGACGAAGCCGACCGCATGCTCGACATGGGCTTCTTCGATGCCATCGCCAGCATCATCGGCAAGACCCCGTCGCGGCGCCAGACCCTGCTGTTCTCGGCCACCTACCCGGCCGGCATCAAGCAACTGGCCGCTGATTTCATGCGCAACCCGCAGCAGGTCAAGGTCGAGAGCCTGCACGCCGACAACCAGATCGAGCAGCGCTTCATCGAGATCGACCCGCAACAACGCCTCGAGGCCGTCACCCGCGTGCTCGGCCACTACCGCCCGCAGTCCTGCGTGGCGTTCTGCTTCACCAAGCAGCAGTGCGAGGATGTGGTCGCCCACCTGACCGCCAAGGGCATCGTAGCCCAGGCCCTGCACGGCGACCTGGAACAGCGCGACCGTGACCAGGTGCTGACCATGTTCGCCAACCGCAGCAGCTCGGTGCTGGTAGCTACCGACGTGGCCGCGCGCGGTCTGGACATCGATGGCCTGGACATGGTCATCAACGTCGAACTGGCGCGTGATGCAGAAATCCATGTGCACCGTGTGGGCCGTACTGGCCGTGCCGGCGAGAAAGGTATTGCCGTCAGCCTGGTGGCTCCAGCCGAGGGCCACCGCGCCCAGGCCATCGAAGACCTGCAGAAGAGCCCGCTGCGTTGGGACCAGCTGGACAGCCTGAAGCACAAGGGCGGCGAGCCGCTGCTGCCGCTGATGAGCACCCTGTGCATCGCTGCCGGGCGCAAGGACAAGCTGCGCCCGGGCGATATCCTCGGGGCGCTGACCGGTGATGCCGGGATCCCGGGCAAGCAGGTGGGCAAGATCGCGATCTTCGATTTCCAGGCCTTCGTGGCCGTGGAGCGGCCGCTGGCCAAACAGGCCATGCAACGCTTGAACAGCGGCAAGATCAAGGGGCGTTCCCTGAAAGTCCGCATTATCTAAAGCCAGCCAAGGTCCCTGGGGAGCGGGTTTACCCGCGAATGCGATGGTGGGCTCACGGCCGCCTTCGCGGGTGAACCCGCTCCCACAGGGTTCTGTGTTTCTTTCTCATAAGGTTTACACCGTGCACTCCACCGACGTGATCATCCTCGGCGCCGGCGCCGCCGGCCTGATGTGCGCCCAGCTCAGCGCCCGCCGTGGCCGCCGGGTACTGGTGCTCGACCACGCCAACAAACCGGGCAAGAAGATCCTCATGTCCGGCGGCGGCCGCTGCAACTTCACCAACATGTATACCGAGCCAGCCAACTTCCTCTCGCAGAACGCACACTTCTGCAAGTCGGCCCTGGCCCGCTACACCCAGTGGGACTTCATCGAGCTGGTGTGCAAGCACGGCGTGGCCTACCACGAGAAGAAGCTCGGCCAGCTGTTCTGCGACAACAAGGCCAGCGACATCCTCGACATGCTGCTGGCCGAATGCGACGAGGCCGGTGCCGAGATCCGCATGCACACCAGCATCGAACAGATCGAAAAGACCGAAAGCGGCTACCTGCTGCAGACCAGCGGCGGCCAGTTCGCCTGCCAGTCGCTGGTGATCGCCACCGGCGGCCTGTCGATCCCGACCCTGGGCGCCACCGGCTTCGGCTACCAGGTGGCCCGCCAGTTCGGCCACACCTTGCTGCCGACCCGCGCCGGGCTGGTACCCTTCACCATCACCGAGCCCCAGCTCAAGGCACTGTGCACCGAGTTGTCCGGCACCTCGCTGGATTGCACCGCCAGCTGCAACGGCACCAGCTTCCGCGAAAACCTGCTGTTCACCCACCGCGGCCTGAGCGGCCCGGCGATCTTGCAGATTTCGTCGTTCTGGGAAGCCGGTGACACGGTCGAGATCAACCTGCTGCCCGACCGCGATGCACTGACCTGGCTGCAACAGATGCAGGCCGAACGCGCCAACGCCGAGCTGAAGACCGTGCTGGGCGAGGTATTTACCCGCAAGCTGGCCAACCTGCTGGCCGAGCAGTGGTTCGAGTCCCGGCCCATGAAGCAGTACACCCCGGCGGAACTGGCACAGATCGCCGAGAAGCTGGCGAACTGGCAAGTGGTGCCGGCCGGCACCGAGGGCTACCGTACCGCCGAAGTGACCCTGGGCGGCGTGGACACACGCGAGGTGTCGTCCAAGACCATGGAATCGCTGAAGAGCCCCGGTTTGTACTTCATCGGTGAAGTGCTGGATGTGACTGGCCACCTGGGTGGTTTCAATTTCCAGTGGGCCTGGGCATCGGCCAACGCCGCAGCGCAGTTCGTGTAGAGTAGAATCCATTCAGCAGCACGGAACGCTTCTTGCTGGCCGTGCTGCAATGCATTCATTCGCTCACTGCCTAGCAGGCCATCATGTCATCGAGCTCGTTCCGTCAGTCACTGCGTCGCCTGTGGGGCCAAGACAAGTTCAGCTACAGCATCCGGGTGACCATCGCCCTCACCGGCAGCCTGGCCCTGTGCTGGTACCAGAACGAGATGGCCCTGCTGATTCCACTGTTCCTCGGCATCATCGCCAGCGCCCTGGCCGAAACCGATGACAGCTGGCAGGGCCGCCTCAGCGCCCTGGCCGTCACCCTGGTGTGTTTTGCCATCGCCGCGCTGGCGGTCGAGTTGCTGTTCCCCTACCCCTGGATCTTCGTCATCGCCCTGGCCTTGGCTGCCTTCGGCCTGACCATGCTCGGCGCCCTGGGCGAGCGCTATGGCGCCATCGCTTCGGCGACCTTGATCACGGCGGTGTACACCATGATCGGCGTGGACCAGCGCGGCGGCCAGGTCACCGACTTCTGGCACGAACCGCTGCTGCTGGTGGCGGGTGCAGCCTGGTACGGGCTGCTGTCGGTACTGTGGCAGGCGCTGTTTTCCAACCAGCCGGTGCAGCAGAGCCTGGCCAAGCTGTTCTTCGAGCTGGGCAGCTACCTCAAGCTCAAGGCCAGCCTGTTCGAACCCATCCGCACCCTTGACGTAGAAGCCCGGCGTCTGGAGCTGGCCCAGCAGAACGGCAAGGTGGTGGCAGCGCTGAACGCGGCCAAGGAAATCATCCTGCACCGGGTGGGCAACAGCCAGCCCAACTCCAAGGTCAGCCGCTACCTCAAGCTGTACTTCCTGGCCCAGGACATCCATGAACGGGTCAGTGCTTCGCACTATCCCTACAACGCCCTGACCGAGGCTTTTTTCCACAGCGACGTGATGTTCCGCTGCCAGCGTCTGCTGCGAAAACAAGGCTCGTCCTGCCAGGAGCTGGCCCGCTCGATCCGCCTGCGTCAGCCGTTCGTGCTGGCCAGCGGCTATCCCGAAGCCCTCGAAGACCTCAACGCCTCGCTGGAGCACCTGCGCATCCAGAGCAACCCGGCCTGGCGCGGCCTGTTGCGTTCGCTGCGAGCGCTAGCCGCCAACCTGGCGACGCTGGACCGCCTGCTCAGCGCCGCCAGCAACCCGGACAGCCTGGCCGACGCCAGCGACAGTAGCCTGCTCGACCGCTCACCACGCTCACTGAAGGACGTGTGGACCCGCCTGCGCACTCAGCTGACACCGACCTCGCTGCTGTTCCGCCATGCCCTGCGCCTGCCGCTGGCGCTGTCGATCGGCTATGGCATGGTGCACCTGATCCACCCGACCCAGGGTTACTGGATCATCCTCACCACACTGTTCGTGTGCCAGCCCAACTACGGTGCGACCCGGCGCAAGCTGGTGCAGCGGGTAGTCGGCACCGCCGTCGGCCTGACGGTGGGCTGGGCGTTGTTCGACCTGTTCCCCAGCCCGCTCATCCAGTCGTTGTTCGCCGTGGTCGCCGGGGTGGTGTTCTTCGTCAACCGCACCACCCGCTACACCTTGGCCACGGCTGCGATCACCCTGATGGTGCTGTTCTGCTTCAACCAGATCGGCGATGGCTATGGGCTGTTCCTGCCGCGCCTGTTCGATACCCTGGTCGGCAGCCTGATCGCCATCCTCGCGGTGTTCCTGTTCCTCCCCGACTGGCAGGGGCGGCGGCTGAACAAGGCGCTGGCCAATACCCTGGCCTGCGCCAGCGTATACCTGCGCCAGATCATGCAGCAGTATGCCCATGGCAAGCGCGACGACCTGGCCTACCGCCTGGCCCGGCGCAATGCCCACAACGCCGACGCGGCGCTGTCCACCACCCTGGCCAACATGCTGATGGAGCCGGGGCATTTCCGGAAGGAGGCCGACGTCGGCTTCCGCTTCCTGGTGCTGTCGCACACCTTGCTCAGCTACCTCTCGGGGTTGGGCGCACACCGCGACACGGCTTTGCCGGCGGAGGTGCAGGAGCAGTTGATCGAAGGCGCCGGGCAAAGCCTGGCCCGCAGCCTGGACGAGATTGCCAATGGCCTGGCGGCGCGGCTGCCGGTGGCGATTCACAGTGATGCCGAAGAGGCGCTGGCCAATGCCCTGGAGCAGATGCCGGAGGAGCTGGACGAGCATCAGCGGTTGGTGCAGACGCAGTTGGCGTTGATCTGCCGACAGTTGGGGCCGTTGCGGACCTTGGCTGCACACCTGATCAAGGAAGGTGCGCCGGCCTGAGTTGTACTATCGCCTGTGCCGGCCTCTTCGCGGGTAAACCCGCTCCCACAGGTATCTCACAGGACTTGAGGCTTGTGGTGTTCCTGTGGGAGCGGGTTCACCCGCGAAGAGGCCGGCACAGGCTGTAGAAATCAGAAGCCATACTGGCGCAGCAACCGCGCAAAACTGCCATCCGCCTTCATTGCCGCAATCGCCTGCTCGAACCGCTCGACGATCCGCTCATGCTCCGGGTGCTTCAGGCTGACCAGGATATGCAAGGTGTTCTCTCCCAGCGGCGGCTCAACCAGCATCACCCCGTCGCGTACCTCCGGCAGCTCGCGTTGCAAGTTGTAACGGGCCACATACTCGTCCTCCACTGCCAGGTTCACCCGCCCTGCCGCCAGCATGCGTACCGCAGAGGAAAAGTTGCGCACCGGCACCTTGTGCAGGCGGGTGTCGCGGTCGAACTCGGGGGAATAGGCGTAATCCCGCACCACGGCGATGCTATAGGGATACAAGTCCGACAGGCTCTTGTAGCGGAACGCCTCGCCCTTGCGCTGCAGCAAGCGAATGCGGTTAGTCAGGTAGGCCGTGGAAAACTGCCCGATGCGGGCGCGCGAGTCGTTGTACCAGGCGTTGATCAGCACGTCATAGCGCCCTTCACTCACCCCCAGCAACGCCCGCGCCCAAGGCACTTCTTCGAACCCACTGGTGTAGCCGGCCCTGGCCAGCGCCGTGGTGACGATGCTGGTCGCCAGGCCGCCGCCCGGCATGCTGGCATCGGTAAACGGCGGCCAGCTGTCCGCCACCAAACGCAACTTGTCCTGAGCCAGAACAGGTGTTGCCAGCATCAATGCCAGAAATCCCAGAACACAAAGCAGTGGCCGCATGCTCACGTCCTTTCGCAATGGAGGGGCACACACTGCCGATGAGATTACACAAAGCCATTGCCGAGGGCAGCGGCCAATAGTGTCATTTTGCCTCTATTTTGGCCGCGATCGTAGATTGCTCACGGATACCCCAGCACTTCGCGAATCTGCCGCAGGTGCTGGATGATCCACTGCTTGTCGATCGCCCCCCAGTCATGAATGCGGTAATGCCCGGCGTGGTTACGCGCGCCTTCCTGCTGTTCGAACTCGCAGACGATATCCAGGTCGGCCAGCGCCGCAATGGTGTCCTGGGCGGTACGCCGGGGCATACCGGTGGCCTCCATCAGGGCGGGCACGCTGGTCGCGGTCTGGCTGTCGATCAGCCAGGCTACGTACAGGCGGCGGTAGAAGCTGCTCTTGGTCTTGCTCACTTCCATGCTGCGTGGTCCTTAACAGTTGCCCGGCAGCTCCCGATAGGTCAGGTAGACGCGCAGGTCGAATTCCAGTTGGTGATAGTCCGGCTCCATGTGCTGGCAGAGCTGGTAGAACGCCTTGTTGTGCTCGCGCTCGCGCAGGTGTGCCAGTTCGTGCACCACGATCATGCGCAAGAACTGCGGCGCGGCCTCCTTGAACAGCGAGGCAATGCGGATTTCCTTTTTTGCCTTGAGCTTGCCGCCCTGCACCCTTGATACCGCCGTGTTCAGGCCCAGGGCCCGATGGGTCAGGTCGAGACGATTGTCGAACAGTACCTTGTCCAGGTTTGGCGCGCTGCGCAGGTATTGCTGGCGCAAATCCTGGGCATAGCCGTACAACGCCTTGTCGCTCTGCACGTCATGGCGGTCAGGGTAGCGGCGCTGCAGGTACTCGCCCAGGCGGCCGCTGTCGATCATCTGCCGCACTTGCTGCTGAAGGTGCGGGGGGTAGGCTTGCAAGTAACGTAATACGTTCATGGCGCTGCATTCGGTGTAACGAACGCCGATTCTAGCCAATCATGGCCCTGGCCAGGAGAAAATCGCCGGGAAGGCACTGGCATCCGTAGCGGTCATCGGGTGAGCCACCAGGAAGCCCTGCACGTACTCACAGCCATTGGCCTTGAGCCAGGCCGCCTGGGCCGAGGTTTCCACGCCCTCGGCGATCACCGTGATACGGTAGTCGGCGCACAGGCTGATAACGCTGCGCACCAACGCCGCATCCACCGCCGAGTCGGGCAAGCGCGCCACCAGGTGGCGGTCGAGCTTGAGGGTATCGATCGGCAGGTCGCGCAACATGCGCAGCGAACAGTCACCGGCACCAAAATCATCCAGCGCCACCCGCACGCCCAGCTCGCGCAAACGGTGAATCTGTTTCACGGCCGCATCGATGTTGTACATCAGCGAGGTTTCCGCCACTTCCACTTCCAGCTGCGCCGGGTCCAGCTGGTAAAGCTGGATGACCCGATGCAGTTCGTCGACCAGGTTGGGCATGACGAACTGCGCGCGGCTCAGGCTGATACCCAGCACCAGTTCCGCCGGAAAACGCTGGCACCAGGCCTGGCGCTGGGCCGCGCCCTGGCGGTAGATCCAGCTGGCCAGGCGGTTGATCAGGCGCGCCTCTTCCAGCAACGGGATGAACAGCCCCGGCGGTACGTCGCCGACACTGGGATGCTGCCAGCGCAACAAAGCCTCGAAGCCACGCAGGCGGCCATCGTTGAAGCCAACCTGCGGCTGGTAAACCAACGTGAAGTCTTGCTGCTCGACAGCCGTGCGTACGCTGTCTTCAAGCATCAGCCGCGAACGTGCCCGGCCGTTGAGCTCCTGATCGTAGAAGCGATACTGCTGGCGCCCGGCCTGCTTGGCCGCGTACATCGCCGCATCGGCCGCACGCAGCAGGCCTTCGACATTGGCCCCGCAGTCCGGATAGGTGGCGATGCCGATGCTCACCCCAAGGCTCACATCCAGCCCTTCCACCTGGTGGCTGATGGAAATGCGTTCCAGCAACCGCTCGGCATAGCGCCCGGCCTGCTCCGGATAAGGCAGGCCGTCGAACAGCGCGGTGAACTCATCGCCGCCCATGCGCGCCAGCAGCGCTTCACTGCCCAGGCAATCCTTGAGCTGTTCGGCCACCCAGTGCAGCACCCGGTCACCCGCGTCGTGGCCGAGCGAGTCGTTGATGCGCTTGAAGCCATCCAGGTCCATGTACATCAGTGCCTGTGCCTTGTCCGAGCGCTCGTTGCGCAGCAACGCACCTTCGGCGGCCTGGTAGAAGCCGCGGCGGTTGAGCAGGCCGGTGAGCGGGTCGGTGACGGCCTGGTATTCCAGCTGCTGGTGCAGGCTGCGCACCGCCGACATGTCCAGTACGGTGACCACCATGGCCTGCTGGTCGGCCGGCAGCGGCGCGCAGGACAACGCCACCGGCACCAGTTCGCCGCCCTGGGTGCGCAGCTGGGCATCGTGCACACGGAAGATGCGCCGCCCCAGATAGGCCTGGTAGAAGTCCGACTCATTCCACAGGCTGGTACTGGTCAGTTGCACCAGGTCAAGCAGATGGGCGCCCTGCAACTGCTGCACCGACGCTGACAACAAACGGGAAATGGCCGGGTTGGCAAAGCTGATGACGCCTTGGGCATCCACCACCAGAATGCCCTCGGCGGCGTTCTCCAGGATTGAGGCATTGAACGCCCTGGCTGCTTCCAGCTCGCGGGTCAGGCGCTGCAGCATGCGGCGGTTGCGCTGCTGGTCGAGCAGGGCCTGGACCTTGGGCTTGAGGATTTGCGGGTCGAACGGTTTGAACATGTAGTCCACCGCGCCGCTGGCGTAGCCTTTGAGCACGGCCGCTTCGGACTGTTCGTTGGCGGTGAGGAAAATGATCGGGGTCAGCCGGGTGCGCTGGCTGCCGCGCATCAGCCGGGCGACTTCGAAGCCATCCATCTCCGGCATCTGTACATCCAGCAAAACCAGGTCGACATCGTGTTCGAGCAACGCGCTCAGGGCTTCCATTCCTGAGTTTGCCGTCAATACTTGCCAATCCTGACGGGCCAGCAATGCCCGCATGCTGATGAGGTTTTCGGGGTAATCGTCTACCACCAGAAGAACCGAGTTGCCATCCAGTGGCTGAGGGTGAGGGTGAGCGCCATCCATGCTGCTTCTCTATTTTGTGACCGACTTCAAGATACGCTTGGATCCACTTGTACTCTAGACCTGAGCGGGTAACACGCAATGCAATCAGAACGCTATCAATGCCTCAACTGTACGGTAGCCGACTAACGGTCGGTTTGCCGGGAATATGTGCCGCCCTCTTCGCGGGTAAACCCGTTCCCACAGGTTCATCACTGTTTTCCAGGCCAGTGAGTACCCTGTGGGAGCGGGTTTACCCGCGAAGAGGCCGGCACAGGCGGAAGGTTCCATCACCCGAAAATGAAAAAGCCCGCATCGCTGCGGGCTTTTTCATTAATACCGGAAGATCAGTTGACCTTGGCGGCCAGCTCACCTTTCAGGTAGCGCTGGTACATGCCTTCCAGGGAGATCGGCTTGATCTTCGAGGCATTGCCAGCAGTGCCGAAGGCTTCGTAACGGGCGATGCACACGTCACGCATGGCCTTGACGGTTTCACCGAAGAACTTGCGCGGGTCGAACTCGCTCGGGTTCTGCGCCATCAGGCGGCGCATGGCACCGGTGGAAGCCAGGCGCAGGTCGGTGTCGATGTTGACCTTGCGCACGCCGTACTTGATACCTTCGACGATTTCCTCGACCGGTACACCATAGGTTTCCTTGATGTCGCCGCCGTACTGGTTGATGATCGCCAGCCACTCTTGCGGTACCGAGGACGAACCGTGCATCACCAGGTGGGTGTTGGGGATGCGCTTGTGGATTTCCTTGATGCGGTCGATGGCCAGCACGTCACCGGTTGGTGGCTTGGTGAACTTGTAGGCACCGTGGCTGGTACCGATGGCGATCGCCAAGGCATCGACCTGGGTCTTCTTGACGAAGTCGGCGGCTTCTTCCGGGTCGGTCAGCATCTGGCTGTGGTCCAGCACGCCTTCGGCGCCGATACCGTCTTCTTCACCGGCCATGCCGGTTTCCAGCGAACCCAGGCAACCCAGTTCGCCTTCTACCGAAACGCCACAGGCATGTGCCATGGCAACGGTCTGCTGGGTAACGCGGACGTTGTACTCGTAGTCGGTCGGGGTCTTGCCGTCTTCACCCAGCGAGCCGTCCATCATGACCGAGCTGAAGCCCAGCTGAATCGAGCGCTGGCAAACGTCAGGGCTGGTGCCGTGGTCCTGGTGCATGCACACCGGGATATGCGGGAACTCTTCGATGGCAGCCAGGATCAGGTGGCGCAGGAACGGAGCACCGGCGTATTTGCGGGCACCGGCCGAAGCCTGGACGATCACCGGGGAGTCGGTCTTGTCGGCCGCTTCCATGATGGCGCGCATCTGCTCGAGGTTGTTGACGTTGAAAGCTGGTACGCCGTAACCGAACTCGGCGGCGTGGTCCAGCATCTGGCGCATGCTAATGAGTGCCATTGTGTATCTCTCTCCCGACAAGCGTCGTTTGTTTCGTGCAAGCCTGCCGCAGGGGCGGTTGCTGTTCAAGTAGTGTGGGCCACCCTCGCGGCCCGGCCAGTCACGGTGCCTTGCAGCCCCGCCCAATCAGATCGTTGGTTGCCACCCAGTACACCAGGCCTTCTTCGCCTTTGGTGTGAAAGGCCAGCATGCCATCGCTGTACAGCGCACCCGATGCCCCCGGCTCGGCCTTGAGCCGGTAGACCTGGTCGCCGCCACCAAGGCGCACATCGACCTGGTCGCGCTGCGCATCGGCGAAACGCCATAGCACTTCAGCCTGGGTGTCGCAGACCCAACGGGTCCAGTCGTCTGCCGGGGCGGGTTGCGCCGGCTGCAGCAGTGAGCATCCTGCCAGTGTCGCCAGGGCCGTCACGGCCAAAAGCGCTTTCATTACATATCCTCTAGATGACCACGCAGCGTCCGCTTGGTTGCCTGGCCCGACGAAATGTCGGGATCAAGGGCAACCCGGCGCCTTGCGCTGGTGGTCTTCGTCGTACTTTTCCAGGCCCTCCGGGCCCACGCGCTTGCTGATGACCGGCACGGTCTCGGCCTGCCACTCGGACTGGTAGCAACCGCCCTTGGGCGGCTGCGCCGGATCGGCATCCGAAGCCGGGCTGCCGGCGCAGGCGCTCAGCAGACCAGCCAGCATCATCACAGGCAATTGCTTGACCATCAGGCCACTCCCTTTGCCAAGCGCCGACGTCATCAGGCCTTGGCCCGCTCTTCCAGGATTGCCACGGCTGGCAGGACCTTGCCCTCGACAAACTCGAGGAAAGCGCCACCACCGGTAGAAATGTAGGAGATATCGGCGCCAACGCCATATTTGTCGATGGCTGCCAGGGTGTCACCGCCGCCGGCGATGGAGAACGCAGCACTGTCGGCGATGGCCTTGGCCAGCACCTTGGTGCCGTTGCCGAACTGGTCGAACTCGAACACGCCAACCGGGCCGTTCCACAGGATGGTCTTCGACGACTTCAGCAGCTCGGCGAAGTTGGCTGCGGTTTGCGGGCCGATGTCCAGGATCATGTCGTCAGCGGCAACGTCGGCAATGGCCTTGACGGTAGCTTCGGCGCTCTCGGCGAACTCCTTGGCAACCACCACGTCGACCGGCAGAGGTACGCTGACCTTGGCGGCGATGGCCTTGGCGGTGTCGACCAGGTCAGGCTCGTACAGCGACTTGCCCACCGGGTGGCCGGCTGCAGCCAGGAAGGTGTTGGCGATGCCGCCACCGACGATCAGCTGGTCGCAGACCGAGCTCAGGCTGTTCAGCACGTCCAGCTTGGTGGAGACCTTGGAGCCGGCAACGATGGCCGCCATCGGCTTGGCCGGGGCCTTCAGGGCCTTGCCCAGGGCATCCAGCTCGGCTGCCAGCAGCGGGCCGGCAGCGGCGACCTTGGCAAACTTGGCAACGCCATGGGTCGAACCTTCGGCACGGTGTGCAGTACCGAAAGCGTCCATGACGAACACGTCGCACAGGGCAGCGTATTTCTGCGCCAGTTCGTCGGCGTTCTTCTTCTCGCCCTTGTTGAAGCGCACGTTCTCGAACAGCACCAGGTCACCAGCCTTGACCTCGACACCGTCGAGGTAGTCGGCAACCAGCGGCACGTCGCGGCCCAGGGCCTTGCTCAGGTAGTCAGCGACCGGCTTGAGGCTGTTCTCGGCAGAGAACTCACCCTCGGTCGGGCGACCCAGGTGCGAGCAGACCATTACCGCCGCGCCCTTCTCCAGGGCCAGCTTGATGGTCGGCAGCGCTGCCAGGATACGCGCGTCGCTGGCTACCACACCGTCCTTCACAGGCACGTTGAGGTCTTCGCGGATCAGTACGCGCTTACCTTGCAGGTCGAGGTCGGTCATCTTCAACACGGTCATGAATGCAGTCCTTCAGGGCTGTTTGTTGCGGGTTGGGTGAACGACGTGCAGATAGTGTTCGGCAACGTCGAGCATACGGTTGGCAAACCCCCATTCGTTGTCGAACCAGGCCAGCAGGTTCACCAGGCGGGGGCCGGAAACACGGGTCTGGCTGGCATCGACGATCGCCGAATGCGGGTCATGGTTGAAATCACAGCTGGCATGCGGCAACTCGGTGTAGGCCAGCAAGCCTTTCAGCGGGCCTTCCAGCGCCGCCTCGCGCAGCACCCGGTTGACTTCGGCCGCGCTGGTATCGCGGGCGGTCTGCAGGGTGATGTCCAGGCACGAGACGTTGACGGTCGGTACGCGTACCGCTTTGGCCTGGATTCGCCCGGCAAGTTCCGGAAGCAGGCGCTCGATGCCACGCGCCAGCCCCGTGGACACCGGGATCACCGACTGGAAGGCCGAACGCGTGCGGCGCAGGTCTTCGTGGTGGTAGGCGTCGATCACCGGCTGGTCGTTCATCGCCGAGTGGATGGTGGTGATCTGCACGTATTCGATGCCGAACGCCTGGTCCAGCACACGCAGCAGCGGCACGCCACAGTTGGTGGTGCACGAGGCATTGGACACCAGGCGCTCGCTGCCCGTCAGGCAGGCCTGGTTGACACCGTAGACCACCGTGGCATCGACGTCGGCCTCGCTGGCCATCGGCTGCGAGAACAGCACCCGCGGCGCGCCGGCATCGAGGAAGCGCTGGCCATCGGCGCGGGTGTGGTAGGCGCCGGAGCACTCCAGCACCAGGTCGATGTCCAGGGCAGCCCAGTCGATGCCTTCGGGGGTGGCACTGCGCATCACCTTCACGCAGTCGCCATTGATATGCAGACAGTCGCCGTCGACCTTCACCTCACCGGGGAAGCGCCCGTGGGTGGAGTCGAAGCGTGTCAGGTATTCCAGGCTGGCCTGGTCGGCCAGGTCGTTCAGCGCAACGATCTCGAAACCGGCCTTTGCCCCCCGCTCGAACAGCGCGCGCAGGACACAGCGGCCGATACGGCCATAACCGTTGAGTGCAACTTTGTAGGGACGCAGGTGGGACATTCGTTGGCTCGCTAACGCATGATGGCTGTTGGGGCCGCGTTGCGGCCCATCGCGGCACAAGGCCGCTCCTACAAGGGGCTGCATGCGCAATACCCTGTAGGAGCGGCCTTGTGTCGCGATGGAGGGCGAAGCCCTCCCCCTTGCACGACCTGGAGGGCGTCACTGCCCTCCATATTTACATCAGTCTTCCAGCAGCTCTTCGGCAGTACCGAGGATGTTCTCCACGGTGAAACCGAACTCTTCGAACAGGGCCGAAGCCGGCGCCGACTCACCATAGGTGGTCATGCCGATGACGCGGCCTTCCAGACCAACGTACTTGTACCAGAAGTCGGCGTGGGCGGCTTCGATGGCGATGCGCGCCCCCACTTCCAGCGGCAGAACCGACTGCTTGTAGGCCGCGTCCTGGGCATCGAACACGCTGGTGCATGGCATGGAAACCACGCGCACCTTGCGGCCTTGCTCGGTCAGCTTGGCGTGCGCCTGCACAGCCAGGCCCACTTCGGAACCGGTAGCGATCAGGATCAGCTCAGGCTCGCCGGCGCAGTCCTTGAGCACGTAGCCGCCGCGGCTGATATCAGCGATCTGCTGGGCGTCGCGGTCCTGGTGCTGCAGGTTCTGGCGCGAGAAGATCAGCGCCGAAGGGCCGTCCTTGCGCTCCAGGGCGTTTTTCCAGGACACGGCGGATTCCACCGCGTCGGCCGGGCGCCAGGTGTCCAGGTTCGGCGTGCTGCGCAGGCTGGTCAGCTGCTCGATCGGCTGGTGAGTCGGGCCGTCTTCGCCCAGGCCGATGGAGTCGTGGGTGTAGACGTGGATCACGCGCTGCTTCATCAGCGCCGACATGCGCACGGCGTTGCGGGCGTATTCCATGAACATCAGGAAGGTTGCGCCGTAAGGTACCAGGCCACCGTGCAGGGCAACGCCGTTCATGATGGCGGTCATGCCGAACTCGCGCACGCCGTAGAACACGTAGTTGCCGCTGGCGTCGTTGGCTTCGACACCCTTGCAGCCCTTCCACAGGGTCAGGTTGGAACCGGCCAGGTCAGCCGAACCGCCGAGGAACTCCGGCAGCAGCGGGCCGAAGGCGTTCAGGGCGTTCTGGCTGGCCTTGCGGCTGGCAATGGTTTCGCCCTTGGCGGCCACTTCGTTGATGTAGGCCTGGGCCTTGGCGCTGAAGTCGGCCGGCAGCTCGCCGCTGGCACGGCGCTTGAACTCGGCAGCCAGCTCCGGGTAGGCCTTGGCGTAGGCGTCGAAACGCTGGTTCCACTCGGCTTCGGCCTTGGCACCGGCAGCCTTGGCGTCCCACTCGGCGTAGATCTCGGCCGGGATCTCGAACGGGCCGTGGTTCCAGTTCAGTTCCTTGCGGGCCAGGGCGATTTCGTCGTTGCCCAGCGGTGCGCCGTGGCAGTCTTCCTTGCCCTGCTTGTTCGGCGAGCCGAAACCGATGATGGTCTTACAGCAGATCAGGGTCGGACGATCGCTCTTGCGGGCGGTCTCGATGGCGGTCTTGATCTCGTCGGCGTCATGGCCGTCGACGTTGCGGATCACCTGCCAGTTGTACGCCTCGAAGCGCGCCGGGGTGTTGTCGGTGAACCAGCCGTGCACTTCGCCGTCGATGGAAATGCCGTTGTCGTCGTAGAAGGCGATCAGCTTGTTCAGGCCCAGGGTGCCAGCCAGCGAGGCGACTTCGTGGGAGATACCTTCCATCATGCAGCCGTCGCCGAGGAACACGTAGGTGTTGTGGTCGACGATGGTGTGGCCGTCACGGTTGAACTGGGCCGCCAGCACTTTTTCGGCCAGGGCGAAGCCCACGGCGTTGGCGATACCCTGGCCGAGCGGGCCGGTAGTGGTCTCGACGCCTGGGGTGTAGCCGTATTCCGGGTGGCCCGGGGTGCGGCTGTGCAGCTGGCGGAAGCCTTTGAGGTCATCGATGGTGACGTCGTAGCCGGTCAGGTGCAGCAGCGAGTAGATCAGCATCGAACCGTGGCCGTTGGACAGCACGAAGCGGTCACGGTCGGCGAAATCCGGGTTGCTCGGGTTGTGCTTCAGATAGTCGCGCCAAAGCACTTCGGCGATATCCGCCATGCCCATGGGGGCACCTGGGTGGCCGCTGTTGGCCTTTTGCACGGCATCCATGCTGAGGGCACGAATGGCGTTGGCACGTTCACGACGGCTGGGCATCGCTGATCTCCTGGGGGGCTTGAATAGGTGGTGTCACGAAAAAAGGCGGCCATTTTCGCCCACTGGGGGGGCTTGGGGCAATGACGTATGGTCGCAGTCGGGGGATTTTCCTCTGATTGGCACTCATTTCGGGGCAAAATCTGGAAATCGGTGCCGGCTTCTTCGCGGGTGAACCCGCTCCTACAGGGTCGCACCAAGCCTGAGGGCAGTGCTGAACCTGTGGGAGCGGGTTCACCCGCGAAGAGGCCAGAAAGGGCAACCCCGCACTCCGCCCATCAGTCAATATCAAAACTTTTTGATATTGACCTTGCGAGGGCAATGATACCTGCCTAGACTGCCGCACCATGAACCTCCGTGCGCAATCGATCCCCGAGCAACGCGAAGCATTGGCTGCCCTGTGCAAAGCCAGTGGCGACGAGTTGCGCCTGAACGTGTTGCGCGCCCTGGCCAACGACTCGTTCGGCGTGCTGGAGCTGGCGCAGATCTTCGACGTGGGCCAGTCGGGCATGAGCCACCACTTGAAGGTGCTGGCCCAGGCCGAGCTGGTGGCGACCCGCCGCGAGGGCAATGCCATCTTCTACCGCCGCGCCCTGCCCGACAGCCTGCGCCTGGGCGGCCGGCTGCATGCGGCGCTGCTCGAAGAGGTGGATGACCTGACCCTGCCGCCTGACGTGCAGGCGCGCATCGCCCAGGTGCAGCAACGCCGCGCGGCCACCAGCCAGGACTTCTTCCTGCGCGTGGAAGAGAAGTTCCGTGCCCAGCAAGACCTGATCGCCGGCCTGCCGCAGTACCGCGAAAGCCTGCTGGCGTTGCTCGACAAACTGAATTTCGACCCGGCCGCCAGCGCCCTGGAGGTCGGCCCCGGCGACGGCGGCTTCCTCCCCGACCTGGCCCGGCGCTTCGCCCAGGTCACCGCCCTGGACAACAGCCCGACCATGCTCGAACTGGCGCGTCAGGTGTGCCAGCGCGAGGGGCTCGACAACGTGAACCTGCAGTTGGCCGATGCACTGGGTGCAACGGATGTGGCCGCCGACTGCGTTGTGCTGAACATGGTGCTGCACCATTTCAGCGACCCGGCCCTGGCCTTGCGCCAGCTGGCCAAACGGGTGAAGGCAGGCGGCAGCCTGCTGGTCACCGAACTGTGCAGCCATGACCAGGGGTGGGCGCGGGAAGCCTGCGGCGACCTCTGGCTGGGCTTTGAACAGGACGACCTGGCCCGTTGGGCCAACGCTGCCGGGCTGGTCCCCGGGGACAGCCTGTACGTGGGCTTGCGTAACGGTTTCCAGATCCAGGTCCGCCATTTCCAGCGGACGGCTGGCGACATACACCATCGGTAAATTTCAGGAACCTTCGAGATGAGCGAATACTCCCTTTTCACCTCCGAGTCCGTGTCCGAAGGGCATCCGGACAAGATCGCCGACCAGATTTCGGACGCTGTCCTTGATGCCATCATCGCCCAGGACAAATACGCCCGCGTAGCCTGCGAAACCCTGGTCAAGACCGGTGTCGCCATCATCGCCGGCGAAGTCACCACCTCCGCCTGGGTCGACCTGGAAGAGTTGGTGCGCAAGGTCATCATCGACATCGGCTACAACAGCTCCGATGTCGGCTTCGACGGCGCCACCTGCGCCGTGATGAACATCATCGGCAAGCAGTCGGTGGACATCGCCCAGGGCGTCGACCGCTCCCGCCCGGAAGACCAGGGTGCCGGTGACCAGGGCCTGATGTTCGGCTACGCCAGCAACGAAACCGACGTGTTGATGCCGGCACCGATCTGCTTCTCGCACCGCCTGGTCGAGCGCCAGGCCGAAGCGCGCAAATCGAAACTGCTGCCATGGCTGCGCCCGGACGCCAAGTCGCAGGTCACCTGCCGTTACGAAAATGGCAAGGTGGTCGGCATCGACGCCGTGGTGCTGTCGACCCAGCACAACCCAGAGGTTTCGCAGAAAGACCTGCAGGAAGCCGTGATGGAGTTGATCGTCAAGCACACCCTGCCTGCCGAACTGCTGCACAAGGGCACCCAGTACCACATCAACCCGACCGGCAACTTCATCATCGGTGGCCCGGTGGGTGACTGCGGCCTGACCGGGCGCAAGATCATCGTCGACTCCTACGGTGGCATGGCCCGCCATGGTGGTGGCGCGTTCTCCGGCAAGGACCCGTCCAAGGTCGACCGCTCCGCCGCCTACGCCGGCCGCTACGTGGCCAAGAACATCGTCGCCGCCGGCCTGGCCGAGCGTTGCGAGATCCAGGTGTCGTACGCCATCGGCGTGGCCCAGCCGACCTCCATCTCGATCAACACCTTCGGTACCGGCAAGGTCTCCGACGACAAGATCGTCCAGTTGGTGCGCGAGTGCTTCGACCTGCGCCCGTACGCCATCACCACCATGCTCGACCTGCTGCACCCGATGTACCAGGAAACCGCTGCCTACGGCCACTTCGGCCGTACCCCGCAGCAGAAGACGGTCGGCGACGACACCTTCACCACCTTCACCTGGGAGCGCACCGACCGCGCCCAGTCGCTGCGTGACGCTGCCGGTCTGTAAGTTTCCTGCAGCGCCGGACGAAAGCCCCTGCCGAGCAATCGGCAGGGGCTTTTTTGTGTTTGCCGGCTCAGCGGCAAGGCCGGGCTCGACGGATTCAGGATCGACAGGCACAGCATCGAGCAATGAATTTTTACCAATTTGCCTGCAGGAAAAACCCGAGATTCAGCCGGAAAGCCCCAACAAGGGTTTCTAAATGGGCAAAACCAAGGCAGGATTTCCCCCAACTTTTGCTGCCCCGCCCCGTCAAGGAGGCTTTTCATGAAACGTATTTCGACCCTTTTCCTGCTCGCGACACTAGGCCTGGCCGCTGGCGCTGTACAAGCTGCCCAGCCGGATGCCGGCCTGACCGGTTGCGCCGCCAAGCGCAGCGCCATCGAGAACCAGTTGAAGATTGCCCGTGACCACGGCAACAACGACCAGGTCGCAGGGCTGGAGGAGGCGCTGCGTGGGGTCGATAACTGCACCGATGCCAGCCTGCGCAAGGAACGTGAGCAAAAGGTGCTCGAAGCCCGTCACGAAGTGGCGCAGCGGGAAAAGGACTTGAAGAAAGCCGAGAAGAAAGGCGATTCGGAGAAGATCAACAAGCGCAAGGACAAGCTGGCCGAGTCGCGCAAGGAACTGCAGGAAGCGGTGGAGGATCTGGATCGCTGACTTTCCCTGGTATGCGCCATTCCTGTGGGAGCGGGCGTGTCGAGGCGTCGAACCGCCGCGAAGCAAGCGCCGCGGTGGATGGCACGGGCTTCGCCCGTGTTCGCGGGCGCGCCCGCTCCCACAGGAATTTCGCCAGTTTGCAGAAATCGAGCAAGACAGCTGCTCCCCGCACGGGCAGTCAAGTCAGTGATTGCGGAATTCGGTATGACAAGCCTTGCAAGCCGCTTCGACCTTGTCCATCGGCGCCTTCAACTGCGCAGCGTCCAGCGGCTGGCCGCGGGTGACATCGACCAGTTCGCCAGTGACGCCTTCCAGCTGCCGGGCCAGGTCATGAAAGCGCGCCTGGCGCTCCCATACCTCGGCACGCGCGCTGCTGTCGCCACCATCGCGGGCCTGTGGAAAGTGCTGCCAGGGTTGGTGCGAAAGGTTGTCCAGTTTCAGTGCACCGTCGGCGAACTTCACCCCGTCGAACGGCAACCGGCCACGCAGCATGCCACCCAGGTCTTCGCTGGTCTTGAGCATGTCCTTGAAGATCACCTTGCGCTTGCCCAGCGGGGAGTTCGGGTCAACCCGATCGCAACCCCCCAGGGCCAGTGCTGCCAGCAGAACAACGGTCAATCGCTTCAACATCACGGTCACTTCGGCCTACGCAAATGGGCGGCCAGTATCGCTGCCCAAGGGCCAAAGACCAATAGCCACATAAAAAACAGGGGCGAATATTCATGTTCACCCATGACAGGAACGTACTCATGAAATCTGCCCTGCGCCATCTGGCCTGGACACTGCCGGCGCTGGCCCTGCTGGCCGGCTGCAACGGTGGCGAAAGTGCCAAACCCGAGCCGCACGCCATCGCCACCTACGCCAATGCCACCTGGCAGGACCTGCCCACCGTCAGCGACAGCGATCTGATAGCCGGCTTCCAGGCCTGGCGCAACGGCTGTGAAAAGCTTAAGCGCGACACCGTCTGGGCCAGCACCTGCGAAACAGCCGCCAGCGTACCCGACAATGCCCTGCAGGTACGCGCCTTCCTGCAACAGAACCTGCAGGTATACGGCCTGCGTTCGGCCGAAAACAATGCCAACGGCCTGATCACCGGTTACTACGAACCGGTCTACCCTGGCAGCCTGAGCCAGTCGGCGACCAACCATGTGGCAGTTTACGGCATCCCCGAAGACATGATCGTGGTCGACCTGGCCAGCGTGTACCCCGAACTCAAAGGCAAGCGCCTGCGCGGTCGCCTTGATGGCCGGGTGCTCAAGCCTTACGACACCGCCGAGGTGATCAACCGTGACGGCGTCAAGGCACCGGTGCTGGCCTGGCTGACCGACCCGATGGACCTGCAGTTCCTGCAGATCCAGGGCTCCGGCCGGGTACAACTGGAAGACGGCCGCCAGCTGCGCCTGGGTTACGCCGACCAGAACGGCCACCCCTACCGCCCAATCGGGCGCTGGCTGGTGGAACAGGGCCAGTTGAAGAAGGAAGAAGTGAGCATGGGCGCCATTCACGCCTGGGCCCAGGCCAACCCGCAGCGGGTGCCGGAACTGCTCGCCAGCAACCCCAGCTACGTATTCTTCAGCACCCGCCCGGACAGCAACGAAGGGCCTCGTGGTTCGCTGAACGTGCCGCTGACCGCTGGCTACAGCGTGGCCATCGACCGCAAGGTGATTCCGCTGGGCAGCCTGCTGTGGCTTTCCACCACTCGCCCGGACGGAACCCCGGTGGTACGCCCGGTGGGGGCTCAGGATACCGGTGGGGCAATTACGGGCGAGGTGCGCGCGGACCTGTTCTGGGGCACCGGGCCGGAAGCCGGAGAGCTGGCCGGGAACATGAAGCAGCAAGGGCAGATCTGGATGCTGTGGCCCAAGGGCAAGCCACTGCCTGAAGTACCTAAAGTGCCTTGATCGGTGCTGGATTCTTCGCGGGTAAACCCGCTCCCACAGGGACATCACCGCTCTCGAGAGCTGTGATGATCCTGTGGGAGCGGGTTTACCCGCGAAGAAGGCGACGCGGTCTCAGATCGAAACCACGAAGAACGCCACGATCATCGCCATCCCGGCAAACCACACCAGCGATCGCAAGGCAGCCCAGTCGGCCAGGTAACAGATGATGTAAAGCAGCCGACTGGTGATGTACATCACCCCCAGCACATCCTGGGTCACCTGCTCGGCATTGCCGACGATATCCGCCACCAGCACCGCCGCGGCAAATGCCGGAAAGGCCTCGAAACCGTTCTGCTGGGCAGCATGCGCGCGCCGCGGTAGCCCGGACAGGGTATCCAGGAACGCACGCGGGTCGTGGTTGTCGCGCAGGCGGAAGCGGCCACTGCTGACTTTGGCGATCAAACCACACAGTGGCGGCAAGACCAGCGCAATCAGGATGCACCACAGGGCAACGGTCATGGACAGGACTCCTTGTTCAGTCTTTTCGGGTCAAAGCTTCATTACCAGCATGCCGGCCAACACCAGCCCGCAAGCTAGGAGTCTCGGCCCGCCAAAAGGTTCTTTCAGGTAGCGCATGCCCAACAGCACCACCAGGATCACGCTCAACTCGCGCAGTGCCGCCGCCTCGGCCACCGACCCCAGGTGCATGGCCCACAGCACCAGCGCGTAGCTGAGCAATACGCACAACCCCACCGCCAGCCCCAGACGCCACTGCAGGCGCCAGAACAGCACGAACGGCGCACGTCGTGCCACGCTGGCCAGCAGCGGGAAGGGCCAGGCACTGAGCAAGGTCAGCCACACCAGGTAATCCCAGGGCTTGCCCCACAAGCGCACGGCCTGGCCGTCGAACCAGGTGTAGCAACCAATGCACAGGCCTATCAGGGCCACCACCGGCAGCATCGACCAAGGCAGCCGGTCACCGCCACCGCCCTGCCACAACAGGCAAGCCATGCCACAAGGGATCAGCAGGATGCCGATGATCTGCTGCTGGCTCAGCGACTCGCCGGCAAAGGCCAGGGTCAGTCCCAGCACCACCAGCGGCGACAGCCCGCGCATCAGAGGATAGACCAGCCCCAGGTCGCCCACGCGGTAGGCCTGGATAAGCAGGAAGCGGTACAGCTGCTCGGCCAGCGCCGAAGCCAGCAGCCAGGGCCAGATGTTGGCCGGCGGCACCTCGACGAAGGGCACCGCCAGCACCGCGAAGGCCAACGCCACCGTATCCATGCTGGCGATCACCAGCAGGCGCTCGCCGCTGAATTTGATCAGGGTATTCCAGGTCGCGTGCAGCAGGGCGGCGATCAGTACCAGGGAAGTTGCCAGCACGCCTTCTTATCCTTGTGGCTTTTCATGGCTGTGAATATATAGCGTTCGGGGGCCGCTGTGCGGCCCCTTGTACGGGAACGATTGGAACGAATCTGGTCAAACCTTGTGTCCCGAACCCCGCGCCAGGTCATCAAAGAACTGCCCGAGCCGTTCGGGTTACGACTTGGAAGCCACTGTTACAGGATTCGGGATGCTTGAACTCGTTGCTGCGTTTATCTGCCTCACTACCCTCCTCACCTATGTAAATTACCGTTTCATCGGCCTGCCCCCCGCCATCGGCGTAATGGTCACGGCCCTGCTGTTCTCCCTGATGCTGCAAGGCCTGAGCCTGATCGGCTTCCCTGGCCTGGAAGCACGCGTCGAAGGGCTGATGAACCAGATCGACTTCAACGACCTGCTGATGCACTGGATGCTGGCGTTCCTGCTGTTCGCCGGGGCCTTGCACGTCAACCTCTCCGACCTGCGCAGCTACCGCTGGCCCATCGGCCTGCTGGCCACCGTCGGCGTATTGATTGCCACCGTGGTCATCGGCTACCTGTCGCATTGGGTGTTCGCCCTGTTCGGCTGGCAGGTGCCGCTGATCTACTGCCTGTTGTTCGGTGCGCTGATCTCGCCCACCGACCCGATTGCCGTGCTTGGTGCACTACGTACCGCCAATGCCTCGAAACCGCTTAAAACAACCATCGTCGGCGAGTCGCTGTTCAACGATGGCACTGCGGTAGTGGTGTTCACCGTGCTGCTGGGCATCATCCAGCTGGGCGAGACGCCGAGCATGACCGACACCGCGATCCTGTTCGCCCGCGAGGCCATCGGCGGCGTGGTGTTCGGCGGCCTGATCGGCTACGCCACCTACCGCATGATCAAGAGCGTCGAGCAATATCAGGTGGAAGTGATGCTGACCCTGGCGCTGGTCATCGGCGGCTCGGCGATGTGCTACGAGCTGCACGTTTCGGCGCCGATCGCCATGGTGGTGGCCGGGCTGATCATCGGCAACCTGGGGCGCAACCTGGCGATGAACGACATGACCCGTCGCTACATGGACGGTTTCTGGGAGCTGATCGACGACATGCTCAACGCCCTGCTGTTCGCGTTGATCGGCCTGGAACTGTTGCTGCTGCCATTCAACTGGATGCACCTGGCAGCCGGTGGCGTGCTGGCGCTGGCGGTGCTGCTGTCGCGGCTGCTGACCGTGGCCCCGGCGATCGTGCTGCTGCGGCGCTGGCGCCCGGTGCCCAAGGGCACGGTGCGGGTGCTGACCTGGGGTGGCCTGCGCGGTGGGGTGTCGGTAGCCCTGGCACTGTCACTGCCACAGGGCGAGGAACGTGACCTGCTGCTGTCGATCACCTACATCGTGGTGCTGTCGTCGATCCTGGTGCAGGGGTTGAGTATCGGCCGGGTGGTGCGCAAGGTCAGCGCTCAGCCTTGAGATAGTTTCCGGCCTCTTCGCGGGCTTGCCCGCGAAGCGCCAAATGCTGAACTTATTCCACCGCGGAATCCGGGAACTGGTCCTGGATGTACTTGATCTCGGTCCGCCCATGCGCCGCCGGCAGCCCGTCCTCGCCAAGGTTGACGAAGACCATCTTGTCGACCGTGAGGATGGCCTTGCGGGTGATCTTGTTGCGCACTTCGCACTTGAGGGTGATCGAGGTGCGGCCGAACTCGGTGGCGGTGATGCCCAGCTCGATGATGTCGCCCTGGCGCGAGGCACTGACGAAGTTGATTTCCGATATGTACTTGGTCACCACACGCTGGTTGCCCAGCTGGACGATGGCGTAGATCGCCGCCTCTTCGTCGATCCAGCGCAACAGGCTGCCACCGAACAGGGTGCCATTGGGGTTGAGGTCTTCGGGTTTAACCCACTTGCGGGTATGAAAGTTCATCTGTACTCCTGACCTGCCTGACTAACGTGTAGCAATGATGGCAGAGCGGCCGCTGTCGCTCCATTGAACATCGACTATCGTCGCGATTAATCGACAGAAAACCTTGGGCAAGCCGACGGGCGCGGCTATAATCTCTGCCGCTTTACATGGCCGCCCACAGCGGCGCCATGCCCGCCACCCGTCCGAGGGGCGCTGCAGCAGGCTAGGCCTGTCAGGCTCGGATGGGGCGTTGCTCGCTCTCGCGGGCGCTTAACGCACAACGGCGCCCATTCGCACACTACGAATGGAGGCTCTCATGAGCGCTGCAAACATGCCTGCTGGTTTTACCGATTACAAAGTCGCCGACATCTCCCTGGCCGCCTGGGGCCGTCGCGAAACCATCATCGCCGAATCGGAAATGCCTGCACTGATGGGCCTGCGTCGCAAGTACCTGGCCGAGCAACCGCTCAAGGGTGCGAAGATCCTGGGCTGCATCCATATGACCATCCAGACCGCCGTGCTGATCGAAACCCTGGTTGCCCTGGGTGCCGAAGTGCGCTGGTCGTCCTGCAACATCTTCTCCACCCAGGACCAGGCCGCCGCCTCCATCGCCGCCGCCGGTATCCCGGTGTTCGCCTGGAAAGGTGAAACCGAGCAAGAGTACGAGTGGTGCCTGGAACAGACCATCCTCAAGGATGGCCAGCCATGGGACGCCAACATGGTCCTCGACGACGGTGGCGACCTGACCGAACTGCTGCACAAGAAGTACCCGCAAGTACTGGAGCGCGTGCACGGCATCACCGAAGAGACCACTACCGGCGTGCACCGCCTGCTGGACATGCTGGCCAAGGGCGAGCTGAAAGTCCCGGCGATCAACGTCAACGACTCGGTCACCAAGAGCAAGAACGACAACAAGTACGGCTGCCGTCACAGCCTGAACGACGCCATCAAACGTGGTACCGACCACCTGCTGTCGGGCAAGCAGGCCCTGGTGATCGGCTACGGTGACGTGGGCAAGGGCTCGGCCCAGTCCCTGCGCCAGGAAGGCATGATCGTCAAGGTCACCGAAGTCGACCCGATCTGCGCCATGCAGGCTTGCATGGACGGTTTCGAAGTGGTTTCGCCGTTCATCGACGGTATCAACAACGGCACCGAAGCCAGCATCGACAAGGCGCTGCTGGGCAAGATCGACCTGATCGTGACCACCACCGGCAACGTCAACGTGTGCGACGCCAACATGCTCAAGGCGCTGAAGAAGCGTGCCGTAGTGTGCAACATCGGCCACTTCGACAACGAGATCGACACCGCCTTCATGCGCAAGAACTGGGCCTGGGAAGAGGTCAAGCCGCAGGTGCACAAGATCCACCGCACCGGCGCTGGCAGCTTCGACCCGCAGAACGACGACTACCTGATCCTGCTGGCCGAAGGCCGCCTGGTCAACCTGGGTAACGCCACTGGCCACCCAAGCCGCATCATGGACGGTTCGTTCGCCAACCAGGTACTGGCGCAGATCTTCCTGTTCGAGCAGAAGTTCGCCGACCTGTCGGCCGAGAAGAAAGCCGAACGCCTGACCGTTGAAGTACTGCCGAAGAAGCTCGACGAAGAAGTGGCCCTGGAAATGGTCCGCGGCTTCGGCGGCGTGGTCACCCAGCTGACCAAGCAGCAGGCCGAGTACATCGGCGTCACCGTCGAAGGCCCGTTCAAACCGCACGCCTACCGCTACTAAGCGGCAAACTTGACGCTTCAAGCGGCAAGTTTGCCGCTTGCAGCTCAAGCATAAAGGATCTTGAACGATGCCCAAGCCAGGCCGGCCATAACCGATCTGGCTTTTACTTGCAGCCTGCCGCTTGCAGCTGGCTGCCAGAGGAACGCCTGATGTCCCAGGAACGCCGTTACAGTTTCGAGTTCTTCCCGACCAAGACCGATGCCGGTCACGAAAAGCTGATGGGCGTCGCCCGCCAGCTGGCCGCCTACAACCCGGACTTCTTCTCCTGCACCTACGGTGCCGGTGGCTCGACCCGCGACCGCACGCTGAATACCGTGCTGCAGCTGGAAAGCGAAGTGAAGGTACCTGCCGCACCGCACCTGTCGTGCGTCGGCGACACCAAGGCCGAACTGCGCACCCTGCTGGCCGAATACAAGGCTGCCGGCATCAAGCGCATCGTTGCCCTGCGTGGCGACCTGCCATCGGGCATGGGCATGGCCAGTGGCGAACTGCGCTACGCCAGCGACCTGGTCGAATTCATCCGCCAGGAAACCGCTGATCACTTCCACCTGGAAGTGGCCGCCTACCCGGAGATGCATCCACAGGCCCGCAACTTCGAGGCTGACCTGGCCAACTTCGTGCACAAGGTCAAGGCCGGTGCCGACAGCGCCATCACCCAGTACTTCTTCAACGCCGACAGCTACTTCTACTTCGTCGAGCGCGCGCAGAAGCTGGGCGTGGACATCCCGGTGGTGCCTGGCATCATGCCGATCACCAACTACAGCAAGCTGGCGCGCTTCTCCGATGCCTGTGGCGCCGAGATCCCGCGCTGGATCCGCAAGCAGCTGGAAGCCTATGCCGACGACACAGCCAGCATCCAGGCATTCGGCGAAGAAGTGATCACCCGCATGTGCGAACAGCTGCTGCAAGGCGGCGCACCGGGCCTGCACTTCTACACCTTGAACCAGGCCGAGCCGAGTCTGGCGATCTGGAACAATCTGAAGCTGCCACGCTGAAATTTTTTGCAAAATCTGTTTAAGATCTGATTAAGGCTTTGGTCATAGACTAAAGCCTTATTCATTTTCCGGTTACACAGGTCTTGCCTGCCATGCAGTCCCACCCGCCATCGCGTCCACAGCTCGTCTACCTGGCATTTGGCCCGGCAACCTACCATCAGGAAGCCTGCTTCAGCATCGTCAGCGCCCTCGCCCACCTGGGCACGGCAGCAGGCGAAGCCATGGACATACAGGTCTACACCGACAACCCGCAGCCCTATGCCGGCCTGCCGGTCACCGTACACCTGCTGGACGAGGCCACGCGCCAGGCCTGGAACGCCCCCCACGGTTATCACTTTCGCAGCAAGCACGTGCTGTTGCGCCAGGTGCTGCAGCAACACCCGCTGGCAGTGCTGATCGACACCGACACCTTCTTCCGCAAGTCGCCGCTGGAGCTGTTCGCCCGGGTAGCCCCAGGCCGCCTGCTGTGCAATGCCATCGGCGCGCGCTACGGCAGCAACCAGAAGTGCCTGCTGTACAAGAACCTGCTGGCCATCCTCGAATCCCGGGGCCTGGCCGATTGCCAGATGCCACTGGTCAACTCCGGGGTGATCGGCCTTACCGCCGAAGACGCCGGCACGCTGGACCGCTCCATCGCCATGATGGACGAGTTCCACCCCCTGGCTCGCGAAGCCTATACCCTTGAGGAGTTCTGCCTGGCGGTGGCGGCCTACCGCAGGCTGGAGCTGGCCGAATGCACCGATGTCATCCACCACTACTGGAGCCGCAAGGCGCAGTTCCGCGCCAAGATCCAGGCCTGGCTGCGCAAGCACGGCCATGACCCGCTGAGCCAGGCGGCGCTGGCCGACGTGCCCCTGGTCAATGACCAGCTGCCACGGCCGCCGGCCCTGCAACGGCTGGGTTACAAGGCACTGAGCATGACCCTGCCCAGCCACGAACGCCAGTTCGCCCGCGAGTTGCTGTATGGCTGCTACCCCTACCCCAACGAGTTCGACCGCGCCTGCGCGCCGGCCTGGTGGGACAAGGCCCTGGAAAACCTCAACGCCCGCCATGGCCACATGGAGCCCGAGCAACTGCGCCAGTGCCTGCGCCACCCGGGGTTGCGCCTGTCACTGGGCGAGCGGCGCAAAGATATCGAGGCACATCTGCTGAAGTCTTCCCACACTTGAGTGACCTGTACCGGCCTCTTCGCGGGTAAACCCGCTCCCACAGGATCTCTGCTGGCTTGCAGACTTGCGCAGTACTTGTGGGAGCGGGTTTACCCGCGAAGAGGCCGGTACAGGAGAACACCATCCCCACTGGCCTTGAACAGGCCGAGCGCGTAATCTCCGGCCATGCCACACGTCGCCCGTCTGTTCTGGATCCTGTTGCTCGCCTGCCTGAGCCCGCTGGCTCTGGGCGAGCGCCTGCGCCTGGTGACCGACGACTGGGCACCCTATGTGTACCAGCAGGACGGCCAGCCGCGCGGCATCGACTACGAAGTCACCACCCAGGTGTTCCAACGCCTTGGCGTCGAGGTGGAATGGCAGTTCCTGCCCTGGAAGCGCTGCCTGGCAATGATCGAGCAGGGCCTGGCCGATGGCATCATGGATATCTTCCAGGCCGAGTCGCGCCAGCCCTACCTGGTGTATGCCCCCGAGCCCATGTCGGAGGTCGAGTTCGTCCTGTTCCAGGCCCGCGCACGTCGCCATGCCGTCACGGCTCTGGATGACCTTGCCGGCCTCACCGTCGGCACCTCACCCGGCTACGCCTATGGTGCAACGTTCAACGAGGCCGCACATTTCAGGCGCGAAGCCGCGCCTACCCATGAAGCCAACTTCGGCAAGCTGATGCTGGGCCGCATCGACCTGGCAATCACCGACCGCAGGGTCGGCCATTACCTGCTGCGGCATCTGGGCCTGCAACAGCAAGTCGAGGAGCTACCGCTGGTGATCAGCCGCCAGGCGCAATACCTGGGGCTGGCACGCAAGCCGGGGCGGGAGGCACTGGCCCAGGCCTTCGCCGTGGAACTGCGGCGCTTCAAGCAGGAACCCGCCTACGCGGAGATCAGCAACCGCTACATAGGCAACATCGGAAACACTCTCAACGCCGTTGAGCAGCAGGAAAGCAGCACAGCGCGTTAGCTCTGTTATACTCGGGCCTTCCCGCCCGGCTCACGCCCGGACGCTCGGCCTCGCAACAGGCATCCCGATCGGCATCGACGCGCCTTCGCGTCCACCCTCCGTTACCCGGATGTGCAGTGAAAGCCCAGCTGGACCGGACGCGATCGCATCCCACCGATGCCCGTCGCGCCAGGCAGAACATCCCAAACGGGCCCAGCCCACACGAGAACAGGATTGCCCATGTCCTTTGCTTCCCTCGGTCTCTCCGAGGCTCTTGTCCGCGCTATCGAGGCTGCGGGCTATACCCAGCCGACCCCCGTGCAACAGCGGGCGATTCCCGCCGTGTTGCAAGGCCGCGACCTGATGGTCGCCGCACAGACAGGTACTGGTAAAACCGGCGGTTTCGCCCTGCCGATCCTCGAGCGCCTGTTCCCGGCCGGCCACCCCGACAAGTCGCAGCGTCATGGCCCGCGCCAACCTCGCGTACTGGTCCTGACCCCGACCCGCGAACTGGCAGCCCAGGTGCATGACAGCTTCAAGGTCTATGCCCGTGACCTGCCACTGGTCAGCGCCTGCATTTTCGGCGGCGTCGGCATGAACCCGCAGATCCAGGCCATTGCCAAGGGTGTGGACGTGCTGGTCGCCTGCCCGGGCCGCCTGCTCGACCTGGCCGGCCAAGGCAAGGTTGACCTGGCCCACGTTGAAATCCTGGTGCTGGACGAAGCCGACCGCATGCTCGACATGGGCTTCATCCACGACGTCAAGAAGGTCCTCGCCCGCCTGCCGGCCAAGCGCCAGAACCTGTTGTTCTCGGCCACCTTCTCCAAGGACATCACCGACCTCGCCGACAAGCTCCTGCACAACCCGGAGCGTATCGAGGTCACCCCGCCGAACACCACCGTCGAGCGTATCGAGCAGCGCGTCTACCGCCTGCCTGCCAGCCACAAGCGCGCGCTGCTGGCACACCTGATCACCCTGGGTGCCTGGGAACAGGTGCTGGTGTTCACCCGTACCAAGCATGGCGCCAACCGCCTGGCCGAGTACCTGGAAAAGCACGGCCTGACCGCCGCCGCGATCCACGGTAACAAGAGCCAGAATGCCCGCACCAAGGCCTTGGCCGACTTCAAGGCCAACAGCGTGCGCGTACTGGTCGCCACCGACATCGCCGCCCGTGGCCTGGACATCGACCAGTTGCCGCACGTGGTCAACTTCGAGCTGCCGAACGTCGAGGAAGACTACGTCCACCGTATCGGCCGTACCGGCCGTGCCGGGCGTTCGGGCGAGGCCATTTCCATGGTCGCGCCGGATGAAGAAAAACTGCTCAAGAGCATCGAGCGGGTCACCAGGCAGAAGATTCCGGACGGCGACCTGATGGGCTTCGACGCCAGCCAGGTAGAAGCCGAAAAGCCTGAAGTACGCGAGCGCCCGCAGAACAACGGCCGTGGCGGCCGCAACCAGCAGGCCCGTGGCGAAGGCGGCAAAGACGCCAACGGTGGCCGCAAGGACAAGGGCAAGGATAAAGGCAAGGCCAAGCAACAGGCTGCGGACAAGCCGGCCGACAAGGAAAAGAGCGGCGACAGGCAACAGCAGCAACGCAAGCCGCGTGACAAGAAGCCGCGCCAGCAGCAACAGCAGGCCAGCACCAACAGCGTGCCGAAAGTGCCTGCCGACCGTGATCCGGAAGAATTCCTCGACGACGATATCGACAACTTCGGTAACCGTGCCGACTATGTCAGCCCGTACCAAGGCAAAAACCAGGGCCGCAATCGCCGCCCGGGTGGCAATGCCGGCCAAGGTCAGGCTCAAGGTAGTGGCCAACGCAACAACGCGGGTGGCCAGGGTCGCAATGCTGGCCAGCAGCGCAGTGGCGGTGGCGAGAAACGCCCGGCCCGTGCCAACAACGGTGGCGGTGCCCGCCGTGATGGCGGCGGCCGTGGTCGCCCGGCCCGTGACGATGCTGCCCGGCAAGAGCCGGCCGTGCGCAACCCGCGCCAGCCGGAAAAACAGCCGGTGATCATCCGCAAGGAATCCAAGCTCGACCGTTACCCGACGCCGGAGCAGCTGGATGACCTGCCAAGCCGCCCACGCGGTGAGCGCCCGGCGCTGCTGACCCGCAAGGGCTGACAAAAAGCATGAGGGGGCCGCTTTGCGGCCCTTTCGCGACACAAGGCCGCTCCTACAGGTATTGCGCTGCAAATGAAAACTGCGCAAAACCTGTAGGAGCGGCCTTGTGTCGCGAAAGGGCTGCGAAGCAGCCCCCTCGGTCTTTCAGCTAAGCCGAATTACTTCTGCTTCACACCTTCAACACTGATATCCAGGTCCAGGGTCTGCGAAGTAGCGCCCGGGCCTTTGATGCCGAAGTCGTTCAGGTTCAGGGTAGTGGTGGCGTTGAAGCCAGCGCGCTCGCCACCCCATGGGTCCTTGCCTTCACCGTTGAAGGTGGCCTTGAAGGTAACCGGCTTGGTCACACCATGCATGGTCAGGTCGCCAGTCACGTCAGCGGTCTTGTCGCCAGTCGGCTTGACGCTGGTGGAGACGAACTTGGCTTGCGGGTACTTCTTCACATCGAGGAAGTCGGCGCTGGCAATGTGCTTGTCACGCTCGGCGTGGTTCGACCACAGGCTGGCGGTTTTCAGGTCGACGCTGATCTTGCTGGCTTCAGGCTTGGCGCTGTCCCAGGTGAAGTTGCCGTCGAAGTCCTTGAAGGTACCGTGGATGAAGCTGTAGCCCAGGTGGCTGATCTTCCAGTCAACGAACGCGTGCTGGCCTTCCTTGTCGATCTTGTACTCGGCAGCCATGGCCTGGCCGGCGGAGAGCAGAGCGGTACCGAGCGCCAGAGCGGCAAAAGTCTTTTTCAACATCCTTACTTCCTTCCTATGCAATTGAGGTTGAGAGTCAAGCTTTGCGGCCCAGCATGCGGGTCAGGGTCGCGTCACGATCGATGAAATGGTGCTTGAGCGCTGCCAAGGCATGCAGCACGGCAAAAATCACCAAGCCCCAGGCCAGCCAGAGATGAATCACGCCAGCCAGGTCTGCCTGGTCGGGCAGGTCGCTGACCAGTGCCGGCACTTCGAACAGGCCGAACACCGGAATGCCGACACCGTCGGCAGTGGAAATCAGGTAACCGGCGATCATTACCGCGAACAGCCCCAGATACAGGGCCAGGTGGCCCAGCTTGGCCGCCAGGCGGGTGAGTGCACCGTGGTTGGCCGGTGCCGGTGGTGGCGGGCTGATGAAGCGCCAGACCACCCGCAGCAGCATCACTGCCAACAGCACCAGGCCGATGCTCTTGTGCAGGTCCGGGCCGGCCTTGCGCCAAGGGCTGTAGTAGTCGAGACCGACCATCCACAGGCCCAGGCCGAACAGGCCGAACACTGCCAGAGCCACGCCCCAGTGCAGGACGATGCTGACCACGCCGTAGCGAGAAGGTGAATTGCGCAGTTGCATGTTGACGTGTTTCCCCGTGAAAGCTGTGCACAGACTAACGCGTAACGTATCGAATAAAAGCGGAAAAAATTGCTTTGGATTATCGAGAAATCCGATATTTATTCTGTAAGCTTCCCATTAAGGAAACATTAACGATAGACGGAGCGTTCGCGGTTGCCAGTGCCGGCCCTTTCGCGGGTAAACCCGCTCCCACAGGTCCGGCACAGGTATCAGAAACTGCGCCGACCCTGTGGGAGCGGGTTTACCCGCGAAAGGGCCGGCACTGCCAATAAATCAACCGGCCTTGGCTTGGGTATTGGCTACAGCTTTCTTGGCCGGTTCGGACTTGGCAGTCGCTTTCTTGGCCTCGGCAGGCTTGTGGGCCGGTTTGTGCGCCGGTGCATGCCTGGCAGGTGCAGCCTTGGTCGCAGCAGGCTTGGCCGCCGCTTCCTTGGCCACAGGCGCTGGCGTAACCGGGGCCGGCGCGGCTTGTGGCGCTGGCACAGGTGCCGGCACCACTTCCTCGGCCTTGGCAATCGGCTCGGCCTTCACCTCAGGCTTGTCCGCCCCGCCAAACAGGCGCTTGAAGAAGCCTGGTTTGTCCTGCTTGGCCTCATCGACCGCCTTCGGCTCAGCGTTGGCCGGGGCCTTGTCTGCCTTGTCGCGCTTGTCGGACGAGCCACCGAACAGGTTGGAGAAGAACCCGCCCTTGCTCTCCTTGGCCGCTACGGCGCCTGCCGCTGCCGCCGCCGCCACCGGTGCCGCCTTGGCCGGGTCGAACGACTTGCCGGCCAGCAGGTCCTGCACCTGGCTGGCCGCGCGCTGGCCACTGCGCAGGGCGCCTTCCAGGGTACCTGGGTAGAGGGCGTCGGTATGCTCACCGGCAAAGGTGATGCGCTGCACCGGGCGCTCCCACAGGCGCCAGTACTTGCTGATCTGCCCCGGGCCATAGGCCAGGTAGGCGCCGCCGGTACCGGCGTCGGTGCTGTAGCGCTTGACCTCGTAGCCGGTAAACGAACCACGGGCCTGTGGGTAGAACGCATGCAGGCGGATCAGCACCTGGTCGACCATCTGCTTGTCGCCAAAGGCCTGCAGCAGACGGGCGTTGTCACCGGACAGGTTGATCACCACGTTGGCGCCACCCTTGAGCGCAGGCTCGATCCACAGCATGCCCAAACCAGCGTTACTGAAGATTTCGCCCGACATGCGCGCGCGGCTTTCCCACACCGGCTTCTTGAACTTGAGCATCAGCTGGTCGCGCCAGCCATAGTTGGTGCCCTTCAACGCCGCCAGGTGCTGGCTGTCCAGGCCCGGGGTCATCTGGATCTTGGCCAGGGCGCGCAGGGGCACGGCCATGACCAGGTAATCCGCCTGGTAACCGACGCTGCCGACCTTGACCGTGACACCGTCCTTGTCCTGGACGATGGAGGTCACCGGCGAACTGGTCTTGATGGTCTTCAGTTGCTTGACGAAGGCCTGGGCCAGCACCGGGCTGCCGCCGGGCAGGCGTGCGGCACGCAGGTCACGGTCGCTGACACCGCGATACACGCGGTTCTGCTGGGCGAAGTACAGCAGCGACAGGCGTGATGGCTCATCGTAGCGGGTACGGATCTGCTGGTTGACCAGCTGACGGGCAGTGGTCGGCAGTTGCAGCTTGTCCAGCCAGGTGGAGACGTTGATCTGGTCGAGGGCGAACAGCGTGCTGTTGGCCTGCGGGTTCAGCGGGTCGTCGATCGAACGGGCCAGGTCGTCGAGGGTTTTTTCGTAACGCTTGAGCGCCTCGGCGGTGGCTGGCTGCTTGGTGGCCAGGTCGGTGGCGCTGAAATACTCGCCGTCGATCAGGTAACCGGGGGTACGCACGAACTCCGGTGCCGGCAGTGTTTCAAGTTTGAAACGGTCGAGGTACTGGTTGAGCACCGGCTGCGCCTTGGCGTTGCCGATCCACTCGCTGGTGGCCAGGCCCGAGCGCCCGCCCATGCCCGGTTTGGCTTCCAGCAGCGTCACCTGCCAGCCTTTGTTCTGCAGCTCGTAGGCGGCCGTCAGGCCCGCCAGGCCGCCACCCACGACGATCGCCGAGGGCGTCTTGTCCTTTGCCAGCGCAGCGCCGCTGGACACACCAATCAATACCAACGCGCACAGGCGCACCCAAGCAGCAGCCATGTCGGCGAACTCCGAGTCAGGGGTTACAGAAACGGGGAGAGGCAGGAATGCCCCGGGAGAGATGCGTTAAGAATACGTCAGGTCCGCCGGCCCTGCCAGCGCAGTGACATCAAGTCCTTTTGGCAACTGACATTTTTGCCTGCGGCCCTGCCACACGGTGGCAAGCGAAGCTGGCAAGCCGATGAACAGCAGCGGTTGTCCTGCCCTGCGGCATTGCTTAGGCTTACGCGGTCGAACCAAGCCGCGAAGCCAGGAGAAGTGCCCATGGGCCTCAATGATCAGTGGATGCAACGCGACCTCAAGGTCCTGTGGCACCCCTGCACCCAGATGAAAGACCACGAGCAGCTGCCGCTGATCCCGATCAGGCGCGGCGAAGGCGTGTGGCTGGAAGACTTCGAAGGCAAGCGTTACCTGGATGCGGTGAGCAGCTGGTGGGTCAACGTGTTTGGCCACGCCAACCCGCGTATCAACCAGCGCATCAAGGACCAGGTCGACCAGCTGGAGCACGTGATCCTGGCCGGCTTCAGCCACCAGCCGGTGATCGAGCTGTCCGAACGCCTGGTGGCCATGACCCCGGCCGGCCTCGACCGGGTGTTCTATGCCGACAACGGTTCGTCCTGCATCGAAGTGGCGCTGAAGATGAGCTTCCACTACTGGCAGAACGTCGGCAAACCGGGCAAGAAGCGCTTCGTCACCCTGACCAACAGCTACCACGGCGAAACCATCGCCGCCATGTCGGTCGGCGATGTGCCGCTGTTCACCGAAACCTACAAGGCGCTGCTGCTCGACACCCTGAAGGTGCCCAGCCCCGATTGCTACCTGCGCCCCGAGGGCATGAGCTGGGAGGAGCACTCGCGCAACATGTTCCAGGCCATGGAGCAGACCCTGGCCGAGCACCACGCCTCGATCAGCGCGGTGATCGTCGAGCCGCTGATCCAGGGTGCCGGCGGCATGCGCATGTACCACCCGGTGTACCTCAAGCTGCTGCGCGAGGCCTGTGACCGCTACGACGTGCACCTGATCCACGACGAGATCGCCGTGGGCTTTGGCCGCACCGGCACGATGTTCGCCTGCGAACAGGCCGGCATCCGCCCGGACTTCCTGTGCCTGTCCAAGGCCCTGACCGGCGGCTATCTGCCGCTGGCCGCCTGCCTGACCACCGACAAGGTGTACCAGGCGTTCTACGACGACTACCCGACCCTGCGCGCGTTCCTCCACTCGCACAGCTACACCGGCAACCCGCTGGCCTGCGCCGCGGCGCTGGCGACCCTGGACATCTTCGAGCAAGACAACGTGATCGAGGCCAACAAGGCCCTGGCCACACACATGGCCAGCGCCACCGCGCACCTGGCCGACCACGCGCATGTGGCCGAGATTCGCCAGACCGGCATGGCCCTGGCGATCGAGATGGTCCAGGACAAGGCCGGCAAGGTCGCCTACCCGTGGCAGGAACGGCGTGGCCTGAAGGTGTTCGAGCATGCCCTGACGCGTGGCGCCCTGCTGCGCCCGCTGGGCAGCGTGGTGTACTTCCTGCCGCCGTATGTGATTACGCCGGAGCAGATCGACTTCCTGGCAGAAGTGGCCGGCGAAGGCATCGACATTGCCACCCGCGATAGCGTCAGCGTGGCCGTACCGGCCAACTTCCACCCCGACTTCCGCGACCCGGGCTAGGTCCTACAGCCTGCCGCCTAACCCTGTGGGAGCGGGTTCACCCGCGAATGCGATAGTGGACTCACCGCCGCATTCGCGGGTAAACCCGCTCCCACAGGGTCACATGTTCCCTTTTCGTCCGAGCTGAACCATGAGACTGTCCCGCTTTTTCATCGACGCCCCCCTGAGCCTTGGCGAGCACGACCTGCCCGAAGCCCAGGCCCACTACATCGGTCGCGTGCTGCGCATGGCCCCCGGCGACGCCGTGCAGCTGTTCGACGGCAGCGGCCAGGAATACCGCGGCCAGTTGCTCGAAGTGGGCAAGAAAACCGTCCGCGTCAGCCTCGACCAGGCCCTGGCCGGCCAGGCCGATTCACCCCTGCACGTCCACCTCGGCCAAGGCCTGTCCCGTGGCGAGCGCATGGACTGGGCGATCCAGAAGGCCACCGAGCTGGGCGCGAACGAAATAACCCCGATCGTCAGTGAACGCTGCGAAGTGCGGCTGAAGGACGAACGCGCCGACAAGCGCCTGGCCCACTGGCGCCAGGTGGCGATCAGCGCCTGCGAACAATGCGGCCGCTCGACCTTGCCGGTCATCCACCCGCCAGTGACTCTGGCCGAATGGCTCAATAGTGCCAAGGCCGACCTGAAACTGGTCCTGCACCCGGTGGCCGAACCGCTCACCAGCCACGCCAAGCCTGCCACCCTGGCCTTCCTGATCGGCCCCGAAGGCGGCCTGAGCGAAGCGGAGGTCGAGCAGGCCAAGGCTGCCGGTTTCCACGCCGCACGCCTTGGCCCGCGGGTACTGCGCACCGAAACCGCACCGGTGGTGGCACTGTCGGTGGCGCAGCAACTGTGGGGCGACTTTTAACTAACGCACGTAGAGCGACACCGCCACGAAGTGCATGAGGCTGCCGGCGATCACGAACAGGTGCCAGATGCCATGCCAGTGGCGGAAGCGGCTGTCGAAGGCGAAGAAGATGATGCCGACGGTGTAGAACACCCCGCCGGCGGCAAGCCAGGCAAAGCCGGCGCTGCCGAGCGAGTGCAGCAACGGCTTGACCGCCACCAGCACGATCCAGCCCATCACCGCATAGATGATGATCGACAGGATGCGCGCCTCGGAGCGCGGCTTGATCTCCTGCAGCATGCCGATCACCGCCAGCCCCCAGACCACCCCGAACAGGCTCCAGCCCCAGGGGCCGCGCAGGCTGACCAGGCAGAACGGCGTGTAGCTGCCGGCAATCAGCAGGTAGATCGACAGGTGATCGAGCTTGCGCATGATCACTTTCGCCCGCCCGCGAGTGCTGTGGTACAGGGTGGAAATGCTGTACAGCAACAGCAAGGTGCCGCCGTAGATGGAGAAACTGACGATCTTCCACGGGTCGCCCTGCAGGCCCGCGACCACGATCAGCCAGATGGCACCGATACAGGCCAGGACGGCACCGACCAGGTGGGTCCAGGCGTTGAAGCGTTCACCGTGATACATGCAAACACAGACCTCCTGAGGTGGGCTGGGTTCCTGCGTCCTTCTGCTACGGCCTCTTCGCGGGTAAACCCGCTCCCACAGGTACGGCACCGCCCTCAGGCTTTTTGGGACCCCTGTGGGAGCGGGTTCACCCGCGAAGAGGCCCTGTGCCTTACATCCTAACCAAAGTCAGGTTGCAGTTCCGCGTCACGCACCAGCCGTTCCAGCCCGACCAGGTCCGGCACCCGCGCCACCTGTTCGCCCACCTGCACCGCCGCCAGCTCCAGGCGCCCCAGCGCCACGTCCACGTAATTAAGCTGGCTGTCGAGCTTGCACGAGCGCGGAATGTCCTGCAGCAACACTGCCAGGTAACGCAGCCCGGTATCACCCAAAGCATTGAGCACCACTACGCGCGCCCGCTCGCCGCAGGGTGTCTCGCCACCGCACGCGGCCTCGAAGCCGATCAGCGGCAGGCGCTGCTGGCGCCAGTCGATCCAGCCCAGGTGCCAGGCCGGCTCGCCGCGCTGGCACACCAGATTGCGCTGGCCACTCAGTTCGGCCACCGCCACGTTGGGCAACACCAGGGTACGGTCGCCCAATGGCAGCAAAAGCCCGGTCAGGCTGCTGCGCTGGCCGGCGATCAGTTCAAGCATGGGTCTGGCTCCAGTGGGCAATGCTCTGCAACAGAACCGACTCCTGGTACGGCTTGCCCAGGTATTCGTTGACGCCGATGGCCATGGCACGGTCGCGGTGCTTCTGCCCGGTGCGCGACGTGATCATGATGATCGGCAAGTCTTTCAGCCGCTCGTCACGGCGAATGCGTGTGGCCACCTCGAAGCCGTCCATGCGCGGCATCTCGATGTCCAGCAGCAATACATCAGGGCGGTGTTCTTCCAGCAGGGCCATGGCATCGACCCCGTCCTTGGCCGTCAGCACGCTCATGCCATGGCGCTCCAGCAGGCGGCTGGTGACCTTGCGCACGGTCACCGAGTCGTCCACCACCATGACCAGCAAGGCCCGCCGCGGCGCCGGGCCGAACACCTGGCGCTGGGCCCCGCCGCCGCCCGGCAGGCGCGCCAGGCGCCGCTGCTGGCCACGCAACTGGCCCAGCAGGTCGAGAATCAACACCACCCGGCCATCGCCCAGCAGCGTCGCCCCCGACAACCCGGCAACGGCAGCAAACTGCGGCCCCAGGCTCTTCACCACGATCTCGCGGCTGGGCGACAAGCTGTCGGCCTGGATGGCGAATGACTGCTCCTGGGAATGCACCAGCAGTACCGGTAGCGGCACGCTCTGTCCGAGCAATGCCGGGCGCGGCATGCCCTGCAGCAGTTCACCCAGGTAGCGCAGCTCGTATTCGTGGCCGGCGTACACATAACGCGGGGCGTCCAGCTGGTAGCACGCTGCCAGTTCAGCCGCCGGCACCCGGACGATGCCCTCGATGGTGTTCAGCGGAATGGCGTACTGCTCTTCGCCCAGGTGCACCATCAGCGCACGGTTGACCGACACGGTGAATGGCAGGCGGATCAGGAAGCGCGCGCCCTTGCCCTGGGCCGACTCGATACTCATCGAGCCGCCCAGCTGCTTGACCTCTTCGTGTACCACGTCCATGCCCAGACCACGCCCGGAAATCTGGGTGATTTTCTCGGCAGTGGAAAAGCCCGGGCGCAGGATGAACTGGAGGATCTCGTGATCGCTCAAATGCGCCTGTGGGTCCAGCAGGCCACGCTTGATGGCCTTGCGGCGCACCGCTTCCAGTGGCACGCCGGCACCGTCGTCGGTCATTTCGATAACGATGTCTGCGCCTTCGTGCAGTAAATTCAGGTGAATGGTGCCCTGCTCCGGCTTGCCGGCGGCCAGGCGCATTTCGCGGCTTTCCAGGCCATGGTCGACGGCGTTGCGCAGCATGTGCTCCAGCGGCGCCACCATGCGTTCGAGCACGCTGCGGTCCAGTTCGCCCTCGGCATTGCCGACCACCAGTTCCACCTGCTTGCCCAGCTCGCTGGCCACCTGCCGCACCACACGCTGCAAGCGTGGCACCAGGCGCTCGAAGGGCACCATCAGGGTGGCGGTCAGACCTTCCTGCAACTGGCTGTTCACTCGCGCCTGCTGCTGCAGCAGGCTGTAGGCTTCCTGGGCACGATGTGCCAGGGTTTCCTTGAGGTCGAGCAAGTCCGAGGCGGACTCGAACAGGGCCCGCGACAGCTGCTGCAGCTGCGAGTGGCGGTCCATTTCCAGCGGGTCGAAGTCGTCATAGGCATCGCCTTCGAACTGCTGCCGGCTGGAGATCCGCCCTTGGGTTTCGATGTCCAGGCGCAGCAACTGGTCGCGCATGCGCTCGAGGGTGGTTTCCATCTCGTTGAGGGTGAACTGCGCATCGTTGACCTGCTGCTCGATGCGCCCACGGATGACCGAGTGCTCACCGGCCAGGTTGCCCAGGTCGTCGAGCAACTCGGCATCGACCTTGACCATGTCGCCCGGTACCCGCTCCGGTGCCACCGCCGGCGCCTCAATGGTCGCAGCCTCGATCGGCCCCTGGCCGGCGGCGCTGTCGGCAAGGGCCGAGAAGCTGAAGTTGCGAATGTAGTCGATCAGCGCCGTGGCGGCATGCAACGGCTGCCCCAGGCGCACGGCATCGAGCATGTGCGCCAGGCGGTCATGGCAGTTCTGCAGCAAGGCGAACAGGGGCGCGCTCGGCGGCATGCGGCCAGCGGCCAGCAGCTCGTAGAGGAACTCCAGCTCGTGGGCCAGGTCGCCGATCGGCGCAATTTCGACCATGCGCGCCACACCCTTGAGGGTGTGCAGGTCGCGCATCAGGTTGTCCACCTCGACGCTGCTGCGCGGGTCGGCCTGCCAGCGCGCCAGGGCTGCGGCGGCGCTCTCGACGATGTCCGAGCTTTCTTCGAGGAAAACTTCCAGCAGCTCTTCGCCAGGGCTTTCCGGCTCTTCGACCAGCGGCTCAGCCACTGCCGGCAGCGAAGGGTTGTGCGCCAGCCCCAGGCCAAGGGTATCTGCCAGGTCCATGTCCGGGTGCAGCGGCGTGACCGTGTCGATGCCCACCAGGCCGGTGGCCTCCGCTGCCAGGGCCTGGCCCAGCAGGTTGCGCAGGCTGTCGACCAGCTCCGGCCGTGGCGGGATATCCTGCCCGGCCGCCACTTCGTCGAGCATGTCCAGCAGGGCTTCATGGGCCCGCTGCGCCTGGGCGAAGAAGCGCGCATCGGCGGGCAGGCTGCCCTCCTCCACGGCACCGTACAGGTCGAGCAAGGCTTCGCACACGTCATCCATCTGCCACAGGTCGGCCAGGTGCGCGGCGTGCCCCAGGGTGGTCAGTTCGTCGAGCAGGGAATCCAACGCATCGCGCTGGCCGGGCTGTTCCTGCCAGCGCGACAGCAACGACTCGGCATCCAGCAGGATATCCATGGCCTGGGCCAGGAAACTGGCGATCAACTGCGGGTCACGCTTGTTGCGCCGCGCATGCTGCGGGTCGTCATGCAAGCTGGCCAGGCGCCCATCCACCGCCTGGCCGACCTGCTCGATCAGCTCCGCGGCGCCCGGGATGGCCGCCAGCGGCGTGCTGTCGAGTTGCGCCAGGCCTAGATGGAACAGCGAATGCGCCGCTTCCAGCCATTCGATCTCGGCCATTTGCAGGGGCAGTTGGTGGCCCTTGTATTCACGAGCCAGGCGATCGAAGGCGGTGGCCAGTTCAGCGACCGGCATCACTCCGGCCATGGCGGCACTGCCCTTGAGCGTGTGCAGGGCGCGCTGCAGGCTATCGCTGACCGACGTGTCGTGGCCGTCGGCACCCTGCAGGAAAGCCTCCAGGCTGGCCAGGTGACCCTGCGCCTCGCTGCGGAAAATGTCGAGCAGCTGCGGGTCGAGGCCATCGATATCGGCCACTACGGGGGCATCGTTTTCGGCCAGGGCATGCAGGTGCCCGGCCAGTCGCTCGATTGCCGTCAGTTGCGGCAACTGGCCGGCGGCAAAGTCGGCCAGCAGGTCGGGCAGGTGGACGAACACCTGCTGCAGGGCCACTACGCCTTCCGGGCTGAGCACGCTGCGGCCCTCGAGTACCCGGTTCAACAGGTGCTCGGCGCCCCAGGCCAGCTCGGCCACCGCCTCGGCATGTACCATGCGGCCACTGCCCTTGAGCGTATGCAAGGCGCGGCGCACTTCTCCCAGTGCCTCGCGCTGCTGGTTGTCGGCACGCCAGCGCAGCCAGTGGCGCTCGATTTCCGGCAGCAGTTCACCGGCCTCGTCGAGAAACACTTCGCGCAACTCGTCATCGATGCCATCAGCGCTGCCATCGTGGCCTGCAGTGGCCTCGACCAGCGCGCAGTGCACGCCCAGCGTCGCCAGGCTGGCGCGCGCCATGTCGATGAACGGCTGGCCATCCGCCAATGGGTCCGCCACCCGCCATTGCAGGTAGCATTCGGCGGCGCTCAGGGCCTCGGCCAGGTGCCTCAGCTCGTCGGCCGGCGGCTCTACCTCCAGGTGCTGCAGCCAGCGCTGCACATAGCTGGCGCAACCGGCAAACAGCTCGGCCACAGCCGGTAGCATCAACATCGCCAGCGCCCCGCGAATCTGCTGCAACAACCCTGGCAAGGGTTGCAGGCGTTGCCGCGGCCAGTCGGACTCCAGGCAATCGCCGATCAGGTCCTTGGCCTGCTGCAGCACGTTCAGCGACTCGTTCAACACCAGTTGGCGGATCTCGGCCAGGTCCGAGCCCGGCAGGCCACCCTGGCCGTTTTCCTCCAGCGGGCCGACCATGCCATTGAGCGTGGCCTCCACATACAGCAGGGCCCCCGCTACATCCATCAACACCGCGTCATCCACCACCCGCTCGCCCTGGGCCAGGGCCTGCAGCGCCAGCACCTGGTCGATGATCACCCGGCGTGGCTGCTGGAAGCCCAGCACCGCCAGGGTGTCGGCCACGTGGCGCAGCGGTGCCAGCAGGGCATCGAGCTGCTCGCTGTGCTGGCGATCGCTGCGCACGAACTGGTCCAGGCGCTCCTTGATGCGCATCAGGTCATCGCACAGCGCGGTCACCACCGAGCGCAGGGCATCGCGGCCCGGCCCGGCCTGCAACTGCTCGCGCCAGTTGCCCAGCGACAGGTCGAGGTTGGCCAGGTCGTCGGCACCGGCAAAGCGTTGGGTGGCACCGCTGATCAGGCTGGCCTGGGCCAATGGCTCCTCGCCACGGCAGGCACGCAGCTGGTTGAGCAGCGGCAGCATCACCAGTGGCAGGTCGTGGCGGGCGCCGCGCAAGCGCTCCAGGTACGAGGGCAATTGCTCCAGGCCGCGGAACAACGCCCCCAGGCAATCACCACGGGGGCTGACCTGGCCATCGGCCAGGGCCTTGGCGAACAGCTCCAGTTCTTCGGCCAGGCGCGTGGCGCCGCGCAGTTCGAGCATGCGCAGGCAGCCGTGCACCTGGTGCAGGTTATCGACCACGAACGCCAGCATCGACAGGTCGCCCGGCTCGCCGGCAAAGCGCTCCAGCGCCTGGCGCGCCTGGCCCAGGCAGTCGAGGATGGCAGCCCTGGTCCAGGCCAGCGCCACCGTGTCGTGGCGCTCGGGGCTTACAGCAACTACAGCCATGGGCACTCCTCGGCGCTGCTCTTCAGTTGGGCTCTTTGGGTGGCGGCAGGGTAAACCCGGACACCGAACGGCGCATCTCGCTGGCCATGCGCGCCAGGTGGCGGATGCTGTCGGCGGTGGCGCCGGAGCCGGCGGAGGTCTGCGCGGTAATCTGCTGGATGACCGCCATGGTGTGGGAGATCTGCCCGGCCGACGAAGTCTGCAACTGGGCGGCATCGGAGATGCTGTGGATAAGGTCGGCGAGGTTCTGCGAAACACCCTCGATCTCGGCCAGCGCCACCCCGGCATCCTGGGCCAGGCGGGCACCGCGCACCACTTCGGCGGTGGTCTGCTCCATGGAGATCACCGCCTCGTTGGTGTCGGCCTGGATGGTGCGCACCAGCGCCTCGATCTGCCGGGTGGCCGACGACGAGCGTTCGGCCAGGCGCTGTACCTCGTCGGCGACCACGGCAAAACCACGGCCGGCCTCGCCGGCCAGCGAGGCCTGGATCGCCGCATTGAGGGCGAGGATGTTGGTCTGGTCGGCAATGTCGTCGATCAGGCTGACGATGTCGCCGATTTCCTGGGAGGACTCACCGAGGCGCTTGATCCGTTTGGCGGTGTCCTGGATCTGCTCGCGAATGTTGTCCATGCCGTTGATGGTGTTGTGCACCACCTCGTTGCCCTTGTTGGCGATCGCCACCGAGCGCTCGGCCACCTTGGCCGACTCGTAGGCGTGCGCCGAAACCCGGTCGATCGACTCGACCATGTCGCCGACCGCCTCGGACGCCTCGCTGATCTGCTCGGCCTGGTGCTCGGAGGCCTTGGCCAGCTGGCGTGCGGTGTTCTGCGTGTCCTGCACGGCGGCAGCGACCTGCATCGCGCTGTGGTTGATGGTGGCGACCAGGTCGCGCAATTGGTCCACGGAATAGTTGATCGAGTCGGCAATGGCGCCGGTAAAGTCTTCGGTCACCGATACGGTCACGGTCAGGTCGCCGTCAGCCAGCTCTTCGATTTCGTCGAGCAGGCGCATGATCGCCTGCTGGTTGCGTTCGTTCTTTTCCGCTGTCTCGCGCAGTTGACGGTTGGTGGTGCGCACCATGACCAGGCCGATGAGGATGATCGAAGCCAGCGCCAGCAGCCCCAGGGCATAGCCGCCGACGGTGTCGAGGGTGCGCCCGCCAGCCAGGTTCTCGAAGCCGTTGGCCAGGTACGAGGCCTCGTCGAGCAGGGTTTGCGACAGGCTGAAGATATTGCCCGCGGCCTCGCGCACGCGGAACAGTTCCGGCGAGGTTTCGAGGATTTCATCCACCGAGCCGGCAACGAACTGGAACAGCTCGGCAATTTCGGCCAGGCGCGCGCGGGCGTCGGCATCCTCGACACGGGTCACCTGGATCGCCCCGTTGCCACTGAGCATGCCCTCAAGCACCTGGCCGAAGCGCCCGGCATCGCGGCCAAAGGCGTCGGCCGCCTGGGCCGCGGTGTCGTCACCGGCCAGCACGGTGTTGACCGAGCCGAGGATGCGTTCGGCCAACAGCAGTTGGCGCTGGGCCACTGCCACCTGGTTGGCCGGGGCGCCGCTCTGCAGCAGGATCTCGACCACTTTCTCGTATTCCACCTGCAACTGCGGCACGGTCTCGGCCAGGGTTGCCGCCACCTGGTGCAGTGACAGCACGGTCTGCTCGCTGGCGAGGATGGTGTCGGTGTTCTTGCGCAGGCTTTCCCAGTCGCGGCGTACCGCTTCCATCTCGTCACGCACCGTGGGCGGCGCAGGCGGCAGGCCGGTGGACTTGTCACCCTCGCGCAGGTAGCCCCAGCGCCGTTCGAAATCGTTGCGCGCGTCCGACAGCAGCTTGAAGGCCAGGGCCTTGCCGGTGGCGGCTTCGGTGGCATTCTTGGCGATGCGCTGCGACAGCACCCGCAGTTCGCCGGCGTGGCCGATGTACTGCTTGTCGTAGTTGGACTGGGTGTTCAGGTAGGCGAAGTTGGCGAACAGCAGGATGATCGACAGGATCAGGATCAGGAACAGCACGGTGATCTGCGCGATGCTGCGGGTACGTGGGGTCACGGTAGTGACGGGGGTGGCAGGCTTGTTCACGTTCGCAGGTCCTATAACGCCACATCGAGAAAGCCCGGCGCCTGGGCCAGGGCGAAGGGGCTGAAGATCGCCCAGTTGCGTTCACGCGGGAAGTGCCCCTGCACGAAAGGTGCAGCGGCACGGATCAGGGGCTGTGGTGGCGACAGCTGCAGGCTGTCCAGGGCAAAGTGCTGCAGGCCCAGCACCTCGTCCACCAGCAAGCCGACGAACAGGTCCTCGTGGTCCAGCACCAGCACCCGCCGCTGCTTGCCCGGGGCGGCGTGGCCCAGGCCGAAGAAACTGCTCAGGTCCATCACCGGCAGCAGCCGGCCACGCAGGTTGGCCACCCCGCACACCCACGGCTGCACGCCAGGGACGCGGCTGCTGCGCGGTTCGCGCAGCACCTCGGCCACCTCGCCCATGGGCGCGACGAACCATTGCCCGGCAATGCGAAAACCGATGCCGCTCCACTGTTGCAGGCGGTTGTCTTGCGGCGGCTGGTCGGCGACCAGCAGGCGGCAGCGCCGGTCGATGTCCAGCAACAACTCGAAGGCGGTCAGCGACGCGCCCTGCGGGCGGGTGGTCAAGCCCCCAGCACTTCTTTGAGCTTGGCGATCAGCGCGTCCTCTTCCACCGGCTTGGTCAGGAAGTCACGGGCGCCCTGGCGCGTGGCCCAGATGCGGTCGGTTTCCTGGTCCTTGGTGGTGACCACGATCACCGGGATGGCGCTGGTTTCCGGGTCCTTGCTGAGCTGGCGAGTGGCCTGGAAGCCGTTCATGCCAGGCATGACGATGTCCATCAGCACCGCATCTGGCTTGTCCTGCCGGGCCAGGGCCACGCCATCGGCACCATTGTTGGCCTTGAGCACCTGGTAGCCGTGCTTTTCCAGCCACTCGGTCAATCGGTACATCTCTGTCGGCGAGTCGTCGACAATCAGAACTCGGGCCATGCTGGTTCCCCATCAGGAAAGAAAGACCGTGCCATGGCGGGGCGCGGTCAGGGTGCGTGTTGTTGGGCTGCGGCAAAACCGGGCACATGGGCGCGGATCGCATCGAGCAGCTCTTCCTTGCTGAACGGTTTGGTCAGGAACTGGTCGGAGCCGACCACCCGGCCACGGGCCTTGTCGAACAGGCCGTCGCGTGACGACAGCAGAATGACCGGGGTGTCCTTGAAGGCACTGTTGTGCTTGATCACCGCGCAGGTCTGGTAACCGTCCAGGCGCGGCATCAGCACATCGACGAAAATGATGCTGGGCTGGTGGTCGACGATCTTGGCCAGGGCATCGAAGCCATCGCTGGCGGTGATCACCTCGCAGCCCGCTTCACCGAGCAACATCTGCGCGGTGCGGCGGATCGTGCGCGAATCGTCGATCACCATCACCTTCAGGGGTTGTTCCATCTGTTGGGCTACCGTTTGCCGAAATTCCGGGGCCGTTGCGGGAGCGGCCTTGCGTCGCGAAAGGGCTGCGCAGCAGCCCCATGGGCCTGTCATTCAGCACTATGACTGGCATTTTTAGCACACTCCGGGTGGCCATTCCATCTGCCGCGCCCCTTGACCGGCAGCGTTCACAGCGCCACCCTGAGCCACTTTTCTTTCGATCCATCGCGGCCACGCGCCGCCAAGAGGAACCACCCCATGAGCGTTCGCCTCGGCATTGTCATGGACCCCATCGCGTCCATCTCCTACAAGAAGGACAGCTCGCTGGCCATGCTGCTGGCCGCCCAGGCTCGCGGCTGGAGCCTGTTCTACATGGAGCAGCGTGACTTGTACCTGGGCGCCGGCCAGGCCCGTGCGCAGATGCGCCCGCTGAAAGTGTTTGCCGACCCGACCCGCTGGTTCGAGCTGGGCGACGAGCAGGACAGTGCGCTGGCCGACCTGGACGTGGTCCTGATGCGCAAGGACCCGCCCTTCGACATGGAGTTCGTCTACAGCACCTACCTGCTGGAGCAGGCCGAGCGCGAAGGCGTGCTGGTGGTCAACCGCCCGCAGAGCCTGCGCGATTGCAACGAAAAACTGTTTGCCACCCAGTTCCCGCAGTGCATGGCGCCGACCCTGGTCAGCCGCCGTGCCGATATCCTGCGAGAGTTCGCCACCACCCACGGCGACGTGATCCTCAAGCCGCTGGACGGCATGGGCGGTACCTCGGTGTTCCGCCACCGCCCGGGTGACCCCAACCTGTCGGTGATCCTCGAAACCCTGACCCAGCACGGCGGCCAGCAGATCATGGCACAGGCCTACCTGCCCGAGATCAAGGACGGCGACAAGCGCATCCTGATGATCGACGGCGAGCCGGTGGACTACTGCCTGGCGCGCATCCCGGCCAGCGGCGAGACCCGTGGCAACCTGGCCGCCGGCGGCCGTGGCGAAGCACGCCCGCTGACCGACCGCGACCGTTGGATCGCCGCCCAGGTCGGCCCGACCCTGCGCGAGAAGGGGCTGCTGTTCGTGGGCCTGGACGTGATCGGCGACTACCTCACCGAAATCAACGTCACCAGCCCCACCTGCATCCGCGAGATCGATGCCGCCTACAACACCGATATCGGCGGCAAGCTGATGGATGCCATTGATCGCCAGCTGAAGGCGCGCTGACCGCCGACGCACGGCAACAACCCAGAGTGGGGTATGATGCGGGTCCTTTTTGCCTGGCCTGTTGCCCCGCCCTGCGGTTGCTGGATACCTGATGACGCTGCCCGCTGACATCCCCGCCGACCTGCTGCCCCCCCGAGTTCGCCCGGTGGACCGGCTCGGCTTTACCCTGTTCCTGGCTGCCCTGGTGCACCTGGCGCTGATCCTCGGCGTCGGTTTCAGCGTGGTCAAGCCTGCCGAAATCCGCCACACCATGGACATCACCCTGGCCACCTTCAAAAGCGAGAAACCGCCGCAGAAGGCCGATTTCCAGGCCCAGGACAACCAGCAGGGCAGCGGCACCCTGGACAAGAAAGCGGTGCCCAAGACCACCGAACTGGCGCCGTTCCAGGACAGCAAGATCAACAAGATCACCCCGCCACCTGCAGCCAGGCCCGAGGTTGTGCCGCCCCCTGCCCCGCAGAAGTCGGCGGTCGTGACCACGGCGCCCAAACCGCAGAAGGTCGAGCCCAAGCCCAAGGAAAGCAAGCCGCGGCCCAAGCCGGAAGCGCCGGCACCGGACTTCGACAGCTCGCAGCTGTCCAGCCAGATCGCCAGCCTGGAGGCGGAGCTGTCCAACGAGCAGCAGATGTATGCCAAGCGCCCGCGTATCCACCGGCTCAATGCCGCCTCGACCATGCGCGACAAGGGCGCCTGGTACAAGGAAGAATGGCGCAAGAAGGTCGAGCGGGTGGGTAACCTGAACTACCCCGACGAAGCGCGCCGGCAACAGATCTACGGCAACTTGCGCATGATGGTGTCGATCAACCGCGATGGCTCGCTGTACGAGGTGCTGGTACTGGAGTCGTCCGGGCAACCGGTGCTGGACCAGGCGGCGCAGCGCATCGTGCGGCTGGCGGCGCCGTTTGCACCGTTTACCGGGGACCTGGCCGAGTTTGACCGGTTGGAGATCATCCGCACCTGGCGCTTTGCCCGTGGGGACCGTCTGTCCAGTAACTGATTTGCGGCCTTGCGCGATCGCTGTGGGAGCGGGTTTACCCGCGAATGCGCCAGATCAGGCAATGATGCCGCCTGGTCGGACGCATTCGCGGGTAAACCCGCTCCCACAGCGATCGCGCAAGCCTCGTTGAGCACCTTGTCAGCCTCGCCACCTGGCGCCACACTATCCCCCATGAAAACCCACACGCCGAGCTACCTCAAGCATCAGTTCCTGATCGCCATGCCGCACATGGCCGATCCGAACTTCGCCCAGACTCTCACGTACATCGTCGAGCACAACGCCCATGGCGCCATGGGCCTGGTGGTCAACCGGCCGCAGGAGCTGAACCTGGCCGACATCCTCGAGCAGCTGCGCCCGGACGAAATGCCGCCGGCCAGCACCTTGCAGGTGCCGATCTACCTGGGTGGCCCGGTACAGACCGACCGAGGCTTCGTGCTGCACAGCAGCGAGTGCAGCTTCCAGGCCACCGTCGCACTGGAAGGGCTGTCGCTGACCACGTCGCAGGATATCCTGTTGGCCATCGCCGCCGGAGTCGGCCCGAAACAGAGCCTGATCACCCTGGGCTATGCCGGCTGGGAAGCGGGCCAACTGGAAGAGGAACTGGCCGACAACGCCTGGCTCAACTGCCCGTTCGACCCGGAAATCATCTTCGGCAAGGCCAGCGACCTGCGCCTGGAAGCCGCCGCCGCCAGCCTGGGGATCAACCTGAACCTGCTGACCAGCCAGGCGGGCCACGCCTGATGGCTGAACTGCACCCTGAACTACGTCTACTGCTGGGCTTCGACTACGGCAGCAAACAGATCGGCGTGGCCGTCGGCCAGGTGGTCACCGGCCAGGCCCGCGAGCTGTGCACCCTGAAGGCGCAGAACGGCGTGCCGGACTGGGCCCAGGTGGAAAAGCTGATTGCCGAATGGAAGCCCGATGCCATCGTCGTCGGCCTGCCGCTGAACATGGACGGCACCCCCAGCGAAATGAGCGCCCGCGCGGAAAAATTCGCCCGCCGCCTGAACGGCCGCTTCAACCTGCCCGTGCACACCCACGACGAACGCCTGACCACCTTCGAGGCCAAGGGCGAGCGCATGGCCCGTGGCGGCCAGCGCGGCAGCTACCGCGACAACCCGGTCGATGCCATCGCCGCCGCCCTGTTGTTGCAAGGCTGGCTGGAGGCCAATACCTGATCATCTTTGCCGCCGGGCCCGCCCGGCGCACCCTTCCGAGGAGCCCGCAATGAGCCTACCCAATCCCGCCGAGCTGATCCGGCAGATGGCTGACGACCTTCGCGCCCACCTGGCCCGCCGGGCAATTACCGAGCCGCGTTACATCGGCATCCGCACCGGCGGTGTCTGGGTTGCCCAGGCCCTGCAGGAAGCCATGGGCGACACCAGCCCCATGGGCACTCTGGACGTCTCGTTCTATCGCGACGACTTCAGCCAGAACGGCCTGCACCCGCAAGTGCGTCCGTCCGAGCTGCCGTTCGAGGTCGAGGGCCAGCACCTGGTGCTGGTGGATGACGTGCTGATGAGTGGTCGCACGGTGCGCGCCGCGCTCAACGAACTGTTCGATTATGGCCGCCCGGCCAGCGTCACCCTGGTCTGCCTGTTGGACCTGGATGCCGGCGAACTGCCGATCCGCCCGAATGTGCTCGGCGCCACCCTGTCGCTGGCTGCCCATGAACGGGTAAAATTGACCGGACCCGCACCGCTCGCCCTCGAGCGCCAGGACCTCGCCTCCGCTTCCGCCCTTTAAGAGTCCCCCGCGATGACGCCAATCGACGCCAAGCGCCCGCTGCAGCTCAATGATCAGGGCCAGCTGCGCCACTTCCTCTCGCTCGACGGTTTGCCCCGCGAACTGCTCACCGAGATCCTCGACACCGCCGACTCCTTCCTCGAAGTCGGTGCCCGGGCCGTGAAAAAAGTCCCGTTGCTGCGCGGCAAGACCGTGTGCAACGTGTTCTTCGAGAACTCCACCCGTACCCGTACCACCTTCGAACTTGCCGCCCAGCGCCTGTCGGCCGACGTGATCAGCCTGAACGTGTCGACCTCCTCGACCAGCAAGGGCGAGACCCTGTTCGACACCTTGCGCAACCTCGAAGCCATGGCCGCCGACATGTTCGTGGTGCGCCACTCCGACTCCGGGGCCGCGCACTTCATCGCCGAGCACGTGTGCCCGGAAGTTGCCGTGATCAACGGCGGTGATGGCCGCCACGCGCACCCGACCCAGGGCATGCTCGACATGCTCACCATCCGCCGCCACAAGGGCAGCTTCGAGAACCTGTCGGTGGCCATCGTCGGCGACATCCTGCACTCGCGCGTGGCCCGCTCCGACATGCTGGCACTCAAAGCGCTGGGCTGCCCGGACATTCGCGTGGTCGGCCCGAAAACCCTGATCCCGATCGGCATCGAGCAATACGGTGTGAAGGTGTACACCGACCTCGCCGAAGGCCTTAAGGACGTCGACGTGGTGATCATGTTGCGCCTGCAGCGTGAGCGCATGGCCGGCGGCCTGCTGCCCAGTGAAGGCGAGTTCTACCGCCTGTTCGGCCTGACCACCGCGCGCCTGGCCGGGGCCAAGCCCGACGCTATCGTCATGCACCCAGGCCCGATCAACCGTGGCGTGGAAATCGAGTCGGCGGTAGCCGACGGCAAGCACTCGGTGATCCTCAACCAGGTCACCTACGGCATCGCCGTGCGCATGGCCGTGCTGTCCATGGCCATGAGCGGGCAGAACGCGCAACGTCAATTCGACCAGGAGAACGCGCAGTGACCATCAGTATTCTCGGCGCCCGGGTCATCGACCCCAACAGCGGCCTGGACCAGGTCACCGACCTGCACCTGGACGGCGGCCGCATTGCCGCCATCGGCGCCGCCCCGGCGGGGTTCAGCGCCAGCCGCACGATCCAGGCTGATGGTCTGGTCGCCGCGCCCGGCCTGGTCGACCTCGGTGTGTCCCTGCGCGAGCCGGGCTACAGCCGCAAAGGCAATATCGCCAGTGAAACCCGCGCCGCCGTCGCCGGCGGTGTCACCAGCCTGTGCTGCCCGCCGCAGACCAAGCCGGTGCTGGACACCTCGGCCGTGGCCGAGCTGATCCTTGACCGCGCCCGCGAGGCCGCCAACAGCAAGGTCTACCCGATCGGCGCCCTGACCAAGGGCCTGGAAGGCGAGCAGCTGGCCGAGCTGGTGGCCCTGCGCGACACCGGCTGCGTGGCCTTCGGCAATGGCCTGAAGGAAATCCCCAACAACCGTACCCTGGCCCGAGCCCTGGAATACGCCGCCACCTTCGACCTGACCGTGGTGTTCCACTCCCAGGACCGCGACCTGGCCCACGGCGGCCTGGCCCACGAAGGTGCCATGGCCAGCTTCCTCGGCCTGCCGGGCATCCCGGAAACCGCCGAGACCGTGGCCCTGGCGCGCAACCTGCTGCTGGTGGAACAGACCGGCGTGCGCGCGCACTTCACCCAGATCACCAGTGCCCGTGGCGCGCGGCTGATCGAGCAGGCCCAGCAGCTTGGCCTGCCGGTGACCGCCGACGTGGCGCTGTACCAGCTGATTCTCACCGACGAATCGCTGCGTGAATTCTCCAGCCTGTACCACGTGCAACCACCGCTGCGTACCACCGCCGACCGTGACGGCCTGCGTGCGGCAGTGAAATCGGGGGTGATCCAGGCGATTTCCAGCCACCACCAGCCGCACGAGCGCGACGCCAAGCTGGCCCCGTTCGGCGCCACCGAGCCGGGCATCAGCAGCGTCGAACTGCTGCTGCCGCTGGCCATGACCCTGGTGCAGGACGGCCTGCTCGACCTGCCAACCCTGCTGGCCCGCCTGAGCAGCGGCCCGGCGGCGGCCCTGCGCCTGCCGGCCGGTGAGCTGAAAGTGGGTGGCGCGGCCGACCTGGTGCTGTTCGACCCGCAAGCCTCGACCGTGGCCGGCGAGCAATGGTTCTCGCGCGGCGAGAACTGCCCGTTCATCGGCCACTGCCTGCCGGGTGCAGTGCGTTATACCTTGGTCGATGGGCACGTCTGCCACGAGGCCTGAGTACCCCCTGTGGGAGCGGCCTTGTGTCGCGATAGGGCCGCAAAGCGGCCCCAGCAATCTATGCGTGATGCCGAGAACCTGGGGCCGCTGCGCGGCCCTTTCGCCACGCAAGGCCGCTCCCACATTGACCGCGTACAACCTTGAGCCTGCACCGACCATTCATCCCCCACGGTTGAAATCCTTCCCCCCACCCCCATATGAGTCTGCATCAGGCACTTTCGCCCCGCTGCGTGGAGACTCTCCCCTTGACCACCATCGTTTCTGTCCGCCGTAACGGCAAAGTCGTCATGGGCGGCGACGGCCAGGTATCCCTCGGCAACACCGTGATGAAAGGCAACGCCAAGAAGGTGCGCCGCCTGTATCACGGCCAGGTCATCGCGGGCTTCGCCGGCGCCACCGCCGATGCGTTCACCCTGTTCGAGCGCTTTGAAGGCCAGCTTGAAAAACACCAGGGCCACCTGGTCCGTGCCGCCGTCGAGCTGGCCAAGGAATGGCGTACCGACCGTTCCCTGAGCCGCCTGGAAGCCATGCTGGCCGTAGCCAACAAGGACGCCTCCCTGATCATCACCGGCAACGGCGACGTGGTCGAACCCGAAGACGGCCTGATCGCCATGGGTTCCGGCGGCGCCTACGCCCAGGCTGCAGCCCGCGCCCTGCTGGACAAGACCGACCTCTCGGCCCGTGAAATCGCCGAGACCGCCCTGAACATCGCCGGCGACATCTGCGTGTTCACCAACCACAACCTGACCATCGAGGAGCAGGACCTGGCCGACTGATCAGTGGTTCTGGCGTCCCATCCCGGTGATGGGACTTTTCCACGCTGATTCATTCCGCCCGAGGACCATTTTCATCATGTCCATGACCCCCCGCGAGATCGTCCACGAACTCAACCGCCACATCATCGGCCAGGACGACGCCAAGCGCGCCGTGGCCATTGCCCTGCGCAACCGCTGGCGGCGCATGCAGCTCCCTGCCGAGCTGCGTGCCGAAGTGACACCGAAGAACATCCTGATGATCGGCCCTACCGGCGTCGGCAAGACCGAAATCGCCCGCCGCCTGGCCAAGCTGGCCAATGCGCCGTTCCTCAAGGTCGAAGCCACCAAGTTCACCGAAGTGGGCTACGTGGGCCGCGACGTCGAGTCGATCATCCGCGACCTGGCCGATGCCGCGCTGAAGATGCTGCGTGAGCAAGAAATCATCCGCGTGCGCCACCGCGCTGAAGATGCCGCCGAAGACCGCATCCTCGACGCCCTGCTGCCGCAGGCGCGGGTAAGCAGCTTCGCCGAGGAAGCCGCGCAGACCAGCACCGACTCCAACACCCGCCAGCTGTTCCGCAAGCGCCTGCGCGAAGGCCAGCTGGACGACAAGGAAATCGAGATCGAAGTGGCCGATGCCGTGGGCGTGGAAATTGCCGCGCCGCCCGGCATGGAAGAAATGACCAACCAGCTGCAGAGCCTGTTCGCCAACATGGGCAAAGGCAAGCGCAAGGCGCGCAAGCTGAAGGTGAAAGAAGCGCTGAAGATGGTTCGCGATGAAGAAGCGAGCCGCCTGGTCAACGAGGAAGAGCTCAAGGCCAAGGCCCTGGAAGCGGTCGAGCAGCACGGCATCGTGTTCATCGACGAAATCGACAAGGTTGCCAAGCGTGGCAACGTTGGTGGTGCCGATGTGTCCCGTGAAGGCGTGCAGCGCGACCTGCTGCCGCTGATCGAAGGCTGCACGGTCAACACCAAGTTGGGCATGGTCAAGACCGACCACATCCTGTTCATTGCCTCGGGTGCGTTCCACCTGAGCAAGCCGAGCGACCTGGTGCCCGAGCTGCAAGGCCGCCTGCCGATCCGCGTGGAGCTCAAGGCCCTGACCCCGGAAGACTTCGAGCGCATCCTGCAGGAGCCGCACGCGTCACTGACCGAGCAGTACCAGGCCCTGCTGAAAACCGAAGGCCTGAACATCGAGTTCCTCGCCGACGGCATCAAGCGCCTGGCCGAAATTGCCTACCAGGTCAACGAGAAGACCGAGAACATCGGTGCCCGCCGCCTGCACACCCTGCTCGAGCGGTTGCTCGAAGAGGTGTCGTTCAGCGCTGGCGACCTGGCCAGCACCCATGACGAAGCGCCGATCCAGATCGACGCGGCGTATGTGAACAGCCACCTGGGTGAGCTGGCGCAGAACGAAGACCTGTCGCGTTACATCCTGTAAAACCGGCGTCGACTGCTTCGCGGGCACGCCCGCTCCCACAGGATCACCACAGACCCAAAGCATGTGGTGATCCTGTGGGAGCGGGCGTGCCCGCGAAGAGGCCCTTGAATCCCTCCATCATAAGCTGGAAGCTTGCTTCATCAGCTCCCGAGAGATTCCGCCCATGGCCCGCCTGCCCACCGCCATCAACCTGCACAAAGCCTCGAAAACCCTCAGCCTCACCTACGCCCCCGGCGAGGTCTACCACCTGCCCGCCGAATTCCTGCGCGTGCACTCTCCCTCCGCCGAGGTCCAGGGCCACGGCAACCCCATCCTGCAGTTCGGCAAGATCAACGTCGGCCTCATCGGCCTGGAACCTGCCGGCCAATATGCACTGAAACTGACCTTCGACGACGGCCATGACAGCGGTCTGTTCACCTGGGAATACCTCGAACAGCTGTGCCTGCGCCAGGAACAGCTGTGGGCCGAGTACCTCGACGAACTGCACAAGGCCGGAAAGTCCCGCGACCCCGCCGAGTCGGTGGTCAAACTCATGCTCTAGCGCAAGGCCTGCCGGGTTTAGAGCGCATTTTCTAAAATCATCTGTTTGAATGACTTACAGACAGCCCAGTGACGGGCTGTCTTGCGCATTACATGAAAGTCGGGTAACCAATGGGGGGTGGCAAGTTCCCTGCATCAAATGGCAGGTAGTCAGAACCCTCGCAGCACCGCTGTTCCTTATCACTGGTAACCCGAGTAGCAGTACCGGGCTCAGCACTGTGCACCCGCCACAGCAACCGGTACTCGTCTCAGGACAACGGAGCGTCGTAGATGAGTAACAAGAACAACGATGAGCTGCAGCGGCAGGCCTCGGAAAACACCCTGGGGCTGAACCCGGTCATCGGTATCCGTCGCAAGGACCTGTTGAGCTCGGCACGCACCGTGCTGCGCCAGGCCGTGCGCCAACCGCTGCACAGCGCCAAGCATGTGGCCCACTTTGGCCTGGAACTGAAGAACGTACTGCTGGGCAAGTCCAGCCTTGCCCCGGAAAGCGACGACCGTCGCTTCAATGACCCGGCCTGGAGCAACAACCCGCTTTACCGCCGCTACCTGCAAACCTACCTGGCCTGGCGCAAAGAGCTGCAGGACTGGATCGGCAGCAGCGACCTGTCGCCCCAGGACATCAGCCGCGGCCAGTTCGTCATCAACCTGATGACCGAGGCCATGGCACCGACCAACACCCTGTCCAACCCGGCAGCGGTCAAACGCTTCTTCGAAACCGGCGGCAAGAGCCTGCTCGATGGCCTGTCCAACCTGGCCAAGGACCTGGTCAACAACGGCGGCATGCCGAGCCAGGTGAACATGGACGCCTTCGAGGTGGGCAAGAACCTGGGCACCAGCGAAGGTGCCGTGGTGTACCGCAACGATGTGCTGGAGCTGATCCAGTACAGCCCCATCACCGAGCAGGTGCATGCCCGCCCGCTGCTGGTGGTGCCACCGCAGATCAACAAGTTCTACGTATTCGACCTGAGCCCGGAAAAGAGCCTGGCGCGCTACTGCCTGCGCTCGCAGCAGCAGACCTTCATCATCAGCTGGCGCAACCCGACCAAGGCCCAGCGCGAATGGGGCCTGTCCACCTACATCGATGCACTCAAGGAAGCAGTCGACGCGGTGCTGGCGATTACCGGCAGCAAAGACCTGAACATGCTCGGTGCCTGCTCCGGCGGCATCACCTGCACGGCGTTGGTGGGCCACTATGCCGCCCTTGGCGAGAACAAGGTCCATGCCCTGACCCTGCTGGTCAGCGTGCTGGACACCACCATGGACAACCAGGTCGCGCTGTTCGTCGACGAGCAGACCCTGGAGGCCGCCAAGCGTCACTCGTACCAGGCTGGCGTGCTCGAAGGCAGCGAGATGGCCAAGGTGTTCGCCTGGATGCGCCCCAACGACCTGATCTGGAATTACTGGGTCAACAACTACCTGCTCGGCAACGAGCCGCCGGTATTCGACATCCTGTTCTGGAACAACGACACCACGCGTCTGCCGGCCGCCTTCCACGGCGACCTCATCGAAATGTTCAAGAGCAACCCGCTGACCCGCCCGGACGCCCTGGAAGTGTGCGGTACGCCGATCGACCTGAAAAAAGTGCAGTGCGACATCTTCAGCGTAGCGGGCACCGCCGACCACATCACCCCGTGGCAGTCGTGCTATCGCTCGGCACACCTGTTCGGCGGCAAGATCGAGTTCGTGCTGTCCAACAGCGGCCATATCCAGAGCATCCTCAACCCACCGGGCAACCCCAAGGCACGCTTCATGACCGGTGCCGATCGCCCGGGTGACCCGGTGGCCTGGCAGGAAAACGCCACCAAGCATGCAGACTCCTGGTGGCTGCACTGGCAAAGCTGGCTGGGCGAGCGTGCCGGCGAGCTGAAAAAGGCGCCGACCCGCCTGGGCAACCGAGCCTATGCCGCCGGCGAAGCCGCCCCGGGCACCTACGTTCACGAGCGTTGAGCTGCAGCGCCGTGGCCCCTGCGGGGTGCCACGGTGTTCATTTCACCCAAGAGTCACGTGCATGCCGCAACCCTATATCTTCAGGACCGTCGAGCTGGACAACCAGTCCATTCGCACCGCCGTCCGCCCGGGCAAACCGCACCTGACGCCGCTGCTGATCTTCAACGGCATCGGCGCGAACCTGGAGCTGGTGTTTCCGTTCATCGAAGCACTGGACCCGGACCTGGAAGTCATTGCCTTCGACGTGCCCGGGGTCGGCGGCTCGTCCACGCCGCGCCACCCGTACCGCTTCCCCGGGCTGGCCAAGCTGACAGCACGCATGCTCGATTACCTCGACTATGGCCAGGTCAATGTCATCGGCGTGTCCTGGGGCGGCGCCCTGGCCCAGCAGTTCGCCCACGATTACCCCGAGCGCTGCAAGAAGCTGGTGCTGGCCGCCACTGCCGCCGGTGCGGTGATGGTGCCGGGCAAGCCCAAGGTGCTGTGGATGATGGCCAGCCCACGGCGCTACGTACAGCCGTCGCATGTCATCCGCATTGCGCCGACGATCTATGGCGGCGGCTTCCGGCGTGACCCGGAGCTGGCCATGCAGCATGCCGCCAAGGTGCGCTCCGGCGGCAAGATGGGCTACTACTGGCAGCTGTTCGCCGGGCTTGGCTGGACCAGCATCCACTGGCTGCACAAGATCCAGCAGCCAACCCTGGTGCTGGCCGGCGACGACGACCCGCTGATCCCGCTGATCAACATGCGCCTGCTGGCCTGGCGAATTCCCAATGCCCAGCTACACATTATCGACGACGGCCATCTGTTCCTGATCACCCGGGCCGAGGCCGTCGCCCCGATCATCATGAAGTTCCTTCAACAAGAACGACAGCGCGCCGTCATGCACCCTCGCCCGGCTTCGGGAGTGTGAGGGCGATTTGGGGCCCTGTGGGAGCGGGTTCACCCGCGAAGAATCCAGCTCGGTGCATGGCACCGGCTTCGCGGGTGAACCCGCTCCCACAGAGCCCCTGCCAAATCAATAAGTATGTTTAGTCATGAGGCACCAGGTCAGGACGAGGGAGTGTTGCCATGAAAGACAAACCGGCCAAAGGAACGCCAACGCTTCCCGCCACCAGCATGAACGTGCAGAACGCCATCCTCGGCCTGCGCGGCCGGGACCTGATTTCCACGCTGCGCAATGTCAGCCGCCAGAGCTTGCGCCACCCGCTGCACACCGCGCATCACCTGTTGGCTCTGGGCGGCCAGCTGGGCCGGGTGATGCTGGGTGACACACCGTATCAGCCGAACCCGCGCGATCCACGCTTCAACGACCCTACATGGAGCCAGAACCCATTCTACCGCCGTGGCCTGCAGGCCTACCTGGCCTGGCAGAAGCAGACCCGCCTGTGGATCGAGGAAAGCCACCTGGACGACGATGACCGCGCCCGTGCGCACTTCCTGTTCAACCTGATCAACGATGCGTTGGCACCGAGCAACTCGCTCCTCAACCCGCTGGCGGTCAAGGAGATGTTCAACAGCGGAGGCCTGAGCCTGGTACGCGGCGTGGCCCACCTGCTCGATGATCTGCGCCACAATGACGGCCTGCCACGCCAGGTCGACGAACGCGCTTTCGAAGTAGGCGGCAACCTGGCCGCGACCGCCGGCGCCGTGGTGTTCCGCAACGAGCTGCTGGAACTGATCCAGTACAAGCCGATGAGCGAAAAGCAGCACGCCAGGCCACTGCTGGTGGTGCCGCCGCAGATCAACAAGTTCTACATCTTCGACCTCAGCTCGACCAACAGCTTCGTCCAGTACATGCTCAAGAGCGGCCTGCAGGTATTCATGGTCAGCTGGCGCAACCCCGACCCGCGCCACCGCGAGTGGGGCCTGTCCAGCTATGTGCAGGCCCTGGAAGAAGCGCTCAACGCCTGCCGCAGCATCAGCGGCAACCGCGACCCCAACCTGATGGGCGCCTGCGCCGGCGGCCTAACCATGGCCGCGTTGCAGGGCCACCTGCAGGCCAAGCACCAACTGCGCCGGGTGCGCAGCGCCACCTACCTGGTCAGCCTGCTGGACAGCAAGTTCGAAAGCCCCGCCAGCCTGTTCGCCGACGAGCAAACCATCGAGGCCGCCAAGCGCCGCTCCTACCAGCGCGGCGTGCTGGATGGCGCCGAGGTGGCGCGGATCTTTGCCTGGATGCGGCCCAACGACCTGATCTGGAACTACTGGGTCAACAACTACCTGCTCGGCAAGACACCACCGGCCTTCGACATCCTGTACTGGAACGCCGACAGCACGCGCCTGCCCGCCGCGCTGCATGGCGACCTGCTGGACTTCTTCAAGCACAACCCGCTGACCCACCCCGCCGGCCTGGAGGTATGCGGCACCCCCATCGACCTGCAGAAGGTCGAGCTGGACAGCTTCACCGTGGCCGGCAGCAACGATCACATCACCCCGTGGGACGCGGTGTACCGCTCGGCCTTGCTGCTGGGGGGCGACCGGCGCTTCGTGCTGGCCAATAGCGGGCACATCCAGAGCATCATCAACCCGCCCGGCAACCCCAAGGCCTACTACCTGGCCAACCCCAAACTGTCCAGCGACCCGCGCGCCTGGTTCCACGACGCCAAGCGCAGCGAAGGCAGCTGGTGGCCGTTGTGGCTGGAGTGGATCACCGCGCGCTCCGGCCCGCTCAAGGCACCGCGCAGCGAGCTGGGCAATACCACCTACCCACCGCTGGGCCCAGCGCCGGGCACTTACGTGCTGACCCGATGAGCATGCCGACTGGATGAAGACTCGCGACCGTATCCTCGAATGCGCCCTGCAACTGTTCAACCAGCAGGGCGAACCGAACGTATCCACCCTGGAGATTGCCAACGAACTGGGCATCAGCCCCGGCAACCTTTACTACCACTTCCACGGCAAGGAGCCGTTGGTGCTGGGGCTGTTCGAGCGCTTTGAAGAAGCGCTGATGCCCTTGCTCGACCCGCCGCTGGAGGTACGCCTGGACGCCGAGGACTACTGGCTGTTCCTGCACCTGATCGTCGAGCGCATGGCGCAGTACCGTTTCCTGTTCCAGGACCTGTCGAACCTGACCGGGCGCCTGCCCAAACTGGCCCGCGGCATGCGCAGCCTGATCAACGCGCTCAAGCGCACGCTGGCGGCATTGCTGGCCAGCCTCAAGGGCCAGGGGCTGGTTGAGAGCGATACCCAGGCGCTGGGGCAACTGGTGGAGCAGATCACCCTGACGCTGATGTTCTCACTGGATTACCAGCGGGTACTGGGGCGCGAGGGGGATGTGGGGATTGTGGTGTACCAGGTGATGATGCTGGTGGCGCCGCATCTGCAGGCTCAGGCGCGGGGGGCGGCGGAGCAGTTGGCGGTGCGCTACCTGGAGGGTTAAGCCTGACAGGAATGTATTGCAGCAGCCGACGCATTCGCGGGTGAACCCGCTCCTACAGGTACGGTGCAGAGCTTACAAGCGGCGCACTACCTGTGGGAGCGGGTTTACCCGCGAAGAAGGCGACGCGGTATCAGATCAGGGTACCGGTGCCTGTCGGTGCCGACGGCGGGTTGCTGGCCGGAGCCGCGGTTGGTGCAGGAGCTGCGCTAGCGACCGGAGCGGCGCTGGCCGCTGGGGCTGCCGGCTTGGCGGCTGCCGGTTTCGCCGGTGCTTTCTTCACCGCAGGTTTCTTGGCTGCCGCAGGCTTGGCCGCTGCCGGTTTCGCCGCTGGTTTGGCTGCTACAGGTTTGGCAGCCGCCTTGGTGGCAGGTTTTGCCGCAGCAGTTTTGGCTGCCGGCTTGGCCGCCGCGGTTTTCGCCGCAGGCTTGGCCGCTGCCGTCTTGGCCAGTGGCTTGGCCGCCGCCTTGCTCGCAGCCGGTTTGGCCGCAGCAGTGCGCGACGAAATCGGCGTAACCGAAGCACCGGTCAATTTCTCGATCTGCTTGGTCAGGCTGTCCACCTGCTGGTGCAGGGCCTTGATCTCGTTGCGGCTCGGCACGCCAAGGCGCGAGATGGCGCTGTTCAGGCGTTTGTCGAAGGCCTCTTCGAGTTCGCTCCACTTGCCCAGCGCACGGTCCTTCACGCCCGACACACGCGAAGTGGTCGACGACTTGGCGGTTTCCGCCACGTCTTCAGCGGTCTTCTTCGCCTGCTTCTCGGCCTTCTCGCCATCCTTCACCAGCGAGTCGAACAGCTTCGGGCCGTCCTGGTCGATCTTCGAATAGATACCCAGCCCTGCCAGCCAGATCTTGCGGGAGTACTTCTCGATCCCGCCGACCCAGGAGCTGCCTTCTTTCTCGGAATTCTTCTTGCCAGCCATCCTGCTCTCCTTATGGTTTGTGCGCGACGCGCTCGAGCAGCTCGTGCAGCTGTTCAAGCTTGATGGACAACGCCTCAACGTCATGTTTAGACGGAATGCCCAGGCGATTCAAGGCGCGACCGACCCGCGCGTCGAAAGCTTTTTCGATCTTGTCCAGTTGAACTTCGACCTTGCCACGTACGCGGCTGACCTCCTGGGTCGCTTCGTCGATCTGGTTGTTGGCAGCATCGAGCTCTTTGTCGATGCGCTTCTTGCCACGCTTCTCGACGCCTTCGCCGGCCTTGACCAGCTCATTGAAGTAGTCGGAGCCTTCCTGGCCCACGCGCGCATAGGCGCCGATGCCCGCCAGCCAGATCTTGCGCGCGTAGCCGCGCACCTCGCCCAGCGTGCCCGGGGCGTCGTCCTTTTTCTTCACTGTCACTTTGGCCATGCTCTGTACCTCATGCTCATGAGTGGAGGAGGAACCGCCCATGGAGGTTGGGCTTGAGCACAAGGTAGAGAGGGAAATTAGAATCTTCACCCTAAGGTGAACGAGCATGGCCCCGGGGAGGGATCAGGCCAGGGCTTTGTCCAGCGCCCGCTCGATCTCGCCCTTGATGGTGCCGCTCATCATCGACAGCATCATGCCCAGCTTCAATTCGACGCGGATGCGGTCATCGAAGATGTGCACGCTGCCGTTGGCACCGCTGCGCGCCACGTCGACCCGGTCACCGTTCCAGGTGGCCTTGAGGTCGTATTCGCGAGTCAGTTTGTCGACCAGCGCTTCGGCCTTGGCACGGGCGGCATCACGGCCGAGGGAATGTTTGCGTTCGACGCTGATCTGGGTCATGCGGGTGTTCCTGAAGATGAAGACATAATGGGCATTATGCCCGCCCCTGCCCACTGGCACACCCCGCCAAGACAAATCCGCCCGTTCGCCCTAGAATGGCGGTAATTTTTTCCGGTGAAGCGATATGAACGACCAGCGCAAAGGCGACCACGCCGAACCCACCACCCATTTCGGTTACCAGGACGTCCCTGAAAGCCAGAAGGCGAAGAAAGTCGCCGAGGTGTTCCACTCGGTGGCGGCCAAGTACGACCTGATGAACGACGTGCTTTCCGGCGGCATGCACCGCCTGTGGAAGCGCTTCACCATCGAGCTGTCGGGCGTACGCGCCGGCAACCGGGTACTGGACATTGCCGGCGGTACCGGCGACCTGGCCGCCAAGTTCTCGCGGCTGGTCGGCCCGACCGGTCAGGTCGTGCTGGCCGACATCAACGAGTCGATGCTCAAGGTCGGCCGTGACCGCCTGCTCGACCGTGGCGTGGCCGGCAACATCGAGTTCGTCCAGGCCGACGCCGAGAAGCTGCCATTCCCGGACAACCACTTCGACTGCGTGACCATTGCCTTCGGCCTGCGCAACGTCACCCACAAGGACGAAGCCATCCGCTCGATGCTGCGCGTGCTCAAGCCGGGCGGTCGCCTGCTGGTGCTGGAGTTCTCCAAGCCGACCAACAAGCTGATGTCCAAGGCCTACGACGCCTACTCGTTCGCCTTCATGCCACTGGCCGGCAAGCTGATCACCAACGATTCGGAAAGCTACCGTTACCTCGCCGAATCGATCCGCATGCACCCCGATCAGGAAACCCTGAAAGCCATGATGGTCGAGGCCGGTTTCGACCGTGTCACCTACCACAACATGACCAGCGGCATCGTCGCCGTGCACCGGGGGATCAAGCCCTGATGCTGCTGGCCGGGCTGCTCGCCAGCGTCGAACATGGCCTGAACCGGGTCCTGCGCATGGACAGCACGGCCCTGCCGCGGCTGGCCGCGCTGGACGGCAAGGTCATCGAGATCGACTGCCGCCAGCCGGCCCTGCAGGTGTTCATCCTGCCCGATGAACAAGGCTTGATGCTCGCCGGCCATTGGCAAGGCGAGGTCGATTGCAGCCTGCGCGCCCCGGCCGGCAGCCTGGCACAACTGGCCCTGGCCAAGGACAAGACCGCCGTGCTGCACAGCCCGCAGGTCGAGCTGCATGGCGACAGCGCCGTGCTGCTCGACCTGTTCGGTGTGCTGCAGGACCTGGAGCTTGACTGGGAGCACGAGCTGCAACGCTGGCTCGGCCCGGTCGCCACGGCGCTGCTGGCCGGCCACATCCGCCTGCGCGCACGCTGGACCCGCCAGGGCCTGGCGCGCTTCAGCCAGAACCTTTCCGAGTACCTGGCCGAAGAGTCCCGAACCTTGGTTGGCAAGCGCGAAGCCGAAGCCGCCTTCAGCGAGCTCGATGCCCTGAAGCTCGATACAGAACGCCTCGAGGCGCGCCTCAAGCGCCTCTCCCGATCCCTTGATACCAGCGATAACGCATGAAGCTGCTCGCCGTCCGCCGTCTTTTTCGCATCCAGCGTGTGGTGATCCGCTACCGTCTCGATGACCTGCTGTTCGACCTGCCGCTGCCCTGGTGGCTGATGAGCCTGCGCCTGCTGATGCCATGGCGCTGGCTGCCGCGCAAGCCGAACGAGCTCAGCCGTGGCGCGCGCCTGCGCCTGGCCCTGCAGGACCTGGGGCCGATCTTCATCAAGTTCGGCCAGTTGTTGTCCACCCGCCGTGACCTGCTGCCCAACGACATTGCCGATGAGCTGATGCTGCTGCAGGACCGCGTACCGCCGTTCGACCCCAAGCAGGCCGTGGCGCTGATCGAGGCACAGCTGGGCGCCCCGGTGACGCAACTGTTCAGCCGCTTCGACGTCGAGCCGCTGGCCTCGGCCTCGGTGGCCCAGGTGCACGCTGCGCGCCTGAAAAGTGGCGAGGAAGTGGTGGTCAAGGTGGTACGCCCGGGCCTGAAGCCGGTGATCGCCCAGGACCTGGCCTGGCTGTTCCTGATTGCCAAGGCCGCCGAACGCGCTTCGGCCGACGCCCGCCGCCTGCACCCGGTGGAAATCGTCGGCGACTACGAAAAAACCATCTACGACGAGCTCGACCTGCTGCGCGAAGCGGCCAACGCCAGCCAGCTGCGGCGCAACTTCGAAGGCTCCGAGCTGATGTATGTGCCCCAGGTGTACTGGGACCTGTGCCGCCCCAAGGTACTGGTGATGGAGCGTATCTACGGCGTGCCGGTGACCGACATGGCCACCTTGGCCGACCAGCGCACCGACATGAAGCTGCTGGCCGAACGGGGCGTGGAGGTGTTCTTCACCCAGGTGTTCCGCGACAGTTTCTTCCATGCCGACATGCACCCCGGCAACATCTTCGTCAGCACGGTCAAACCGTGGAGCCCGCAGTACATCGCCATCGACTGCGGCATCGTCGGCAGCCTGACCGCCGAGGACCAGGACTACCTGGCGCGCAACCTGATCGCTTTCTTCAAGCGTGACTACCGCCGCGTCGCCCAGTTGCACATCGACTCGGGCTGGGTGCCGGCACACACCAAGGTCAACGAGTTCGAAGCGGCAATCCGCACCGTGTGCGAGCCGATCTTCGAAAAACCGTTAAAGGATATTTCCTTCGGCCAGGTGCTGATGCGCCTGTTCCAGACCGCCCGGCGCTTCAACATGGAAGTGCAGCCGCAACTGGTCCTGCTGCAGAAGACCCTGCTCAACATCGAAGGCCTGGGCCGCCAGCTGTACCCCGACCTGGACCTGTGGAGCACCGCCAAGCCATTCCTCGAGCGCTGGATGCGCGACCGCATGAGCCCCAAGGCCGTGCTCGGCAACATCCACAGCCAGGTCGAGCAACTGCCGCACCTGGCCGACATGGCCCGCGACCTGCTCGAACGCCTGTCGCAACCGCACCTGCACGATCCGCAACTGCCGGAGCGGCGCCGCCAGGGCGACCGCTGGGCGCTGCGCCTGCTCGGCGCCGGCCTGCTCGGCGGAGGCGCGGTCCTGGCCGCTGGCGCCGCCGCAGCCGCCAGCCTGGCCGCCCCTGCCGCCTGGCCGGCCTGGCTGATGCTGGCTGCTGGCCTTTACCTGATCGTGCGCCAATAGCCAGCCGCGCCCATGGCTGGCACACTAGCGCAAAGGGCCCGGCACAGGAGCGGGCCCGCTTTGGAGTCGACGATGAAAGACTGGCTGGACGAGATCAAGTGGAACAGCGAAGGCCTGGTACCGGCGATCGCCCAGGACCACAAGACCGGACGCGTGCTGATGATGGCCTGGATGAACCGCGAATCGCTGGCCCTGACCGCCGCCGAGCAGCGCGCCATCTACTGGTCGCGTTCGCGTGGCAAGCTGTGGCGCAAGGGCGAGGAATCCGGGCATGTGCAGAAGCTGCATGAAATGCGCCTGGACTGCGATGCCGACGTGATCATCCTGATGGTCGAGCAACTGGGCCATATCGCCTGCCATACCGGCCGTGAAAGCTGCTTCTACCGCGTCTTCGAGGACGGCCAGTGGAAAACCGTCGACCCGGTCCTGAAAGACCCGGATGCCATCTACAGCGCAGGACACTGACATGAGCGACACCCTCAACCGCCTGGCCGCAGTGCTTGAAGAACGCAAGCAAGCGGCGCCCGACAGCTCCTACGTGGCCAGCCTGTACCACAAGGGCCTGAACAAGATCCTCGAAAAGCTCGGCGAAGAGTCGGTCGAGACGATCATTGCCGCCAAGGATGCTGCAGTCAGCAAGGATTACAGCGATGTCATCTACGAAACCGCCGACCTGTGGTTTCATAGCCTGGTAATGCTCAGCGCGCTGGGCCAGCATCCGCAGGCCGTGCTTGACGAGCTGGAACGCCGTTTCGGGCTTTCCGGGCATGACGAGAAGGCCGCACGCCAGCCTTCGGCCTGACGTATTTTCGGGCGCCTGTGGGAGCGGGCGTGCCCGCGAAGAATGCGCCGCGGTGCATGGCACCGGCTACGCCGGTGTTCGCGGGCATGCCCGCTCCCACAGGGGCCGTGTTGCCGGATCGATTTGCTGTACACACATTTTTCAGGAGTACGAAATGGGTATCTTTGACTGGAAACACTGGATCGTCCTGCTGGTGGTCGTGGTCCTGGTGTTCGGCACCAAGAAGCTGAAGAACTTCGGCAGCGACCTGGGCGAGTCGATCAAGGGCTTTCGCAAGGCCATGAGCGATGAAGAGAACAAGCCGGCCGAGCAGACCCCGCCGCCAGCCCAACCCGTTCCACCGGTGCAGAACACTGCCCAGCAGAACCAGGGCCACACCATCGAAGGCCAGGCCCAGCCGGTCCAAGAGCCGCAGCGGAAAGACTGACCCATGTTCGGCATCAGTTTCAGCGAGCTGCTGCTCGTCGGCCTGGTCGCCCTGCTGGTGCTCGGCCCCGAGCGCCTGCCCGGTGCCGCGCGCACGGCAGGCCTGTGGATCGGCCGGCTCAAGCGCAGCTTCAACAGCATCAAGATGGAAGTGGAGCGCGAAATCGGCGCCGACGAAATCCGCCGCCAGCTGCACAACGAGCACATCCTGCAGATGGAAGAGGAAGCCAAGCGCATCCTCAACCCGATGACGCCACCGGCGCAGCCGCCCGTCACCACCGCCACCGTGCAGCCCCCCGCCGGGCTCGAAGCCAGGCCAGCCGAAACAGCTGCCACCCCGGCCACGCCTTCTGAACCGCCTCAACCGCCGCGAGCCCCATGAGCGAGAATCCGGAACACGACCAGCCAATGCCGCTGGTTTCGCACCTGACCGAACTGCGCACTCGCCTGTTGCGCTGCGTTGCCGTCATTTTCCTGATCTTTGCCGGGCTGTTCTCCTTTGCCCAGCAGATCTACACCCTGGTCTCCGCGCCGCTGCGCGAGCACCTGCCGGCCAATGCGACGATGATCGCCACCGACGTGGCCTCGCCGTTCCTCACGCCGTTCAAGCTGACCATGATCGTCTCGCTGTTTCTGGCGATTCCGTTCATCCTCCAGCAGATCTGGGGCTTCATCGCGCCCGGGCTGTACCGCCATGAAAAGCGCATCGCCATTCCACTGCTGGTGTCGAGCATATTCCTGTTCTACGCCGGCATGGCCTTCGCCTATTTCCTGGTGTTCCCGCTGATCTTCGGCTTCTTCGCCAGCGCCACGCCGGAAGGCGTGTCGATGATGACCGACATCGCCAGCTACCTCGACTTCGTGATGACGCTGTTCTTCGCCTTTGGCGTGGCCTTCGAAATCCCGGTGGCGGTGGTGCTGCTGGTATGGATCGGCGTGGTCGACGTGAAGTACCTGAAGAAGATTCGCCCCTACGTGATCATCGGCTGCTTCGTGGTCGGCATGGTCCTTACCCCACCGGACATCTTCTCCCAGACCCTGCTGGCCGTACCCATGTGGCTGCTGTTCGAGATCGGCGTGCTGTGCGGCAGCCTGATTCGCAAGCGCAGCGCCCACGATGAAACCGCCAACGACCACAACGACCAGCCACCAGCGACCCAACCGTGAACCTGTTGCTCCTTGAAGAGGCCGACTTCGTCTCGGCCGACCGCGTCGTTCTCGCTGACCGGCGCTTCACCCACATGCAGGACATCCACCGCGTGGCGGTGGGCGACAACCTGCGCGTGGGCCGTATCAACGGCCTGATGGGCAAGGCCACGGTGCTGCGCCTGGAAAAGCACGAAGCCGAACTGGAAGTCGCCTTTGACCAGCAGCCACCGGCCAAGCTGCCGCTGACCCTTGTGCTCGCCGTACCCCGGCCGAAGATGCTGCGCCGGCTGTTCCAGACCGTGGCCACCCTCGGCGTGTCGCGGCTGATCCTGGTGAACAGCTACAAGGTCGAGAAAAGCTTCTGGCAAACCCCCTTCCTGCACCCGGACAGCATTCGTGAAAATCTCATCCTCGGCCTGGAACAGGCGCGCGACACCGTGCTGCCCGAGGTGATCATCGAGAAGCGCTTCAAGCCCTTCGTCGAAGACCGCCTGCCCGCCATCGCCGCAGGCACCCTGGGCCTGGTCGGCCACCCCGGCCCCTACCCCGCCTGCCCGCGCGCAGTGGAGCAAGCCGTGACCCTGGCCATAGGTCCCGAGGGTGGCTGGATCCCCTATGAGGTCGACCTGCTGGGCAAGGCAGGCCTGGCACCGGTGCAACTGGGCGAGCGTATCCTGCGGGTCGAGACTGCTGTAACGGCGCTGCTTTCGCGCATTTTCTGACGTAAACGCCGCATTTTCGCCCATCAAGTTTCCTTCTCCCTGGCCGATGGCCTTGGCAACACAACAACTATTTGTGCTGCCACGCCGCCAGGGAGTCGTATATGTATCAATGGTTCGCCCAATCGTTGGGCAATGTGAGCGTCAACCGCAAACTGGGGCTGGGCTTCGGCCTGGTGCTGCTGTTGACCCTGGCCATTACTCTGGTCGGCTGGCACGGTATGGACAGCATCATCGAACGTGGCGACAAGCTGGGAAACATCTCGGTCATCCAGCAGTACACCCAGGAACTGCGCATCGCCCGCCAGCATTACCAGCGCCAACGTGACGAAGCCTCGGTGGCTGAGCTTGAAAAAGCCCTGGGCAACCTCGACCGCCAGGTGCAGCTGATGATCGGACAGATCGAGCAACCCACTGACCGCCAGCGCCTGGAGCAACAACGCGAGGCCGTGCGTACCTACCAGCAGGCGTTCAACGAACTGAAGCAAGCCGGCCAACGCCGCGAAGCCAGCCGTGGCGTGCTGGGCGACAGTGCCGACAAGGCCGCGGAACTGATCGGCCGGGTACAGCGGGGCCTGCTGCAAGGTGGCGATATCAACCAGTACCAGTACGCAGTGGAAGTCAGCGCCCTGCTCCAGCAGGCACGCTTCCAGGTGCGTGGCTACACCTACAGCGGCAATGCCGATTTCCAGCAAACGGCGCTCAAAGCCATCGACCAGGCTCTGGCCGAACTGCGCGCGCTGCCGGCCAAAGTACCGGCTGAACATGCCGCCAGCCTGGACGATGCCGCCACCGCCCTGGCCGGCTACCGCGATGCGGTCACCCAGTTCGGCAATGCCCAGGTCGCCAGTGAACAGGCCCTGCAGCACATGGCCGAGCAAGGCACGGTACTGCTGCAGACCAGCCAGGCGATGACCATCTCACAAACCGCTGTGCGTGACGCCGGCGCAGCCCAGGCCAAGACCCTGCTCGCCGTGGCCACCGTGCTGGCCCTGGCCCTCGGCCTGCTGGCAGCCTGGGCCATCACCCGGCAGATCATCATCCCGCTGCGCCAGACCTTGCGCGCAGCCGAGCGCGTGGCCAGTGGCGACCTGACTCAAGCGCTGCAGGTACAACGCCGTGACGAACTGGGCCAGTTGCAAGCCAGCATGCAGCGCATGACCCAGGGCCTGCGCGAACTGATCGGCGGCATCGGTGATGGCGTCACGCAGATCGCCAGCGCTGCCGAGGAGCTGTCGGCGGTGACCGAGCAGACCAGCGCCGGGGTCAACAACCAGAAGGTCGAGACTGATCAGGTAGCGACCGCCATGAACCAGATGACCGCTACCGTGCATGAAGTGGCGCGCAATGCCGAGCAGGCCTCGGAAGCCGCGTTGATGGCCGACCAGCAAGCCCGCGAAGGCGACCGTGTGGTGGGCGAAGCGGTGGCGCAGATCGAGCGCCTGGCCGGTGAAGTGGTCAACTCCAGCGAAGCGATGAACCAGCTCAAGGCCGAGAGCGACAAGATCGGCAGCGTGCTCGACGTGATCAAGTCGGTGGCTCAGCAGACCAACCTGCTGGCCCTCAACGCGGCGATCGAAGCGGCCCGTGCCGGCGAGGCCGGGCGTGGCTTTGCCGTGGTGGCCGATGAAGTGCGCAGCCTGGCGCAGCGCACCCAGCAATCGACCGAAGAGATCGAAGAGCTGATTGCCGGCCTGCAAAGCGGCACCCAGCGCGTGGCCAGCGTGATGGACAGCAGCCGCCAGTTGACCGACAGCAGCGTCGAACTGACCCGCCGTGCCGGCAGCTCGCTGGAAACCATCACCCGCACCGTCTCGTCGATCCAGGCGATGAACCAGCAGATTGCCACTGCCGCGGAAGAACAGACAGCCGTGGCCGAGGAGATCAACCGCAGTGTGATGAATGTGCGGGACATTTCTGACCAGACCTCGGCAGCCAGTGAAGAGACGGCCAGCTCCAGCATGGAGTTGGCGCGGTTGGGTACCCATTTGCAGGGGTTGGTGGGGCGGTTCAGGCTCTAGGCTGATAGGTGGGTCGCCTGTGCCGGCCTCTTCGCGGGTAAACCCGCTCCCACAGGTACTGCACAGCTCTCAACACCTGTGCAGTACCTGTGGGAGCGGGTTTACCCGCGAAGAGGCCGGCACAGGCAGAATCCTCCCACATGCTGCGGTGAAATTTCCTACCTGATTATCAGGTCAAGTCCTACAACTCCGCTGCCGATTGGCAGAGGTGTGATGCCGGCAATACGCCCGCCTCCCTCTCTCAATCGCACGGAGACCTCCCATGCTCGGCTACCTCAACCGCAAGCTCGGCAACATCAGTGTCGGTGCCAAACTGGCTCTCGGCTTCGCCGTGGTTCTGCTACTTACCCTGGCCACCACCATCAGCGGCTGGCGTGCACTGGATGGCGCTATTGTCCGTTCACAGCAACTCAGCGAAATAGGCCAGATAAACGATCTGACCAAGGACCTGCGCGCAGAGCGCATCACTTACCGCGTGCTGAACGACAACGCCAGCAAGTCACGCATCATCACTATCCTCGATCAACTGAACAGCATGCTTGCCACGCTGCAACAACGCAGCAACGTCGATGAGTCACGGCAGATGCTGACCGACAAACTGGCACTGCTGCAGCGCCTGCGCGATGACTTCAGCGAACTGCAACGCACCGTCGCCAACCGTATCGCCCTGCGCGAGGCCATGCAGGCGCAGGAACAGAAGCTCAACGAGGCGATCGACGAACTGCAGACCCAGGCCTTGCTGGAGATGCCTGCCGACAGTCAGCAAGGCGGTGTGCTGAGCCTGATGGATACCCTCAGCCGGCATATCGACGGTGCCAACCAGCAGAGCTTGGTGCCGGCCTACACCTTCACCCCTGTCGAGGACTTCGCCAAGGTCGGCGACAGCGCCCTGGACGCTGCCGATACCAGCCTGGGGCAACTGCTCAAGAGCCTTGCTCCGCTGCGCCTGTCGCGCGCCGTCACCGAGCAGCCCGGAATCGAGCTGGCCAAGTACCGCACCAGCCTGGACCAGTACCGCCACGCCGCGGTGCAGGTCGAGCAATTGCAGAACAACCTGGAAAAGATGGGCAATGAGTTGCGCGCGGTAAGCCTGGAGCTCGGCAAGCGCAAGGTCGAGCAACGCGACAGCGAAGCCCTGGCTGCCCGCTCGCTGCTGACCAGCGTGGCGCTACTGGCGCTGGCGGTGGGTGTGCTGGCCGCCTGGCTGATCACCCTGCAGATCACCCAACCCTTGCGCCAGACCCTGGCCGTGGCCGCACGCATCGCCAAGGGCGACCTGAGCCAGGTCGAAACGGTGCAGCGGTGCGACGAGATGGGCCAGTTACAGACCAGCATGCGCGAAATGACCTTGAGCCTGCGCGAGCTGATCGGTGGCATCGACCAAGGCGTCGGGCAACTGTCACAGGCAGCCTCGGAGCTGGCAACCAGTAGCGAGGACACCAAACTGCGCATCAACCAGCAGCGCGAGGAAACCGACCAGGTGGCAACTGCCATGAACCAGATGAGCGCCACCGTACAGGAAGTGGCGCAGAACGCCGAACAGGCCTCGCTGGCCGCGACAAACGCCGACCAGCAGGCGCAGATGGGCGACCAGGTAGTGGCCGAGGCCATCGGCCGTATCGAACAACTGGCCAGGCAGATGGACCATTGCCTGGCGGCCATGCAGCATCTGGCAGGCGAGAGCCAGCGTATCAGCGGCATCCTCGATGTGATCAAGTCGGTGTCCGAGCAGACCAACCTGCTGGCCCTGAACGCGGCGATCGAAGCGGCACGGGCCGGTGAAGCCGGGCGCGGTTTTGCCGTGGTGGCGGACGAAGTACGTGGGCTGGCGCAGCGCACCTCGACGGCGACCGAGGAAATTGGCCAACTGATCGACAGCCTGCACAACGGGACTGATGAAGTGACACGGTTGCTGGACAGCAGCAAGAGCCTGACCGAACAGAGCGTGGAGCTGAGCCGCAAGGCAGGGCATGCGTTGAGCCAGATCACCGATACGGTGTCGAACATCCAGGGCATGAACCAGCAGATTGCCACGGCCAGCGAAGAGCAGAGCGTGGTGGCCGAGCAGATCAACCGCAGCGTGCTGAATGTGCGCGATGTGTCGGATCAGACCAGTGCGGCCAGTGAGCAGACGGCGGCGTCGAGTGGCGAACTGGAGCAGTTGGGGCAACAGTTGCGGGGGATGGTGGGGCGGTTCAACATCTAGACAGGAGTCGCCTGCTTCGCGGGTAAACCCGCTCCTACAAGTACCTCGCCGCTCTCAAAGTCGGTACAGTACCTGTGGGAGCGGGTTTACCCGCGAAGAGGCCGGTGCAGGTTAAAGCACCTGGCGCAGAAACGCCTGCGCGCGCGGATCCTTCGGCGCGGCAAAGAACGCGGCCGGGGCCGAATCCTCCAGCAGCTTGCCATGGTCGAAGAACAACACCCGGTCAGCCACTTCACGGGCGAAGCCCATTTCGTGGGTAACGCAGACCATGGTCATGCCTTCCTGGGCCAGGGTCTTCATCACGTCCAGCACCTCGCCGACCATTTCCGGGTCAAGCGCCGAGGTCGGCTCGTCGAACAGCATCACCTTCGGGTCCATGGCCAACGCGCGGGCGATCGCCACCCGCTGCTGCTGGCCGCCGGACAGGCGCGACGGGTATTCGTTGGCTTTCTGCGCAATACCCACCTTCTCCAGCAGCGCCCTGGCCTTGGCCTCGCGGTCGGCCTTGTTACGCTTGCGCACCACCTTCTGCGCCAGGCACAGGTTTTCCAGCACGGTCATGTGCGGGAACAGGTTGAAGTGCTGGAACACCATGCCGACTTCACGGCGGTAGGCGTTGATGTCGGTCTTCGGATCGGCCAGTTGCAGGCCATCGATGGCCACATGGCCTTCGTCGAAATGCTCCAGGCCGTTGAGGCAGCGCAGGAAGGTCGACTTGCCCGAACCCGACGGGCCGAGCACCACCACCACTTCGCCCTTGGCGACCTGGGTGGTGACGTTGTCCACAGCCCGTACCACGTGGCCACGGGTGTCGAAGACTTTCAGCAGATCACGGACTTCAATCACTTTGCGCAAGCCTCCGCTCGAGCCGGCTTGCCAGGTGCGACAGCGGCAGGTTGATCAGCAGGTACAGGCCTGCCACGCAGAACCAGATCTCGAAGGTCGAGAACGAGGTGGTGATGGCCTCGCGGCCGCTCTTGGTCAGTTCGGTGATGGCGATCACCGAGACCAGCGAGGTGTCCTTGACCAGGCTGATGAACTGGCCGGCCAAAGGCGGCAGCACGCGTTTGAACGCCTGCGGCAGGATCACGTGGCGCATCGACTGGCCCGCGTTCAGGCCCAGCGAGCGGGCCGCTTCGTTCTGGCCCTTGGCGATGGACTGCACGCCGGCACGAACGATTTCAGCCACGTAGGCGCCGGTGAACAGCGCCAGTGCGGCCACCCCGGCAAACTCGCGGGACAGGTTGAGCACGGTACCGATGAAGAAGTAGAAGATGAAGATCTGCACCAGCAGCGGGGTACCGCGCACCAGTTCGACATACACCGTCGTCAGGTCACGCAGGGTGGGGTTGCTGGACAGCCGGCAGAGGCCGGCGAACAAGCCGATCAGCAGGCCCAGGGCACCGGAAACCACCGAAATCCACAGGGTGGTCCACAGCCCCCAGACCAGCGGGCCGGCCGCCCAGTGGCGGGTGACGCCAATCTGGTCGCCTTCGGCCACATCGTCGCCGCGGGCCAGCTGCAGGCTGTCCTTGGCCACGTCGAGTACCTGCTCGGCACCGTTCTCATCTTTCAGCGTGACACGGGCATTGTCGCCCGAGATGACGATCTCCTGCACGGTGCCGTAACCGGCGGCGCGCTGTGCTTCCTCGGCCTTGTAGGCGAAGTACTGCGGTACGCGGTTCCAGCGCCACTCGTAGGAAATCATCGAGGTGGCCATATACAGGCTGAACGCCAGGCCCACCAGGACCAGGGCAGTCAAACCGTGCCAGGGCCACTGGGCTTTCTTGTGTTTGATCACGTGGGGTACTTCCGTAAATGCGAACGCGCAGGGTTTGCCTGCGCGTCGGGGTCATAAAGCCGGGCTTGTGGCCTGGGCCTTATTCCATTTCCTTCAGCCAGTCCTTGTTCTTGAACCACTTGTCGTGAATACGATCGTAGGTCCCGTCATGCTTGATCTGGTGCAGGAAGTTGTTGATGAAGTTGATGCTGTCGTAGTCGCCTTTCTTCAGGCCGAAGGCCAGCGGCTCGTAGGTGAAGGGTTCTTCGAGGAACAGCAGCTTGCCGGCACCGGCCTTGTCCACTGCCACCACGTTGTACGGTGCGTCGTAGACGAAGGCATCAGCCTTGCCATTGACCACGTCCATCACCGCTTCCTGCTCGTTGTCGTAGCCGTGGTACTTGGCCTTGGCGATCAGCTTCTTGGAAACCATTTCGCCGGTGGTACCGAGCTTGGAGGTGATGCGGTACTTCTCGTTGTTCAGGTCCTTGTACGACTTGATCTCGCCCGCCAGCTCCTTGCGGATCAGCAGGGTCTGGCCAACCACGATGAAAGGTTCGCTGAAGTTCAGGCGCAGGTTGCGTTCCTGGGTCAGGGTCATGCCGCTGCCGATCATGTCGAACTTGTCGGTCAGCAGTGCCGGGATGATGCCGTCATAGGCGGTGGAAACCGGCTCGAACTTGACGCCCATGGACTTGGCCATGGCTTTGAGGATATCGACTTCGAAGCCGATGATCTCGCCACGCTTGTTGGTCATCTGGAATGGCATGTAGGTCGGGTCCATGCCCACCCGCAGGGTGCCGCGCTTGACCGCGTCATCGATAGCACCCGCCTGGGCCGCCGTCACGGCGACCAGGGCGGTGACACCGACCAGCAGTCGCGAAAGGTATTTCTTGATCATCACCAAGTCCCCTAGCAAGAAAAGTAGCGAATCTTATTGTTGGCATGGCCGTAGCGGCCGATGCGTCATATCGGAGAGGGATGCTAACGCATGGCGGCTCGGGGACCTAGAGCCGGGGGGGACTTTGTTGGCCAAAATCGAGGGAGGGCCCTAAAAGCTTCGCGGGCACGCCCGCTCCCACAGGTACAGCGCATGCCTCAAAGGCTGTGAAGTACCTGTAGGAGCGGGCGTGCCCGCGAAGAGGCCCGATCAGGCGCCGACGAGTGCCGGTTGGCCTTCATTCTCCGGGTGCAGCGGCAACAGCGGCGAATGCGGGTCGTTCTTGATCGATGCACGCCACACGTTGATCCACGCCGCATTGTGCTCGGCCCACACCTGCTCGTGCAGGCGGGTCAGCGCCACCGGGTCGCTGAGCAGGGCCAGGCGGGTATTGAGGTCCAGGCCTTGCGGCCCGACTTCCATCGCCTTGGCCACACGCTCGACGCGCAGTGCCTCGATCGGTGCCGCCTGGCCATGACGGGCAGTGGCCATGGCACAGGCCAGGGCGTTCTGCCGCGGGTCGACCACGGCCCGCACGAAGCCGTCATGCAGGGCATGCCAGCGGTTTTCGTGGGTGTACCGGTCGGTGGCCAGCAGCTCTTGCGGGGTGGCGTATTCCTCGGGGATGAGGAACAGCTTCTCGTCCTTGGCCGCCAGGCCCAGGCGGGTGCGGCTGGAGATCACCGAAACCGGGATCGACAGCACCAGCGAACCGACGATTGGCGCCAGCCACCACAGGAAGCTCGGGTTCAGCCAGGCCACCAGCGCCGCCCAGGCAATGCCCAGCAGGGTCTGCGGGCCATGGCGGCGCACCGCTTCGCTCCACGGCGTGGAGTCATCGTCACGCTGCGGCGAATTCCAGGTCGCGGCCCAGCCGAGGAACGCAGCCAGCACGAAGCGGGTGTGGAAGATCATGCGCACCGGTGCCAGCAGCATGGAGAACAGCATCTCCATCAACATCGACAGGGTGACCTTGATGCGCCCGCCAAACTCGGTCGCGCCCTTGGCCCAGATCAGGATGACGCTGAGCAGCTTGGGCAGGAACAGCAACACGATGGTGGTGGAGAACAGCGCTACGGCCTTCTCCGGGTGCCACTGCGGCCACAGCGGGTAGAGCTGGTACGGCTCGATGAAGTACTGCGGCTCCATCAGCGTGTTGGTCGCCAGCAGCGCGGTCGACAGCACCAGGAACAGGAACCACAGTGGCGCCGACAGGTACGACATCACCCCGGTGAGGAACACTGCACGGTGCACCGGGTGCATGCCCTTGACCAGGAACAGGCGGAAGTTCATCAGGTTGCCGTGGCACCAGCGGCGGTCGCGCTTGAGCTCGTCGAGCAGGTTCGGCGGCAGTTCTTCGTAGCTGCCCGGCAGGTCGTAGGCAATCCACACGCCCCAGCCGGCACGGCGCATCAGCGCGGCTTCGACGAAGTCGTGGGAGAGGATTGCACCGGCGAACGCGCCCTTGCCCGGCAACGGCGCCAGGGCGCAGTGCTCGATGAACGGCTTCATGCGGATGATCGCATTGTGGCCCCAGTAGTGCGACTCGCCCAGTTGCCAGAAGTGCAGGCCGGCGGTGAACAGCGGGCCGTACACGCGGGTGGCGAACTGCTGCAGACGCGCATACAGGGTGTCCATGCCCGAGGCTTTAGGCCCGGTCTGGATGATGCCGGCGTCCGGGTTGGCCTCCATCAGGCGCACCAGGCTGCTCAGGCACTCGCCGCTCATGACGCTGTCGGCGTCGAGTACGACCATGTACTTGTACTCGCCGCCCCAACGACGGCAGAAGTCGTCGAGGTTGCCGCTCTTGCGCTTCACCCGGCGCCGACGGCGACGGTAGAAGATGCGGCCAAAGCCTTTGGTTTCGCGGCACACGTCCAGCCAGGCCTGTTGCTCGGCCACGGCGATGTCGGTGTCGTTGGTGTCGCTGAGCACGAAGAAGTCGAAGCGGTCAAGGTTGCCGCTGGCAGCCACCGACTCGAACGTTGCGCGCAGGCCGGCGAACACGCGTGGCACGTCTTCGTTGCAGATCGGCATCACCAGCGCGGTACGCGCCTCGGGCGCGATCGGCTCGTTGCCTGCGCTGCTACCGGAAATCTTGTACTTGTCACGCCCGGTGAGCAGCTCGAGGAAGCCCATCAGCGCGGTCCAGAAGCCCGCCGACACCCAGCAGAACAGAATGCCGAAGAGGATCAGGATGGACGTCTGCAAGGCATACGGCCATACCTGCACCACGGTGTCCCAAAGCGGCTGGTTGACGACTTCGTCAAAGTCCACGAACGACCAGCCCTGATACGGCAGGATGCCCTTCATGTACCAGCCGGCGACGATGGTCTGGCCGATCATCAGCGCCAGCAGGATGTAACGGCGGATCGAGCCGACCGTGCGCCAGCGGGCCGGCGGCAGCTCGCGCTTGGGCGGCTGCGGCGCGTTGGTACGGCCGGTCATGCGCCGCCACATGCGGATCAGCACGTTGGTGCGCCATGGCTCGGGCACGACCTTGGTGCGCTTGATCGGCGGGGCGATCTTCAGGCACAGGCGGCCGCTGCCGTCGACGCCAAGCATTTCGGCGTCTTCCAGCTCGGCGGCGCTGCCTACGGTCAGGCGCGGGCCCACCGAGGCCTGCACGGCCTCGGCAGAGCTGGCGGCCGGGTTGGCCGCCAGGCGTTGGTGCAGCTCACTGAATGACGTGCAGCTGGCGAGTTCCGCCCGTTGCTCGTCGCTCAGTGGTAGGTGGGCCAGGTACTCGCGAAGCGATTCCGGCCTTGCGCTTGAGTTACTCATCGGCAGGCAACTGATAGCTCCAGGTCTCGGTCAGCACCTTCTCGGTGGTGGCCGGGGTCCCGTTGGTGGGCGCCGCATCGGCGGCAGGTTGTTCGGCCTTGGCGGTTTTCTCGGCCTTGGCTTGCTTGGCTGCAGCCTTGTCCTGCTTGGCAGGTTTGGCGGCTTCGACCGGCACGTCACGCACCAGCGCGGCACGCATTTCGGTCGACTTGTTGGCTTCCTTGACCTTCAAACGCAGGGTCAGGCGCCAGCCCTTGGTCTCAGGGTTATAGCGCAGGTTGTTCTCGACCACCTCGGCGTTGTCGGCCACGCTGATCTGGCTGCGCACGGCGGTGTCTTCCGGCAGGGCGGCCAGTGCCGGGCCGGCGAAGTCGACCAGGAAGGCCACGCTGCCGTCTGGCTGGCGGATCAGGTTGGACTGCTTGACGTCGCCAGTGGAACGCAGGGTCTGCTTGACCCAGCCCAGCTCGGGGGCCTGGAACTTCGGCTCGTCGATAGTCCAGTGCAGACGGTAGGCGTACTCGAATGGCTTGCCTGGCTCAGGCAGCTTTTCCGGGCTCCAGAAGGCCACGATGTTGTCGTTGGTTTCGTCGGCAGTCGGGATTTCGACCAGGTCGACGGTACCCTTGCCCCAGTCCCCCTTCGGCTCGATCCAGGCGCTCGGGCGCTTCTGGTAGTTGTCGTCGAGGTCTTCGTAGTCGCTGAAGGCGCGCTGGCGCTGCATCAGGCCGAACCCACGCGGGTTCTCGACGCTGAAGTTGCTCACGGCCAGGTGTTTCGGGTTGTTCAGCGGGCGCCACAGCCACTCGCCGTTGCCGGCATGGATCGACAGGCCTTCAGAGTCGTGCAGGGCCGGGCGGTAGTTGAGGACCTTGGACGGCTGGTTGGGGCCGAACAGGTACATGCTGGTCAGCGGGGCGATGCCCAGGCGGCTGACATGGTCACGCAGGAACACGCGGGACTGCACGTCGACCACGGTGTCGTTGCCCGGGCGCAGGGTCAGCTTGTAGGCGCCGGTGGAACGCGGCGAGTCCAGCAGGGCGTAGATCACCAGATGCTTGTCGGTCGGCTTGGGCTTCTCGACCCAGAACTCGGTGAAGCGCGGGAACTCCTCGCCCGACGGCAGTGCGGTGTCGATGGCCAGGCCACGGGCCGACAGGCCATATACATGACCCTTGCCGACCACGCGGAAATAGCTGGCGCCAAGCAGGGTCATGATCTCGTCCTGCTTGTCGGCCTTGTTGATCGGGTACAGCACGCGGAAACCGGCGTAACCCAGGTTCTTGGTGGTTTCCGGGTCGTGGGGCACGTCACCGAATTCGAAACGGCTCGGGTCGTACTTGATTTCCTCGACCTTGGTGGCGGTGACCTCGTTGATCTTCACCGGGGTGTCGAAGTGCATGCCCTGGTGATAGAACGACAGTTTGAACGGAGTCTTGTCCTTGGCCCACTCGGCCTTTTCCTGCAGGAAATGAATCTTCTGGTAGTCCGCAAACTTCATGTCGCGGAATACGGCTGGCAGGTTGCTTTTCGGTGCGTCGTACTTCTGGCCGGCCAGATCCTTTGCCTTGGCTGCAACATCGTCAAGATTGAATGCCCACAGCTGGCCCGCGCTCATCAGGCCGATCAGTGCCACACTGGCCATCAGGGCCTTGCGTAGCCCGGTTCCGGGGATTCTTGATGCTTTTTGGGGACTAACAATCACGAGCAACCCTCGCCGAAAACAGATCATGAAACCAACGGCCAGCGACAAATGCCGGGTTGGCGAGCACTGTTCGGACCCCGTGAGGGCGTAATGATTCCCCAAACGGATCCAGACAATGCTCGAGTCAGAGTGAAACGAACCTGCGAACGCAGGTCCATGCAGCGCGCGATTATCCAGCAGGTCGCGTGACAACGCATCAGGCTGGAACAACTATTTATCGTACAAAACCCCTTGTTTTCTTGTGAACAAGGGGTTTTTTGCCCTCACATTTGTAACATAAATGTTACGGGGCCATCATTGACCAGGTGCACCTGCATGTCTGCGCCGAATTGCCCGCTTGCCACGTCGGCGTGCCGAGCCCTGGCTTGCTGCAAAAGATAGTCGAACAACTCGGCGCCGAGGGCCGGTGGCGCTGCCGTCGAGAAGCTCGGGCGCATGCCGTTGCGGGTGTCTGCCGCCAGGGTGAACTGCGACACCAGCAACAAACCACCCCCGACATCCTTGAGCGACAGGTTCATCTTGCCCTGCTCGTCACTGAACACCCGGTAGTTCAACAGCTTGTGCAGCAGCTTGTCGGCCTGCTCACGGGTATCTTCAGGCTCGACGGCCACCAGCACCAGCAAACCTTGGTCGATGGCACCTACCACCTCCCCCGCTACTTCCACCCGTGCGCCGCGCACACGTTGCAGCAGGCCCCTCATGCTTCTTCCAGGGGCAGATCGAGCAAACGTCGGGCCATCTGATCGGCAGCACGCACCAAGGCATCGGTGATGCCCGGTTCGGAAGCCGCGTGGCCAGCGTCACGGATAACCTTCAGTTCGCTGTTCGGCCAGGCCTGGTGCAGCGCCCAGGCGTTGTCCAGCGGACAAATCACATCATAGCGGCCATGCACGATCACCGCCGGCAGATGAGCAATTTTCGGCAGGTCGCGAATCAGCTGATCCGGCTCGAGGAAAGCATTGTTCATGAAGTAGTGGCATTCGATACGGGCGATCGACAGCGCGCGCTGCGGCTCGGAGAAGCGATCGACCACCAGCGGGTTGGGGCGCAAGGTGGCAGTACGGCCCTCCCAGGTGGACCAGGCCTTGGCCGCGTGCATCTGGGCGATCTGGTCGTTGCCGGTCAGGCGCTTGTGGAAGGCCGATACCAGGTCACCGCGCTCTTCCGGCGGGATCGGCGCGATGTAGTCCTGCCAGTAGTCGGGGAACAGGCGGCTGGCGCCTTCCTGGTAGAACCACTGGATTTCCTGGGGGCGGCACAGGAAGATACCGCGCAGGATCAGGCCATGTACCCGCTCGGGGTGGGTCTGGGCGTAGGCCAGGGCCAGGGTGGAACCCCACGAGCCGCCGAACAGCACCCATTTATCAATGCCCAGGTGCTCGCGGATGCGCTCCAGGTCCTCGACCAGGTGCCAGGTGGTGTTGTTCTCCAGGCTCGCGTGCGGCGTGGAGCGACCACAGCCGCGCTGGTCGAAGGTGATGATGCGGTACAGGGTGGGGTCGAAGTAGCAGCGGCTCTGGGCGTCGCAACCGGCGCCCGGGCCGCCGTGGATGAATACCACTGGCAGACCTTCTGGCGAGCCGCTTTCATCGACATACAGCACATGCGGCGCTTCCACGGCCAGATCGTGCCGGGCGTAGGGTTTGATCTGCGGGTACAGGGTCTGCATTGCGCACTCCGTGTGAGGATTATTCAGCCGTGGGCCATCATAAACCTGAATTGCGCTTTGAGCACTGCCCCTGAAGGGCACATATATCTACCTCCCACAGCCCGGACAGGCCAGCGATAGTCCCTTGCCCCAAATCAAGCAAGGGCCTCGCCATGCCAACTGCAGTCACTGCCGCGCCTAGTGTTCACTACGCCACCATCGAGCGCAAAGTCCCCACCTGGCTCAAGCAGGCTCCGCCAGAAACCCACCGCGCGATGCGCAACTGGCTTCAAACCCCTGCCTGGCTGGCAACGGCACTCCAGCAACAACCGGAAGTCGCCAAGGCATGGCAGGAGGAGCATGCACGCCACCGCGAACACCAGGCGCAGGTGCACAAGCTGTTCGAACAGCTTCCAACCCTGGAAACCTACGCCACCCAAGCACTCACCGAAGCCGTCAAGCAGCAATTCGGGCTTGACCTGGATGTGCGCAACACCTACCTCATCGATGCCCGCCTGATCGAGGCGACCAGTGCCATCGACAGCCGCCAGGCCATCGACCGGGCTACGCGCTCGCTGCTGCATTGCGCCTTGCACAACTTCGACCTGCCCGCCACCACCGAACATGGCATGGACGCGCCCGCTAGCCTGCTGAAGAAGTCGGTCATCGTCGATCATCGGCGCTTCATGGGTACCGTGCCGATCATCAATGCACTGGACATCGCCGCCGAAGACTTCGCCGACTTGTGTCGCACGCTGGATATCGGCGGCAAGTACCATGAGCGGGTACATGCCATCTACTATCCGGCGGCCACGCCGCCGCTCAGCGCCGATGAAACCGCACTGGCCGTTTATGAAACCCTGGGGCGTGCCGAGGTCTCGGCATTCCGGCAATCCCTGCATTTCGCCCGCCTCAAGGGCGACATCAGCGAAACGCTATATACCGCCGCTCTAGCCGCGCCACTTGACCAGGCGCCGTCGCCCTCCTCACCGATTACCTTCAGCTTGCTCGACTTGTGGGAAGCCGAACTGACCGGGGTTGTGCTCATCACCCTGCAAGCCGCAGGGCATCAGGCCGTGGCCCTGTATATTCCTGAAGACAGCACGACGCCACTCAAGGAGTTCACCAGCCAGAAAGCCCTGCACGACGAATTGCGCGACAGGCTCCAGGCCGATATCGGCTACCTGGACAGGCACCTCGCCGACCGCGACAAGGCGCCCATAATCACCCGCCTCAAGGACCGGCTCACCCCCCTCGCCTGGAGTGTTCGCGGCCTGCAGGAACGTGTTCCGGACCCGCACGCCACCCTGTACCCGGTCAAAAGGCCTTTCAGCCACGCATTCCAGGGCGTGATGGCCTTCCAGAAGGCCCAGCGTCATGAGAAGGATGTGCTGTTCCACGCCACGCCGACCGAAATCGTCGACCGGCGCACCGCACTCGCCCACCGGGAACTGATTGCCAGCCGCGTACTGACGGGCTTGAACATCGCCGGCTTCTTCGTGCCGGGGCTGGGCGAAGCGATGCTTGCCGTGTGCCTGGCCCAGCTGGCCCATGAGGTGTATGACGGTATCGACGCCTGGGAAAACGACGAGCGTGATACAGCCTATGGCTACCTGGTCGATGTGATCGAAAACATGGCGATCATGGCCGCCCTCGGCGCGGCAGCCAAGGCATTGGGAGGTTCACGGGGCGGCGAAGCCGGCAACGCGCTGGAAGGGCCGGAGATCGAAGAGCCAGCGGATGAGGCGCCAGAGCTGGCACGTATTCCTGTGGAAACGCCTTCCTTCATCGAAGAACTGGAAGACGTGGAAACACCCGATGGCCAGACGCGCCTGTGGAAACCCGACCTCACGCCCTACCAAAGCACAGAGACACTGCCCGACGACCTGGTACCGGACGAACTGGGCCTACGGCATCACCAAGGGAGACGCTGGCTGGTATTGCAGGGCAATCAGTACATCGTCACACCAGCGCCAACGACCGGTGAGTATCGTCTGCAACACCCGGCAAATCCTCGCCGCTACCAACCGCCAGTGCGGCACAACGGTGCCGGGGCATGGTTGCAGGTAACGGACAAGCCACTGAGTTGGTCGGGCACGACGCTATTGCGCCGTATCGGCCACTTGAGCGCGCACTTCGACGAGCCGACACTGCAACGGATTTTCGCCGTCAGCGGCATACACGAAGACGAGCTGCGCCGGGCCCTGGCCGACAGCCAACGGCTGCCGGCCTTGCTGGAAGACACCCTGCAACGCTTCAAGCTGGACGAAACGATCCGCCAACTGCCGGATGCCAGCACTCGCCCAGCTGAGTTTTCCAAGGCCTATGCCAGCCTGCCGCTCAGCCTGGCGCCGGGCGCCGAGGCCATACAGCGGGTGTACCCGAAACTGCCGGTAGCAGTCGCCAACGAGCTGGCGCGCGGCGCCAGTACCGACGAGCTGCAAATGCTCGACAACGGCAAGGTACCACTGCGCCTTGGCGAGGAGGCCCGCGTCTACCAGCAACACATCCGCCTGGCCCGCGCCCGTGAAGGGCTGTACCTGTCCAGCGTGCCAAACTGGGACAGCGACCGGTTGATCATGCACACCCTCGAACGCCTGCCAGGCTGGCCCACAGAAGCCAGGCTCCGGCTGCTCCAGCGTGTGTCCTGGCCGACCCAGGACCATGCCATAGGCCCGCTGGACGACCACCCGTACAAGACCATCACCCACGCCCGGGCAGGGTACATCGTTCACGACGAAAACCTGTCGAGTGCGGTGGTCACAACCCACCCAAGCCTTTACGCCGCCTTGTACGAGGCACTGCCAGCGGCCATGGCACAAATGGATGTCGCCGCCCCGCAAGCGCTGCAGCGCCTTGTACAGGAAAGCCCGTTGCTGCCTCGCCCGGCCCTGAGGGTGCTGCTGGGCATGCAGCCCGTACGCCCTGGCTATCGCTCCCCCATGCGCCTGGCCGACGGCCGCCTCGGCTACCCGCTCAGTGGCGGCGGCCCGGCCACGCAAGGCGTCACCCGCCAGCGCCTGCTCGAAGCTGTCGAAGCCACAGGCCTCGCTGCACGTACCGGCCGCTCCCCGGACCAGGTGCTGCTGGCACTTGCCGGTCACGGCCGTACACCGCTGCAGATATTCGAACATTTGCAGACACTGCTGGAGCAGCGCAACGAGCTGCAAAGCAGGCTGGACGACTGGAGCGAAGCCATTTCGCCGGCAACCGACCAGGCAGCACACGACTACGACAGCCTGCGTGACTCGATCATGCAACATTGGTACGACGCCGCACTGGACGACAGCGCCGGGCCTGGCACCGAGCTGCGTATCGCCCGTGTGCCCCTGGCCGACATCCCCCTGACCTTGCCCGATTTCTTCAACGCACGGGTGCGCAGCCTGAGCCTGATCGACCTGCCTTCAGGAACCCTGGCAGGCTGGGCGCAAAACGAGCGCCTGCTGCAACGCCTGCTCAGGCAGATGCCACAGATCGAGTCGCTGGAAATCAGCCGGCCGTTCGACCCCAGGGCAACGCCCTCGTCCTTCCTGTTTTGCATTCCCACCATCACCGAACACTTGCCAGGGTTGCAACGGCTGGTGATCACCAACCAGAACATGGCGCTTTCCGAAAGTGACCTGAACCTGCTGGCAGGGCTTCGCCAGTTGAGATACCTGGACCTGAGTGGTAACCGTCTGGCGCAGGGCAACAGGCCAAGTTTCCATGAACTGACCCTGGACTACCTGGGCCTGGACCAGATGCAGCTGGCCCAATGGCCAATCGGGATTGGCAGCGACGCCTTGGCGCGCATTGCCCGTCTGTCGTTGCGCCACAACAACCTCAGGTCGTTGCCCTCGTTCCTGCTTCACGAAACAGACACGCTGACAACCCCACCGGTGATCGCCCTGGAAGGCAACAGCATCAATGAATCCCACCTGCAGCGCTTGCTGCTGAATGAGCGTTTCGACACGTCGGGTATCACCACGGACCAGCCCGCAGCACTTTCCGAACAGCTCGCCCGCATTCGCGAGGAGCGACAACAGATGCGCGAAGCGATCGATGGCTGGGCCCAGGCGTCCAGCTCGAGCAACCCCTTGACCCAGGCCGCGCTGGCAGACAGGCAGCGCATCGAGTCGGCGATCAGTCAATTCTGGGAACAACAGGAGCAGGGCCAGTCATACCTTCGCTTGCAACTCGAGGAGGTGGCCATCGAGCATTTCCCCAGGCGGCTTCCGGCGTTCTTCGGTGCGCGCGTGCGTGCACTTGGCCTGACGCGGTTACGGGGCAGCGCCTCGCAGCTCGATGAACTGCTCAGGCGGTTCCCGAACGTCACCCGACTGACCATCGACGAGCACCAGGCCGCCACCCCCGCGCTGGCATCGGCCCTGGCTCGCCTTCCCCAGCTCGCCTACCTGGAGTTTCGCAACATGGGGCTGGAAGTCGACCAGGCCATGCTGGATATCTTCGCAGGGCTGCAACACCTGACCTCGCTGGACCTGTCAGGCAACCGTGTGGGCAGCATCGAGCGGGTACCCGCATCACTGTCCAGCAGCCTGCAGTCACTCGCACTGACCAACATGAACCTGCAAGCCTGGCCTAGCTGGTGTGACAGCTTGCTGCCGCTGGAGCTGCTGGACCTGAGCTCGAACAACATTACCCAGTTGCCCGAGCACATCCTCTCGAACCTGAACAACCCCATGCCGATCTCGTCGATCGCCCTGTTCGACAACCCGCTGCCGCTTGAAACCATCCTGCGGGTACGCGCGTTCTCGGACAGCAGCCAGCACAGCTATTCCTTTGCCCTGGATATTCCGGGCAACCTGATGGCCGTCGATTCTTCGAGCGAAGGGTCACTCGACCACCCTCACTTCCCCCTGCTGGGCGACGATACGCCCAGGCTGGAGGACTGGATGCTGGGCAGCGAGGCGCAGAACGAGGCGCTGCAGGACTGTTGGGAACAACTGGAAGGCAGTGACCTGTTGCGTCTGGTGGGCCGTTTGCACAATGCCGCCCCATACGTTGACCCGAATACGCGAACCACCTTCTGCGAACGGGTACGCATGATGCTGGTGGTGGCTGCAAGCAACGAATCCGAACGACCGATCATGGAGAGCATCGCCGCAGCAGCGTTGCCAGACCCGGAAACCGGCTCGCAGACCTGCCATGATGGCGCGCTGCAGGAGTTCAACAACATTGAACTGTACCTGATGAGCCAACGCCTGTTGATCGACGCCGGCGATACCCTGCAAGCACTGCGACATCGCCTGTTGCAGCTTTTCCGGATCGAACGGCTGGAGTTACTGGCCAACCAACGGACTGGCACGGGTGACCGGGTCTCGGTGCGCCTGGCCTACCGTCGCGAACTGGCCAGGGAACTGGACCTGCCGATCGCCGACAGCATGCGTTTTCGAGGGGCTGCGAACCTCGCGCGCGATGAGCTATCCAACGTGCTGGAAAAGGTCCGTAAAAGTGAACTGAGCGATGCACTGGTCGACTACATGCTGGCGAATCCGGATTGGAGCATGCGTCTGCGAACCGAATATGCCGACCGCTTCGCCGAAATAGAGGCCCGTTTCCGCCTGCGCGTGCTCGAACTGGCCAGCAAGGACCACTCGCTTCAGGATGAGTTGAACTTGCAGCAAGGCCTGCAGGATGACAAGGATCAGGAAGAGCAGGAGCTACTGCGCGAACTCACCATCAAGCAGATCAACACCAACTGACCCGCAGTGACTGGCGACGCGCATGACCTGCATCGCGTCGCCATTCTCGTTGGCGAGCTTCACCGCGCGTAACGCGCCTCGCCCCAGTCCAGCAGCGCCTGCAGAAGCTGTTTCAACACCTCCTGTGTCGGCCGGGCCAGGTCTTCGCGGTAATCGAACGGCTCGGTTTCCTCCATGTAGGTGCTCTGCGCCAGCTCCAGCTGCACCGCATGGATGTGGTTGGCCGGGTCGCCATAATGCCGGGTGATATGCCCGCCCTTGAAGCGGCCATTGAGCACATGGCTGTAGCCCTGGGCCTGGGCGCAGACCCCATTCAGCTGTTCGGCCAGAACCGGGTCGCAGCTGGCGCCGTTGAAGGTGCCCAGGTTGAAGTCTGGCAGCTTGCCGTCGAACAGGTGCGGGATCAGCGAACGGATCGAGTGGGCGTCCCACAGCAGGGCGTAGCCGAACTGCTCGCGCAGCCGCGCCAGCTCGCGACGAATCGTGTCGTGGTAGGGGCGCCAGATCTGCTCCAGATACTGCTTGCGTTCCTCGCCAGTCGGCTCCAGCCCGTCCTTGAACAATGGCTCGCCATCGAACAGCGTGGCTGGGTACAGGCCAGTGGTGGCGCCGGCGTACAGCGGCTTGTCGTCATCCGGGCGGTTCAGGTCGATGACGAAGCGCGAATACTCCGCTGCCACCACACTGGCGCCCATCTCGCGGGCAAAGTCATACAGCCGTGGAATATGCCAGTCGGTATCCGGCAGGCTGCGCGCCTGGTCGACCAGGCCATCTCGTACAGCCGGCGACAGTTTCAGGCCGGCATGGGGCATGCTGATCAGCAGCGGCAGGCGGCCCTGGTGAAAACTCAGTACCTTGTCCATCGTGCCTCTCTCAGTTGGAAATCTCGTGGCCCTTGCGCACCACGCGCTTGGGCAGGTCACCGCCCAGCCAGTAGGCCAGGTCGGCTGGGCGTTCGATCCGCCAGGCGACGAAGTCGGCGACCTTGCCCACTTCCAGCGAGCCATGGCTGTCGCCCAGGCCCAGCGCCGTGGCCGCGTGCACGGTGACACCGGCCAAGGCTTCTTCCGGGGTCATGCGGAAGCAGGTGCAGCCCATGTTCAGCATCAGACGCAGCGACAGCCCTGGCGAGGTGCCGGGGTTGAGGTCACTGGCCAGGGCGATCTTCACGCCGTGGCGGCGCAGCGCGTCCATCGGCGGCAGCTGGGTTTCGCGCAGGAAGTAGAACGCGCCCGGCAGCAGCACGGCGACCGTGCCAGCGTTTGCCATGGCAATGGCGTCGTCCTCGGTCATGAACTCCAGGTGGTCGGCTGACAGCGCCTGGTAGCGCGCCGCCAGGCTGGAACCGTGCAGCGAGGACAACTGCTCGGCGTGCAACTTGACCGGCAGGCCCAGCTCGCGCGCCTTGATGAACAGCCGCTCGACCTGGGCCGGGGAGAACGCCAGGTGTTCGCAGAAGGCATCCACGGCGTCCACCAGGCCTTCGGCGGCCAGGGCCGGCAACATTTCGTCGCAGATATGCGCGATGTAGTCGTCAGCCCGGCCGGCGTACTCCGGCGGCAAGGCGTGGGCGGCCAGGCAGGTGGCGCGCACCGCCAGCGGCAACTCGTCGGCCAGGCGCCGGGCCACGCGCAGCATCTTGCGCTCGTTGGCCAGGTCCAGGCCGTAGCCGGACTTGACCTCGATGGTGGTCACGCCGTCACGCATCAGCGCCTGGACCCGCTGACGAGCACTGGCGAACAACTCGTCCTCGCTGGCCGCGCGGGTGGCCCGCACGGTGCTGGCGATGCCACCGCCCTGTGCGGCGATTTCGGCATAGCTCACGCCCTGCAGGCGCTGCTCGAACTCACCGCTGCGGTTGCCACCGAACACCGCATGGGTGTGGCAGTCGATCAGCCCCGGGGTGACCCAGGCGCCGCCCAGGTCCACCGTACGCTCGGCCTCGACCGACGCAAGCTCGGTGCGTGGGCCGATCCACTCGATCAGCCCGGCGTTGGTGACAATGGCCGCGTCCTCGATGGCCGAGTAACGGCCCTCGGCCATGGTTGCCACATGGCAGTGCTGCCAGACGGTTCTCATACATTTACTCCTGTACTAGCGGTGCAGCTCGGCCGGTTGCGCTGCCGGCTGGCCCTGCCCTGCGCGCGGCTTGCACCACAGCAGGTAGGACGCCACCAGGAACACCACCCAGACCACGCCGACAAGCAATGCCGCCTGGGTATCCGGGAAGTAACCGAGCACGCCAAAGATGAACACCATGAACGCAATGGCCATGGCCGGGCCGTAAGGCCAGAACGGTACCGGGAACTGCAACTGGGCCACCTGCTCACGGCTCATGCTGCGGCGCATGGCCACCTGGGTGACCAGGATCATCAGCCACACCCACACGGTGGCGAAGGTGGCGATCGATGCGATCAGCAGGAACACGTTCTCCGGGATCAGGTAGTTGAGCAGCACACCGATCAGCAGCGCAGCACCCATCACCACCACGGTCATCCATGGCACGCCGTGCTTCGACAGCTTGCTGAAGCCGCGCGGGGCATGGCCTTGCTGAGCGAGGCCGTACATCATGCGACCGGCGCCGAAGATGTCGCTGTTGATGGCCGAGATCGCGGCGGAAATAACCACGACGTTCAGCACGGCGGCGGCGGAACCGATGCCCAGGTTGCTGAAGATCTGCACGAACGGGCTGCCCTGGCTGCCGATTTGTGGCCATGGGAACAGGCACATCAGCACGAACAGGGTGAGCACGTAGAACAGCAGGATGCGCAACGGCACGGCGTTGATCGCCTTGGGGATGACCCGCTGCGGGTCCTTGGCCTCACCGGCGGTGACGCCGATGATCTCGATGCCGCCGAAGGCGAACATCACCACGGCAAAGGAGGCGATCAGGCCACCCACGCCATTGGGCATGAAGCCACCGTGGTCGAACAGGTTGCTGACACCCACGGCTTGCCCGGTGCCTACCTGGCTGAAGCCGAATGCCATGATGCCGAGGCCGGCCAGGATCATCGCCACGATGGCGCCGACCTTGAGCAGCGACAGCCAGAATTCCATTTCGCCAAAGACCTTGACGTTGCACAGGTTGAGGCCGCCGATCAGGAAGACGATGCCCAGCACCCAGATCCAGCGGGCCACTTCCGGGAACCAGAAGCCCATGTAGATACCGAAGGCGGTAACGTCGGCGATGGCGACGATGACCATCTCGAAGGCGTAGGTCCAGCCGAGGATGAAGCCGGCCATGGGGCCGAGGTAGGTGCTGGCGTAGTGGCCGAACGAGCCGGCAACCGGGTTGTGCACGGCCATTTCACCGAGCGCGCGCATGACCATGTACACGGCGGCGCCACCGATCAGGTAGGCCAGCAGCACGGCTGGGCCGGCCATCTGGATGGCCGAGGCGGAGCCGTAGAACAGGCCCGTGCCGATGGCGGAACCGAGGGCCATGAAACGGATGTGGCGGGCACTCAGCCCGCGCTTGAGACCTTGAGCTTGTTGCATGTCACGTCCTTGAATTGTTTTTGTGGTCGTGAGATCGAGGGGGCCGCCATGCTGCCCAATCGCGAGCAAGCTCGCTCCTACAAGGGAATGCGTTGCCTTTGTAGGAGCGAGCTTGCTCGCGATGGGCCGCAACGCGGCCCTAGGGGCATTACAGGCTTGGCAGCACACCCGCCGGCAGCAGGCCGGTCAGGCTACCCTTGGCCAACAGTTCCACGGCCTTTTCGATGTCGGGCGCGAAGAAACGGTCACGGTCGTAGTGCGGCACTTCGCTGCGCAGCGCCTGGCGCGCCTGCTCCAGCTTGGCGGAAGTCTTCAGGCCCTTGCGCAGGTCCAGGCCCTGGCAGGCGCCCAGCCATTCGATGGCCAGCACGCCACGGGTGTTTTCGGCCATTTCCCACAGGCGCTTGCCGGCAGCCGGGGCCATCGACACGTGGTCTTCCTGGTTGGCCGAAGTTGGCAGGCTGTCGACGCTGTGCGGGTGCGACAGGGCCTTGTTCTCGCTGGCCAGGGCAGCAGCGGTGACCTGGGCGATCATGAAGCCGGAGTTGACCCCGCCGTTTTCCACCAGGAACGGCGGCAGCTGGGACATGTGCTTGTCCATCATCAGCGAGATACGGCGCTCGCTGAGCGAACCGATTTCGGCGATGGCCAGGGCGATATTGTCGGCGGCCATGGCCACCGGCTCGGCGTGGAAGTTGCCGCCGGAAATCACGTCACCCTCGGCAGCGAACACCAGTGGGTTGTCCGATACGGCGTTGGCTTCGATGCCCAGTACCTCGGCGGCCTGGCGCAGCTGGGTCAGGCAGGCGCCCATGACCTGCGGCTGGCAACGCAGCGAGTACGGGTCCTGGACCTTGTCGCAGTTCTTGTGCGACAGCGACACTTCGCTGGAGTCGCCCAGCAGGTCACGGAAGCAGGCAGCAGTGTCGATCTGGCCACGCTGGCCGCGCACTTCGTGGATGCGCGCATCGAACGGCGAGCGCGAGCCCAGTGCGGCTTCGACACTCAGGCCGCCGCAGGCGATGGCGGCGGCGTACAGGTCTTCGCCCTGGAACAGGCCACGCAGGGCATAGGCGGTGGACGCCTGGGTACCGTTGAGCAGGGCCAGGCCCTCCTTGGCGGCCAGGGTCAGCGGCTCGAGGCCGGCCACAGCCAGGGCTTCGGTGGCTGGCAGCCACTGGCCCTTGTAGCGGGCCTTGCCTTCACCCAGCAGCACCAGCGACATGTGCGCCAGCGGGGCGAGGTCACCGGAAGCGCCCACCGAACCCTTCAGCGGGATGTGCGGGTACACTTCGGCGTTGACCAGGGCGATCAGCGCGTCGATGACTTTGCGGCGGATGCCGGAGAAGCCACGGCTGAGGCTGTTGATCTTCAGCACCATGATCAGCCGCACCAGGTCGTCATCCAGCGGCGCGCCGACACCGGCGGCGTGGGACAGTACCAGCGAGCGCTGCAGGTTTTCCAGGTCGTGGCTGGCGATGCGGGTCGAGGCCAGCAGGCCGAAACCGGTGTTGATGCCGTAGGCGGTACGGTCTTCGGCAATGATCTGCTCGACGCAGGCAACGCTGGCGTCGATGGCCGGCGCGGCGCTGGCGTCCAGTTGCAGGCGCACGGGCGCGGCATGGATGGCGCGCAGCTGGGCCAGGGTCAGGGTGCCGGGCTTGAGGGTCAATTCGGTCACTTCACTACTCCAATCGCGTGGAGCCGCAGGCCCGTTTTCTGGTGCCTGCGCGCCCCTTCTTGTTGTTCAGTATCACCCTTGTGGGGTGCGATCCAAAGCGTGGCGATCAGCCAGTGATCATCGGCAGGTCCAGGCCCTGCTCCTTGGCACAGTCGATGGCGATGTCGTAACCGGCATCGGCATGACGCATTACACCGGTCCCTGGGTCGTTGGTCAGCACGCGCGCGATACGCGCGGCGGCTTCATCGGTACCGTCGCAGACGATGACCATGCCCGAGTGCTGGGAGAAGCCCATGCCCACGCCACCACCGTGGTGCAGCGAAACCCAGGTAGCACCGCCGGCGGTGTTCAGCAGGGCGTTGAGCAGCGGCCAGTCGGAGACGGCATCGGAGCCGTCACGCATGGCTTCGGTTTCACGGTTGGGGCTGGACACCGAACCGGAGTCCAGGTGGTCACGGCCGATCACGATCGGTGCCGACAGCTCGCCGCTGCGTACCATTTCGTTGAACGCCAGGCCCAGCTTGGCGCGCAGGCCCAGGCCAACCCAGCAGATACGTGCCGGCAGGCCCTGGAAGCTGATGCGCTCGCGGGCCATGTCCAGCCAGCGGTGCAGGTGGGCGTCGTCGGGGATCAGTTCCTTGACCTTGGCGTCGGTCTTGTAGATGTCTTCGGCATCACCGGACAGCGCCGCCCAGCGGAACGGGCCGATGCCACGGCAGAACAGCGGGCGGATGTAGGCCGGCACGAAGCCCGGGAAGTCGAAGGCATTGGTCACGCCTTCTTCCTTGGCCATCTGGCGGATGTTGTTGCCGTAGTCGAAGGTCGGGATACCCTGCTTCTGGAAGTCGAGCATGGCTTGAACATGTACGGCCATCGACTGCTTGGCGGCCTTGACCACGGCAGCCGGTTCGGTCTGCGCACGGTCGCGGTATTGTTCCCAGGTCCAGCCGGCCGGCAGGTAGCCGTTCAGTGGGTCGTGGGCGCTGGTCTGGTCGGTGACCATGTCCGGGCGCACGCCACGCTTGACCAGCTCTGGCAGGATTTCGGCAGCGTTGCCGTGCAGGGCAATGGAGATGGCCTTGCCTTCGGCGGTGTACTTGGCGATGCGTGCCAGGGCGTCGTCGAGGTCAGTGGCCTGCTCGTCGACGTAGCGGGTTTCCAGGCGGAAGTCGATGCGGCTCTGCTGGCATTCGATGTTCAGCGAGCAGGCACCGGCCAGGGTGGCGGCCAGAGGCTGCGCGCCGCCCATGCCACCCAGGCCGGCGGTCAGTACCCACTTGCCTTTCAGGCTGCCGCCGTAATGCTGGCGACCGGCTTCGACGAAGGTTTCGTAGGTGCCCTGGACGATGCCCTGGCTGCCGATGTAGATCCAGCTGCCGGCGGTCATCTGGCCGTACATGGCCAGGCCCTTGGCGTCCAGTTCGTTGAAGTGTTCCCAGTTGGCCCAGTGCGGCACCAGGTTGGAGTTGGCGATCAGCACGCGCGGGGCGTTGCTGTGGGTCTTGAACACGCCGACCGGCTTGCCCGACTGTACCAGCAGGGTTTCGTCGTCTTCCAGGCGGGTCAGGGTCTCGACGATCTTGTCGTAGCAGGCCCAGTTGCGCGCGGCACGGCCGATACCGCCGTACACCACCAGTTCTTTCGGGTTTTCCGCGACCTGTGGATCGAGGTTGTTCATCAGCATGCGCAGTGGCGCTTCGGTCAGCCAGCTTTTGGCAGTCAGCTTGTTGCCACGTGGGGCACGGATCTCAACGTCACGGTATTTGTTGTTGTCGGTCACGGGAAAGGTCCTCTACGGTCGTCCGCGGGCGGGTATGTCGTGGTAGATATACAAACACATCTTTACTTGTATGTACAAGCACGGACAACCAAAATAATCGGACCTTTCCGCCGAATGGTTTGGTGCATGCGTTGATTCTTTCTGCGCCAGTGAGATCGAGCGCCGCCCGCGCGGCGCTTCGCGGGACAAGCCCGCTCCCACATTTGTTGCAACGTGCCGAACCTGTCAGGCCATGGTTGCCTGCCTTGGTGCATGTCTTGAGACTGGTGAGGCGGCGGCAGCGCCAGCCGAGAAATTGAGTCAGACCAACAAGGCTGACAACCATGGCCTGACAGACATGGCCACGTTGCAACAAATGTGGGAGCGGGCTTGTCCCGCGAAGCGCCGCGCGGGCGGCGCTCGATCTTACAGGCGACAAAAAACTACAGGCGAACTTACAGGAGACAAAAACCTACAGGCGAACCCCTCAGCGCCCCACCAACTCGATCAGGCAGAACCGCCCTTGAACCTCGAGCCCCAGCAACTGGTCATTGCCCTCCAGCCGCAAGCAGTCATACAACCCCAACCGCTGCGTCTCACGCCCGGCGATGCCAACCTCGACCTGGCTGCTGGCTGCGAACAGCAACACCGTCGACGCCGAGGTGTACAAGCGGCTGGTGCCATCGAACCACTGCAACCGCGCCCGGTAGCGCTGCGGTGCATAGATCAGGTTGAAATCGCGGATCGCCCCGCCCAGCAGCTTGCAGCTGACCTGGCTCTCGCCGCTGAAGGCAAAGGCATCGAACGGCAGCAACGGCCGGCTGGCCTGGCCGTCGACCAGCAGGCGCATACCGTCGCCCTGCAGCACGGTGATGATCCGCTGGTAGCCGGCGAAGGTGGAAAAGCCGCCGGACTCCTCGATATCGGCAATCGACAGGCGCCAGCCAAAGCCGTCCAGGCCCTCGCCACTGTCGCGGGTAATTTCTTCGGTGAAACCGCCACCGTTCTTCCACGGCATGCGCGGGTAGTCCTGCGCACGCAACAACTGCAGCTGACTCATTTACTGAAACGTCCTTCCAGGCGATGACGGGAACCGGGGTGGATCAGCCGCGCGGCGGTCACCGGCTGGCGGCCGGACCAGGTGCGACGGCGGATAAGCAGGCAGGGCTCGCCCCGCTCGATCTGCAACAGGCGGCATTCTTCCGGCTCGGCCAGGATCGCCTCGACCACGTGCTCACCCTCGGTCAGCGGCGCCACCTGCGACAGATAGGCGTAAGGCGTCTGCCGGGTGAAGTCCTGCTTGAGGTACTCGGGGGCAATCGCCGCATTGACGTAGCGGTCCTCGATCTGCACCGGCACGCCATTCTCGAAATGCACGATCAGCGAGTGGAACACCCGCTGGCCTTCACGCATGTCCAGGGCCAGGGCCCGCTCGGAACCGGCCGCTTCCTCGGTGAGGGTGATCACCTGGCAGCTATGCTGGTGGCCACGCGCGGCAATTTCGTCGGCGATGTTGTTGACCTCGAACAGCGCCGAACGCCCCTTGGGCTCGGCCACGAAGGTACCGACCCCTTGCATGCGCACCAGCAGGCCTTCGGCGGTGAGTTCGCGCAGAGCGCGGTTGATGGTCATGCGGCTGAAGCCCAGCTCGCTGACCAGTTCGCTCTCCGAGGGTACCCGGTGATGCGGTGGCCAGCTGCCATTGTCGATCTGCTGGATGATCATCTGTTTGACCCGGGCGTACAGCGGCGCCGGGCCCTCGCCCATCTGGGCAACCAGCGCGGAGACAGGAGGTGTCGGCACGGCGTTGGATCCTTGTGCAAATGGAATGAGCGGTAGCTTGCCGCAGTTTACCCGGCAGGCAAACACCTGTATATGTATATACAAGTTACCAATAACAGGATTTTCACCGATGTCCGCCTACTTTGCCGAACGCGCCCTGCTGCCCACGGGCTGGGCCAGCCATGTCCGTATCGAGGTCACCCGCGATGGCCACGTGGCCCGCATCGAGCCGGGCGCCTCGGCCGAGGGCGCCGAGCGGCTGGCCGGCCCGCTGCTGCCCGGCATGCCCAACCTGCACTCGCATGCCTTCCAGCGCGCCATGGCAGGGCTGGCGGAGGTCGCCGGCAACCCCAATGACAGTTTCTGGACCTGGCGCGACCTGATGTACCGCCTGGTCGGCCAGATCAGCCCGGAGCAGCTGCAGGTCATCGCCCGCCAGCTGTACATCGAGATGCTCAAGGCCGGCTATACCTCGGTCGCCGAATTCCACTACGTGCACCACGACCAGGCCGGCAAGACCTATGCCGACCCGGCCGAACTGTCCCGCCGCATCAGCGCAGCCGCAGCCGACAGTGGCATTGGCCTGACCTTGCTGCCGGTGCTGTACAGCCATTCAGGCTTCGGCGGCCAGGCCCCGAATGACGGGCAACGGCGCTTCATCAACTCCACCGAGCAATACCTGCAACTGCAAGCGCAACTGGCCCCGCTGCTGGCCGCACAACCTGCCCAGCAACTGGGATTGTGCTTCCATTCGCTGCGGGCGGTGACGCCCGGGCAGATCGCCGAGGTGCTGGCAGCCAGCGACAAGCAATGCCCGGTGCATATCCATATCGCCGAGCAGCAGAAGGAAGTCGACGACTGCCTGGCCTGGAGCGGCCTGCGCCCGTTGCAGTGGCTATACGAACATGTGGACGTGGACCCACGCTGGTGCCTGGTGCATGCCACCCATGCCGAGCCGGATGAAGTTACTGCCATGGCTCGCAGCGGCGCGGTAGCCGGGCTGTGCCTGACCACCGAGGCCAATCTGGGCGACGGGATTTTCCCGGCAGTGGACTACCTGGCACAGGGTGGGCGCATGGGCATTGGTTCGGACAGCCATGTGTCGCTGAGCGTGGTGGAGGAGCTGCGCTGGCTGGAATATGGCCAGCGGCTGCGCGACCAGCGGCGTAACCGCCTGTATCGCGGCGACCAGCCGATGGTCGGGCGCACGCTGTATGACGCTGCGCTGGCGGGCGGTGCACAGGCGCTGGGGCAGGCGGTCGGGGAGCTGGCTGTGGGCAAGCGCGCCGACTGGCTGGTGCTCGACGGGCAGGACCCCTACATCGCCATGGCGGACGGAGATGCCATTCTCAACCGCTGGCTGTTTGCCGGGGGCGATCGCCAGGTGCGGGATGTGATGGTGAATGGGCAGTGGGTGGTGCGCCAGGGGCGGCATGCGCAGGAAGAGGAAAGCCGGTTGGCGTTTGCCGAGGTACTGCGGCAGCTTTTGGGCTGATCTACCGGCAGTTCTCTCGCATTCGCGTGTGAACCCGCTCCCACAGGTGAGGCGCTGAACTCAGATGCGGTGAGTACCTGTGGGAGCGGGTTNNCGGCGAAGCCGGTGCCATACATCGCGGTTGCGGGTAGGCCCACACCCACAACCACTCTGAACCTCAGTGCCTCTTGACGATCTGCTGGTCCGACGCGCGCCAGATCAGGCGGCTGGTGTCATACCCCTGTTGCCGTGCCCTGGACATCAGGTTCTCGCGCTCCCAGGCCGGTAGCGTCGGCGTACGCGAAAGGATCCACAAGTGCTTGCGATCCGGGCTGCCGACCACCGCCGTGCGGTAGCGTTCATCCACATACAGAATCCAGTACTCGCCCCTGGCCACACCCGGCACCAGCTTGGTGAACCAGTTGTCGAACTCGACCCACAACTTGTCAGTGTGCCCCGGCTCCTGGATGCTCGCATGCCCTTCGGCGCGCAGCCATTCGTCACCCATGGTGCGGCAGCGGTTGAGCACGCCGAGGCTACCATCCAGTTTGAGGTTGTAATGCGCCTCGGACTGTTCGCAGCCGGTCTGGTAGCGCATGGGCAGGCGCGCCAGCTCGTACCATTTGCCCTGGTAGCGCTTGAGGTCGATGTGGCCAGCGGTTTTCGGCGCCAGCGGATCGTGCACGGAGCCGGCACAACCACCCAGCAGCAACGCCAGGCATACCCCCATCAGCAGATACAGACGCCTCATTTGAGACCCTGCCCTGAATACATCAGTACCTTGTCTGCAGCGTACTGCACGCTGATGAAGCTCTTCTCGTCCCCCCAGGTGCAGCTGCTCATGCCCAGTGCGCCAGAGCACTCGGTCGGCGTGCCGAGCAACTGCTCGACCTCGGCCTTGTTCATACCGGCCTTGATCTTGGAATAGTTTTCCTGGTTGATCTTGCTGCAGGCAGTCAGGACGACGCACAGCGACAACAGGGCGAGGGAACGCAACGACATGAAGGACACTCCTGAAGAGGGGATACAGGCGAGTGGCCTGTAGTGACCTTCGACGATAAAAACCCTCCCAGGTTCCCTGCCCTCCCTCCTCTACCCCTACGCCATTGGTCGGATGGCCACTACTGTGCGATTAATCACAAAGGAGTATCCCGACCAAACAAAAAGGCCGCCCCGTGCAGGGGCGACCTTGCGTCGCGATGGCCTGCGCAGCAGACCACGAAACCTCAGAATCTGGAGCCTGGCTCCAGCAAAAAGTCCATTTCTTCACTGGTGCTCGGCCGCTCCAGCACCAGGTTGCGGTGCGGAAAGCGCCCAAACCGGGCAATCACCCGTTGATGCTGCTCGGCATAGTCGAGGAAGCCTTCGAACAGCCGGCGGTTGGCTTCAGGCTGCTCGTCCAGCAGCAACTGGTAGCGCTCGACGCACAGGTTCTGCCAGTCAAGCACTTCGGCATGCTCCAGCACCAGCAGCACGAACACCCGCTGGATCGGCAGCAACTGGTAATCCCAGTTCTTCTGCAAACCCTGCATCGCCACCACCTGGGCACGCCGGTCGCCCTCGAAGGCGCGCGGCGTGTCGCGGTAGATCATGCGTGGCAGCTGGTCCAGCAGGATCAGCAGGCCCAGCCAGCCCTGCGGGCTTTGCTGCCACTCGTCGAGCCCACCCGCCAGGGCGTGCTCGACCAGCTCGCCAAACAGCGCATGGGCCTCGGCATCGTGATGCTTGCCGAACCACAGCGTGCTCTTCTCGTCAGCCACGGCCTGGGGACTGGTGCCCCAACCGAACCACCACTCCAGCAACGGCTGCCAAGGTGCGAGCATGACTTACTCCTTGTGGTAGGCGGTGACGCGCTCGACCTCTTCCTTCGAGCCGAGGATTACCGACACACGCTGGTGCAGGCTTTCCGGCTTGATGTCGAGGATGCGATCGTAACCGTTAGTGGAGGCGCCGCCGGCCTGTTCGATGATGAACGACATCGGGTTGGCTTCGTACATCAGGCGCAGCTTGCCCGGCTTGCTCGGCTCGCGGGCGTCACGTGGGTACATGAACAGGCCGCCACGGGTCAGGATGCGATGCACGTCGGCCACCATCGAGGCGATCCAGCGCATGTTGTAGTTCTTCTTCAGCGGGCCGGTCTCGCCTGCCAGCAGCTCGCCCACGTAACGCTGAACCGGGGCTTCCCAGTGGCGCTGGTTGGACATGTTGATGGCGAACTCGGCGGTGCTTTCCGGCACGCGGATGTTTTCGTGGGTGAGGACGAAGCTGCCCAGTTCGCGGTCCAGGGTGAAGCCCTTGACGCCGTTGCCCAGGGTCAGGATCAGCATGGTCTGCGGGCCATAGATGGCGTAACCGGCGGCGACCTGCTGGGTGCCTGGCTGCAGGAAGGCATTTTCGTTCAGGGTTTCGTTCTGGCTCAGGTACTCGTTAGGGCAACGCAGTACCGAGAAGATGGTGCCGACCGAAACGTTGACGTCGATGTTGGACGAGCCGTCCAGCGGGTCGAAGACCAGCAGGTAGGCGCCTTTCGGGTACTTGCCCGGAATCTGGTAGGCGTTGTCCATTTCTTCGGAGGCCATGCCAGCCAGGTGGCCGCCCCATTCGTTGGCTTCCAGCAGGATATCGTTGGAAATCACGTCCAGTTTCTTCTGGACTTCGCCCTGCACGTTTTCAGTGCCCATGCTGCCCAGCACACCGCCGAGGGCGCCTTTGGACACGTGATGGCTGATTTCCTTGCACGCACGCGCCACCACTTCGATCAGGAAGCGCAGATCGGCAGGGGTATTGTTGCTGCGGGTCTGCTCAATCAGATAGCGACTCAGGGTAACGCGGGACATGTATGGCTCCGAAAGGATTGGGGGATGAAAAACCCACGCAGTTTACAGGGAGAGTTGCGGGCTAGCGAGTGATGAGACTCGCCACGGCTCTCAGACGGCACAATAGGTCGGTAGTTCAGCGTGCGCCAGGCCGGTGGTCTGGTTGTAGGCCTCTTCGCGAGCACGCCCGCTCGGTACAAACCGGAGACATCGTTTACATTTCAAACCGGGGACATGGTTTACAGGCTAATACGCATGATCAGGA
>NZ_JAMBDI010000047.1:0-3365 GCF_036858055.1 Pseudomonas sp. SF2 | reverse complement strand
CTTTTGTCAGATCGTTCTTTAAAAATTCGGATATGTGATAGATATAGACTGATGACCAGTTTCACTGCTGGAAATCAGGCTAAGGTAAAATTTGTGAGTTCTGCTCGAAAGAGCAACATGCGAATTTTCGGCGAATGTCGTCTTCACAGTATAACCAGATTGCTTGGGGTTATATGGTCAAGTGAAGAAGCGCATACGGTGGATGCCTTGGCAGTCAGAGGCGATGAAAGACGTGGTAGCCTGCGATAAGCTTTGGGGAGTCGGCAAACAGACTGTGATCCAGAGATCTCTGAATGGGGGAACCCACTCAGCATAAGCTGAGTATCTTGTACTGAATACATAGGTGCAAGAGGCGAACCAGGGGAACTGAAACATCTAAGTACCCTGAGGAAAAGAAATCAACCGAGATTCCCTTAGTAGTGGCGAGCGAACGGGGACCAGCCCTTAAGTTGATTTGAGATTAGTGGAACGCTCTGGAAAGTGCGGCCATAGTGGGTGATAGCCCCGTACACGAAAATCTCTTGTCAATGAAATCGAGTAGGACGGAGCACGAGAAACTTTGTCTGAATATGGGGGGACCATCCTCCAAGGCTAAATACTACTGACTGACCGATAGTGAACCAGTACCGTGAGGGAAAGGCGAAAAGAACCCCGGAGAGGGGAGTGAAATAGAACCTGAAACCGTATGCGTACAAGCAGTGGGAGCCTACTTTGTTAGGTGACTGCGTACCTTTTGTATAATGGGTCAGCGACTTATATTCAGTGGCGAGCTTAACCGAATAGGGGAGGCGTAGCGAAAGCGAGTCTTAATAGGGCGTTTAGTCGCTGGGTATAGACCCGAAACCGGGCGATCTATCCATGGGCAGGTTGAAGGTTAGGTAACACTGACTGGAGGACCGAACCGACTACCGTTGAAAAGTTAGCGGATGACCTGTGGATCGGAGTGAAAGGCTAATCAAGCTCGGAGATAGCTGGTTCTCCTCGAAAGCTATTTAGGTAGCGCCTCATGTATCACTCCAGGGGGTAGAGCACTGTTTCGGCTAGGGGGTCATCCCGACTTACCAAACCGATGCAAACTCCGAATACCTGGAAGTGCCGAGCATGGGAGACACACGGCGGGTGCTAACGTCCGTCGTGAAAAGGGAAACAACCCAGACCGTCAGCTAAGGTCCCAAAGTCATGGTTAAGTGGGAAACGATGTGGGAAGGCTTAGACAGCTAGGAGGTTGGCTTAGAAGCAGCCACCCTTTAAAGAAAGCGTAATAGCTCACTAGTCGAGTCGGCCTGCGCGGAAGATGTAACGGGGCTCAAACCATGCACCGAAGCTACGGGTGTCATCTTTGATGACGCGGTAGAGGAGCGTTCTGTAAGCCTGTGAAGGTGAGTTGAGAAGCTTGCTGGAGGTATCAGAAGTGCGAATGCTGACATGAGTAACGACAATGCGAGTGAAAAACTCGCACGCCGAAAGACCAAGGTTTCCTGCGCAACGTTAATCGACGCAGGGTTAGTCGGTCCCTAAGGCGAGGCTGAAAAGCGTAGTCGATGGAAAACAGGTTAATATTCCTGTACTTCCAGTTATTGCGATGGAGGGACGGAGAAGGTTAGGCCAGCCTGGCGTTGGTTGTCCAGGTTTAAGGTGGTAGGCTGAAATCTTAGGCAAATCCGGGATTTCAAGGCCGAGAGCTGATGACGAGTTGCCTTTAGGCGACGAAGTGGTTGATACCATGCTTCCAAGAAAAGCTCCTAAGCTTCAGATAACTGGGAACCGTACCCCAAACCGACACAGGTGGTTAGGTAGAGAATACCAAGGCGCTTGAGAGAACTCGGGTGAAGGAACTAGGCAAAATGGCACCGTAACTTCGGGAGAAGGTGCGCCGGCGAGGGTGAAGGACTTGCTCCGTAAGCCCATGCCGGTCGAAGATACCAGGCCGCTGCGACTGTTTATTAAAAACACAGCACTCTGCAAACACGAAAGTGGACGTATAGGGTGTGACGCCTGCCCGGTGCCGGAAGGTTAATTGATGGGGTTAGCGCAAGCGAAGCTCTTGATCGAAGCCCCGGTAAACGGCGGCCGTAACTATAACGGTCCTAAGGTAGCGAAATTCCTTGTCGGGTAAGTTCCGACCTGCACGAATGGCGTAACGATGGCGGCGCTGTCTCCACCCGAGACTCAGTGAAATTGAAATCGCTGTGAAGATGCAGTGTATCCGCGGCTAGACGGAAAGACCCCGTGAACCTTTACTATAGCTTTGCACTGGACTTTGAATTTGCTTGTGTAGGATAGGTGGGAGGCTTTGAAGTGGGGACGCCAGTTCTCATGGAGCCATCCTTGAAATACCACCCTGGCAACTTTGAGGTTCTAACTCAGGTCCGTTATCCGGATCGAGGACAGTGTATGGTGGGTAGTTTGACTGGGGCGGTCTCCTCCCAAAGAGTAACGGAGGAGTACGAAGGTGCGCTCAGACCGGTCGGAAATCGGTCGTAGAGTATAAAGGCAAAAGCGCGCTTGACTGCGAGACAAACACGTCGAGCAGGTACGAAAGTAGGTCTTAGTGATCCGGTGGTTCTGTATGGAAGGGCCATCGCTCAACGGATAAAAGGTACTCCGGGGATAACAGGCTGATACCGCCCAAGAGTTCATATCGACGGCGGTGTTTGGCACCTCGATGTCGGCTCATCACATCCTGGGGCTGAAGCCGGTCCCAAGGGTATGGCTGTTCGCCATTTAAAGTGGTACGCGAGCTGGGTTTAGAACGTCGTGAGACAGTTCGGTCCCTATCTGCCGTGGACGTTTGAGATTTGAGAGGGGCTGCTCCTAGTACGAGAGGACCGGAGTGGACGAACCTCTGGTGTTCCGGTTGTCACGCCAGTGGCATTGCCGGGTAGCTATGTTCGGAAGAGATAACCGCTGAAAGCATCTAAGCGGGAAACTTGCCTCAAGATGAGATCTCACTGGGATCTTGAATCCCCTGAAGGGCCGTCGAAGACTACGACGTTGATAGGTTGGGTGTGTAAGCGCTGTGAGGCGTTGAGCTAACCAATACTAATTGCCCGTGAGGCTTGACCATATAACACCCAAGCAATTTGCTAGCGCAGATTGCGGTGGTGAAGACGAAAGAACCGAAAGTTCGCAACTTCACAAAATCACATATCCGGATTCGCTGGGCTGTCCATCTGGACATTCTGGCAACAGAATTTCTTGACGACCATAGAGCATTGGAACCACCTGATCCCATCCCGAACTCAGCAGTGAAACGATGCATCGCCGATGGTAGTGTGGGGTTTCCCCATGTGAGAGTAGGTCATCGTCAAGATTCATTTCGCAAAACCCCTATCTGCACATGCAGGTAGGGGTTTTGTCTTTAA
>NZ_JAMBDI010000046.1:46524-46735 GCF_036858055.1 Pseudomonas sp. SF2 | reverse complement strand
GAGTCCCGTCCGCTGCGCCATATTTCACTTCCAGGGCCTACTGAACACCCGGAAGTAACAGAGAAAGCGACCTTAGGGTCGCTTTTTTTGTGCCTGTGATTTGGTGTTTCGCCGAAATTTGCAAAAAGTTCGATAAGTGCTTGCCAGAGCGTAAAGTCGCCCGTAGAATGCGCGCCACACCGAGAGACATGGGTGATTAGCTCAGCCGGGA
>NZ_JAMBDI010000046.1:45418-46427 GCF_036858055.1 Pseudomonas sp. SF2 | reverse complement strand
ACTGAACACCCGGAAGTAACAAAGAAAGCGACCTTAGGGTCGCTTTTTTTGTTTCTGCATTGAGCAAAAAACCAACAGGCGATGCCTGGCCCTGTGGGCGCGGGTTTACCCGCTCCCACAGAGGATCTGTAGCAATTTCAGCTACGACGTTCTTCTTCTCGCAACGTCAGCACTTCAAACCCATCCTCGGTCACCGCCACCGTATGCTCCCACTGCGCCGACAGGCTGTGGTCACGGGTAATCACCGTCCAGCCATCCTTCAGCGTGCGCGTCCCGCGCCCACCCTGGTTGATCATCGGTTCGATGGTAAACACCATCCCCGGCTTCAATTTCATGCCCATCCCGCGCTGGCCAACGTGCAGCACCTCAGGCCCTTCATGCATCTGCTGGCCAATGCCATGTCCGCAATACTCACGTACAACGCTGTAACCCGCCGCTTCGGCATGGGTCTGGATGGCATGGCCGATATCACCCAGCGTCGCCCCGGGGCGTACCTGTTCGATGCCTTTCCATAGCGCGTCATAGGTGGTGTCGACCAGGCGCTGCGCCTCATCGCTGATCGGCCCGATGCTGTACATCTTCGACGAGTCGGCGATATAGCCGCCTTGCTCCAGGGTGATGTCGACGTTGATGATCGAGCCTTCCTTCAGCACTTCATCGACCTTGGGCATGCCATGGCACACCACATGGTCCACCGAGGTGTTGAGCGAGTAGGGGAAACCGTACTGGCCCTTGCTTGCCGGGCGGGCCTTGAGCGTGCCGACGATGAACGCATCGGCACGGTCGTTGATCTGCATCGTGGTCACGCCGGGGCGGATGAAGCTGTCGAGGTCGGCGAACACCTGGGCCAGCAACTGGCCGGCGCGGCGCATCAGGTCGAGTTGGGCGGGGGTCTTGAGAATCACCTGGGACATGGGGGAGGGCAGTGGCTCATGCTGGAATGTGCCCCAGCATAGCGCCACGGGGTGCGGGGTTGCCACCGCATGGTGCGCTCCTGTGCCGGCCTCTT
>NZ_JAMBDI010000046.1:19009-45412 GCF_036858055.1 Pseudomonas sp. SF2 | reverse complement strand
GTTTACCCGCGAAAGGGCAGGCACAGCTGGCCCATTAATTGCTGATCTACCGCTACCCAGGGCTATCAACGTCGACAGCCCACAAACCTTCACGACAAAGGCGCCGTGTTGCCCCGCTTGCCCAGCAAGCAGGGGCAGCCGGCGCCTTTTTGCGTTTCTCACAGGAGCCCGCCCATGGCCAACAGCGAAGTGCGCAGCGTCTGCCCTTACTGCGGCGTCGGTTGCGGCATCGTCATGAGCGTTGCCGATGGCAAGGTCGGCAAGATCAGCGGCGACAAGCTGCACCCCAGTAACTTCGGCCGCCTGTGCACCAAAGGCCTCACCGCACACCTGCCACTGACCGCTGCCGGCCGCATGGAAGATGCCTATGTGCGCCAGCAGCGCAGCCAGCAGCCAGCGCGTACCGGCATCGACCAGGCCATCGCCGCTGCCGCTAGCCGCCTGCTCGGCATCATCGACCAGCACGGCCCGGACGCCGTGGCGCTGTACGTTTCCGGGCAAATGTCGCTGGAGGCCCAGTACCTGGCCAACAAGCTGGCCAAGGGCTTTATCCGCACTCGCCACATCGAGTCCAACTCGCGCCTGTGCATGGCCAGCGCTGGCAGCGGCTACAAGTTGTCGCTTGGCGCCGATGGCCCGCCCGGCAGCTACCAGGACTTCGAGCACGCCGACGTATTCCTGGTGATCGGCGCCAACATGGCCGACTGTCACCCGATCCTGTTCCTGCGCCTGCTCGACCGGGTGAGGGCGGGCGCCAAGCTTATCGTCATCGACCCGCGGCGCAGCGCCACCGCCGATAAGGCCGACCTGTTCCTGCAAGTGCGTCCCGGTAGCGACATGGCCTTGCTCAATGGCCTGCTGTATCTGTTGCAGCGCAACGGCCACACCAACCCCGACTTCATCGCCCGCCACACAGAAGGCTGGGACGAACTGCCGGCTTTCCTCGACGACTACACCCCTGAACGCGTGGCCGCCATCACCGGGCTGGCCGAGGCCGACATCATCAGGGCCGCCGAATGGATCGGCGGCGCCAGCAACTGGATGAGCTGCTGGACCATGGGCCTGAACCAGAGCATCCATGGCACCTGGCACACCAATGCGATCTGCAACCTGCATCTGGCCACGGGCGCCATCTGCCGCCCCGGCAGCGGGCCGTTCTCGCTGACCGGCCAGCCCAATGCCATGGGCGGCCGCGAGATGGGCTATATGGGCCCGGGTTTGCCAGGCCAGCGCTCGGCGCTGGTAGCGCAAGACCGCGCCTTCGTCGAGCAGCAGTGGCAACTGGCACCGGGCAGCCTGCGCAGTGAGGGCGGCGAGGGCACGGTGGCGCTGTTCGAACAGATGAAAAGCGGCGCGGTGAAAGCCTGCTGGGTCATCTGTAGCAACCCGGTGGCCAGCGTCGCCAACCGCCAGCAGGTGATCGACGGCCTGCGCCAGGCCGAATTGGTGATTACCCAGGATGCCTTCCTCGACACCGAAACCAACCGTTACGCCGACATCCTCCTGCCGGCCGCACTGTGGGCTGAAGGGGAAGGCGTGATGATCAACAGCGAGCGCAACCTCACCCTGATGCCACGCGCCGTCGAGCCGCCCGGGCAGAGCCTGCCCGACTGGCAGATCATCGCCCGGGTCGCCTGCGCCATGGGCTACGCCGACGGCTTCGACTACCCCGATGCCGAAGCGGTGTACGAGGAGATCCGCCGCTTCCATAACCCGGCCTCCGGCTACGACCTGCGTGGTATCGGCTATGCCGAACTGCGCGAGCAGCCGCGCCAGTGGCCCTGCGCCCCGGGCCGCGACAACCCGCGCAGCCCGCTGCGCTACCGCAACGACGGCAGCAGCCAGGCGCTGTTGCACGACGCCCAGGGCGAATGCCCGGCGTTGGCCTTCCCGACCGCCAGCGGCAAGGCCCGTTTCTTCGCCCGGCCCTGGTTGCCGGCAGCGGAGCTGCCGGATGCCGATTACCCCATGGTGCTCAATACCGGCCGCGTACAGCACCAGTGGCACACCCTGACCAAGACCGGCAAGGTGCCGGCGCTGAACAAGCTGGAGCCTGGCCCCTTCGTGGAGATCCACCACGACGATGCCGCCCGTCTGGGCATCGCCGAAAAGGACCAGGTGGCCATCCGCTCGCGCCGTGGGCAGGCCGTGCTGCCCGCGCGAATCAGCGACCGGGTCATGCCGGGCAACTGCTTTGCCCCATTTCACTGGAACGACCTGATCGGCGAGCAGCTGGCGATCAACGCCGTGACCTGCGATGCGGTCGACCCGCTGTCGCTGCAGCCGGCGTTCAAGCACTGTGCCGTGACCCTGGAGCGGGTTGCAGGCGAGCGGATCGAAGCCCTTGATCTGAACACTGCCATTCCGCCGACCGCCGCCCTGTCCCGTCTGCTTGGCCTGGACACCCTGCCAGCCCCGGTACTGCCCGATGCTGCGCTGGCGGCGCCACGGCACCAGGTGTTGTGGGCCTCGCAGACCGGCAACGGTGAGTTGCTGGCCGAACGCTGTGCCGAGCGCCTGCGTGGTGCCGGCCTCGATGTGCAGCTCAGTTGCATGGACGCGGTCAGCCCGCGTCAGTTGCAGGGCGCCGCCAGCGTGGTGCTGATCGCCAGCACCTTTGGCGATGGCGACGCGCCCGACAGCGCGGCGGCGTTCTGGCACGCCTTGCAGGGGGAGCAGGGCGCCCACTGCGCCGAACTGCGCTATGCCGTACTGGCCCTGGGCGATTCCAGTTACGACCAGTTCTGCGGCTTTGGCCGCAAGCTTGACCAACGTCTGGCCGAACTGGGTGGGCGGCGCCTGCTGCAACGGGTGGACTGCGAGCCGGACTTCGACGACGCCTTCGCCGCCTGGCTCGATGCGCTGTTGCCTACGCTGGGCAGTGCCGCCGCACCGCAACCGGTCACCGAGCCTGCGCCCGTGGCGGCTTACAGCAAGCAGCAACCCTGGGCTGCCACCTTGCTGGAAAACCGCCTGCTCAACGGCCCGGGTGCCAGCAAGGAAACCCGTCAACTGGTATTCGACCTGAGCGGCAGCGGCTTCACCTATGCCGCGGGCGATGCCTTGGGCGTGTGGCCGCGCAACTGCCCGCAGCTGGTCGACGAACTGCTGGCGCTGATGCAGCTCGATGGCCAAACCATGGTCGAGCTCAAAGGCCAGCCCGCCATGCCGCTGACTGAAGCCCTGCAAGCGCACCTGGAGATTGCCAAGGTCACCGCGCAGCAGTTGCAGGCCTTCGCCAGCAATGCCCCGGACCTGCAGCGCCTGCTGCAGCCCGAGTGCAAGGCCGAGCTGCAGGACTGGTTGTGGGGCCGGCAACTGGTCGATGTGTTGCGCGCCTTCCCCCAGCAGTTGCCGCTGGCCAGCTGGCTGGCCCTGCTCAAACCGTTGCAGCCGCGCCTCTATTCGATCAGCTCCAGCCTGCTGGCGCACCCGGAGCAGGTGCACCTGACCGTTTCCACGGTGCGCTATGGTGCGCGCAAAGGGGTGTGTTCAAGCTTTCTTGCCGACCGCGCACAGGCGCTGAAGGTGGCCATCTTCCTGCAGGTGTCGAAGCACTTCCGCCTACCCGAGGATGACAGCGTGCCGGTGATCATGGTCGGCCCCGGCACTGGTATTGCGCCGTTCAGGGCCTTCCTCGAAGAACGAGAGGCACGCGGGGCGAAAGGGGCTAACTGGCTGTTCTTCGGCGAGCAGTACGCGGCCACCGATTTCTATTACCAGGAGCAGCTACAAGCTTGGCAGGCTGCAGGGCACTTGCGGCTGGACACGGCGTTTTCACGCGACCAGGCCGAGAAGGTCTACGTGCAGCAGCGCATGCTCGAACAGGGCGCGCAGTTGTGGCAGTGGCTGGAGGCGGGGGCGTACTTCTTTGTGTGTGGCGATGCGCAGCGCATGGCCAGGGATGTGGATGCGGCGTTGCGGGCCATCGTGGCCGAGCATGGCGGCATGGATGCGGCGGCGGCGGGGGCTTATGTCGAAGCGCTGGGCAAGGCCAGGCGGTATCGGCGGGATGTGTATTGATGTGCGCCAAGATGGGGAGTGATGCACTTGGAATGTGCACTTGCCGTGCTGGCCTCTTCGCGGGCACGCCCGCTCCCACAGGTACTGCACAGGTCTGAAAAACGTGGAGGACCCTGTGGGAGCGGTCGTACACCGCGAAGAGGCCAGTACAGGAAACAGGGTTGGCACAGTCCCTGCTTTATCCCAGTTACAACAAAGCCCACTGATCAACGGCGATCAACCCGGGCCCACTACCGCGATGAATACAGGCAAAGGCGCCTGGAGCTTCGGCTCCAGGCGCTTTTTTTTTGATCGAGGATCGGCTTATGAAGGCAACAGCGAGCAGCGGGCAACGAGAGCGACTGGTCATCGTCGGCAACGGCATGGTCGGCCACCATTGCGTCGAACAACTGGTCAGCCGCGGCGCCCTGCAGCGCTTCGAGGTGCATGTGTTCGGCGAAGAGCGCCAACGCGCCTACGACCGCGTGCACTTGTCCGAGTACTTCGGCGGCAGCTGTGCCGAAACCCTGGCCCTGTGCGGGCAGGACTTCTACGGCGCCAACGGTGTGCACCTGCACCTCGGCGAAGCGGTACTGGAAATTGACCGTGAGTGCGGCGAAGTGGTCACTGCTGAGGGCCGCTACGGTTATGACCACCTGGTGCTGGCCACAGGCTCCTATCCCTTCGTGCCACCGATCGAAGGCTCCAGCGGCAATGCTCGGCTGGTCTACCGCACCCTCGACGACCTCGACGCCATCCGCGCTGCCGCAGCCAGCGCCCGCCGTGGCGTGGTAGTGGGCGGTGGCCTGCTTGGCCTGGAAGCGGCCAACGCCCTCAAGTCGCTGGGCCTGGAAGCCCATGTGGTGGAGTTCGCCCCACGGCTGATGCCGGTGCAGCTGGACGGCGAGGGCGGCGCCGCGCTCAAGGCACAGATCGAAGCGCTGGGCGTGGGTGTGCATCTGTCGCGTGCCACCCAGTCGATCAGTGCGGGGGAAGACTACCGCTACCGCATGAACTTCGATGGCGGCGAGCACCTGGAAACCGACCTGATCGTGTTCTCCGCGGGTATCCGCCCGCAGGATGCCCTGGGCCGTGCCTGTGGCCTGGATATCGCCGCGCGTGGCGGGGTGGTGATCGACAACCACTGCCGCAGCAGCGACCCACGCATTTTCGCCATCGGTGAGTGCGCCTCGTGGAACGGCAGCGTGTTCGGCCTGGTTGCCCCGGGCTACAGCATGGCGCGCAACCTGGCGGCGCTGCTGATGGGGGAAGCCGCTGGCGAATTCACCGGTGCCGACATGTCCACCAAGCTCAAGTTGCTGGGCGTGGATGTCGGCTCCATCGGCGATGCCCATGGCGCCACCCCGGGGGCACGCAGCTACCGCTTCATTGACGAAGCCAACAGCGCCTACCGCCGGCTGGTGGTGGATGCCAGCGGCAAGCACGTACTTGGTGCGGTGCTGGTCGGCGACAACAGCTATTACGACACCCTGTTGCAGTACGCCCAGAACGGCATTGCCCTGCCGGCCGACCCGGCGGCACTGATCCTGCCGCAAGGCGGCGGCGCACCGGCCCTGGGCGCCGATGCGCTGCCCGACAGCGCGACCATCTGCTCCTGCCACAACGTTAGCAAGGGCGCGGTCTGCGCCGCCATCGACAGCGGCTGCGGCGACCTTGCCGCCGTCAAGGGCTGCACCAAAGCTGCCACCGGTTGTGGTGGATGCGCGGCCCTGCTCAAGCAGGTGTTCGAGCACGAGCTGACCGCCCGTGGCGTGGCGGTGGACAAGAGCCTGTGCGAGCACTTTGCCTACACCCGCCAGGAGCTGTACGGGCTGGTGCGGGTGGAGGGCATCCGCACCTTCAGCGAGCTGCTCGAACGTCACGGCAAAGGCCATGTTGGGTGCGATATCTGCAAGCCGGCGGTGGGCAACATCCTGGCCTCGTGCTGGAACCAGCCGATCATGGACCCGGCGCTGGTGCCGCTACAGGACACCAACGACACCTTCATGGCCAACATGCAGAAGAACGGTACCTACTCGGTGGTGCCGCGTATCCCCGGTGGTGAAATCACCCCCGACAAGCTCATCGTGATCGGCCAGGTGGCCAAGAAGTACGACCTGTACACCAAGATCACCGGTGGCCAGCGCATCGACCTGTTCGGCGCCCAGTTGCACGAACTGCCGCTGATCTGGGGCGAGCTGATCGAAGCCGGCTTTGAAACCGGGCATGCCTATGGCAAGTCGACCCGCACGGTGAAATCGTGCGTCGGCAGCACCTGGTGCCGTTACGGCGTGCAGGACAGTGTTGGCATGGCCCTGCGCCTGGAAGACCGCTACAAAGGCCTGCGCAGCCCGCATAAGCTCAAGTTCGCCGTATCTGGCTGCACCCGTGAATGTGCCGAGGCGCAGAGCAAGGACATCGGCGTGATCGCCACCGACAAGGGCTGGAACCTTTACGTGTGTGGCAACGGCGGCATGCGCCCGCGGCATGCCGAGCTGTTCGCCACCGACCTTGATGACGAGACCCTGGTACGCCTGATCGACCGCGTGCTGATGTTCTACATCCGCACCGCCGACAAGCTGCAGCGCACCTCGGTGTGGCGCGAGAACCTGGAAGGCGGGCTGGACTACCTGAAACAGGTAGTCATCGATGACAGCCTGGGCCTGGCCAGCGAGCTGGAAGCGCAGATGCAGCATGTGGTGGACCAGTACGAATGCGAGTGGGCCAACGCCCTCAACGACCCCGAGAAGCTCAAACGCTTCCGTACCTTCGTCAACGACCGCCGTGCCGATCCGGACGTGCATTTCGTGCGCGAACGCGAACAGCGCCGGCCTGCTGCGCCGCTGCACCTGATCCCAACTGTCGAGGAGGCTGTCTGATGAACCTGTCCAATGCTGCTGTGAAAACCCGAGAAACCTGGCAGGCCGTGTGCCAGGCGGATGATCTGGTGGCGGATTCCGGGGTGGTGGTGTGGCTTGACGGTGCCCAGGTGGCGCTGTTCTACCTGCCAGGGCAGCCGCAGCCGCTGTACGCGGTGGACAACCGCGACCCGCGCTCCGGCGCCAACATCATCGGCCGCGGGCTGGTGGGCAGTGTGCAGGGCGAACTGGTGGTGGCGGCGCCGTTGTACAAGCAGCACTTCAGCCTGCGGAGCGGGGAGTGCCTGGAAGATTCCGGGCAGCGTTTGCGGGTGTGGCCGGTGCGTTTGAGTGGTGAGACGGTGGAGTTGGCTGTGGCCTGATATTCATCTGCTGCCTGTCCCGGCCCTTTCGCGGGCGCGCCCGCTCCCACAGGGATCTGCNNCGAAAGGGCCGGTACAGGCTATCTGCATGCGGTAAGCTTGAGCCCATGAACCTCGACACCCGCATCAAGTACCGCCACCTGCTGTGCTTCCTGGAGATTGCCCGGCAGGGCAGCCTGGCCAGGGCTGCCGACATCCTGGCAATCAGCCAGCCGGCCATCTCCAAGACCCTCAAGGAACTCGAAGAGCTGCTGGAAACACGCCTGTTCGCGCGCAGCCGCCAGGGCGTCGAGCTGACCCCGGCCGGCACGCGTTTCATGCGTTACGCCGGACCCAGCGTGCAAGCCCTGCGCGATGGCGTGAGCAGCCTGCGTGGTGAAGCGCGGGCGCCGTCGCAGGTGCGTATCGGCGTGCTGTCCACGGTCGAAGGCCTGCTCATGCCCGAGGTGCTGTGCCGCCTGCACCAGCGGCATGACGCGTTGGTGATCAGTGTGGTCACCGGGGTCAGCGCGCAACTGCTCGGCCAGTTGCGCCTGGGCGAACTGGAGCTGGTGGTCGGGCGCATGACCGACAGCCCGCAGATCCAGGGCCTGTCGTTCGAGCACCTGTACAGCGAGTCGATGAGCCTGGTGGTGCGGCCTGGCCACCCGTTGCTGGCCGGCACGCCGGTGGAGCGGGCGCAGGTGGGGCGTTACCCGTTGGTATTGCCGCCCGCAGGCACCACCATCCGCCAGCATGCCGACAGCCTGTTTGTGCAATGTGGCATCCAGATGCCGGCCCAGCGCCTGGAAACCCTGTCACTGGCGCTGAGCCGGCGCTACCTGCTGGGCAGCGATGCAGTGTGGGTGGCGCCGCGCGACGCGGTGCTGCTCGACCTGCGCCGGGGCGAGCTGGTCGAGCTCGACCTGGGTGTGCGCGAGCCGGGCGGCTCGGTGGGCATCTGCCGTAATGCTGCGTTGCCCCAGAGCGTGCCGGGGCAGTGGGTGTGCGAAGTGCTGCGCGAGGTGGCGGGGCAGTACCGTGAGGGCAATTACCCCTGAGGGCCAATGCAGGCTTCTCGGCATTCAGCGAAATAAATCCCCCGCAAAACCGGGCAAAGGCGGCACAACCGGTCAATACTGGCCAATGGCTGCACATCCTTTGATGAATAACCGTTTAACTACTGAACTTCCTTACCAAAACCCGCTCCTATGCCGGTAGCCATTGGTCATGGCCGCCTGCTAAGCTCGCGGCTTTACCCTGATTGCCCTTATGGCGCATGAACAAGGAAATAGCATGAAACAGCATCGTTTGGCGGCTGCGGTTGCCCTGGTAGGCCTGGTACTGGCTGGCTGTGATCAACAGACCAGCAGCCCCGAGCTGAAGACTCCGGCACAGAAAGCCTCCTACGGTATCGGCCTGAACATGGGCAAGAGCCTGGCTCAGGAAGGCATGGAAGACCTTGATTCGAAAGCAGTCGCCCTCGGCATCGAAGACGCCGTTGGCAAGAAAGAACAGCGCATCAAGGACGAAGAGCTGGTAGAAGCCTTCACCGCGCTGCAGAAGCGTGCCGAAGAGCGCCTGGCCAAGGCCAGCGAAGAAGCCGCCTCCGCCGGCAAGAAATTCCTCGAGGAAAACGCCAAGAAGCCAGGCGTGGTCACCACTGCCTCGGGCCTGCAGTACGAAGTGGTCAAGAAGGCCGACGGCCCGCAGCCCAAGCCGACCGACGTGGTCACTGTCCACTACGAAGGCAAGCTGATCGATGGCAAGGTGTTCGACAGCTCCGTCGAGCGCGGCAGCCCGATCGACCTGCCGGTCAGCGGCGTGATCCCGGGTTGGGTCGAAGGCCTGCAACTGATGCACGTCGGCGAGAAGTACAAGCTGTTCATCCCGGCTGAACTGGCCTACGGCGCGCAGAGCCCAAGCCCGCTGATCCCGGCCAACTCGGTACTGGTGTTCGACCTGGAACTGATCGCCATCAAGGATCCGGCCCAGCTGCAAGGCGCCGAGCCGGAAGCTGAAGCCCCTGCTGACGCTCCAGCCGAAGCGCCTGCCAAGTAACACTGGCTGGCCCACGCAAAACGCCCCGTCCTGACGGGGCGTTTTCGTTTGTGCAGGGTGGTTGGACGAACCTGCAACTGCTGATACTGTCCGAGGAAATGCAGCGTGAAGCAGCAAGATGCTTCTGACGCAAATCGTTTGCGACGTAGGCACCCATGGTGTGAAACGACTGTGTAAAAAACGCCCGATCTGACCGGGGCCCTTGCCTGGCAGGCACCCGGGGTCAGAAACGTCGCCCTGTTCACAAGGTTATCCACAATAAATGTGGATAACCTTTTCCGCCTGGAGGCTCCATGAGCGCACCCTGGAATTTCGCCCGTTTCCTGCCCTTGGCCGAGCGGCTGCTCAGCCGTGGCCGGTTGCCGGCCTTGCTGTTCGCAGTCGCCCGCAAAGGCCCGCGCATCGGCCAGCTGCGTGAAGACGTGAAGCTGCTGCAGTCATTGTGCCTGGCCTGGTGGCGCGGCGAGTACCGTGCCATCAGCCCCAAGGCCCTGGTCACCATCGTCGCTGGCCTGTTGTATTTCGTCAGCCCCATCGATGCCATCCCCGACTGGTTGCTGGGCGTGGGTTTCCTCGACGACATCGCGGTGCTGGGTTGGGTACTGAAGACCGTGGCCGACGAACTGGCGCGCTTCAAGGCCTGGCGCGACAGCCAGGCGCCCGAGCGGCTGCGTGTGGTCGAGCGCCTGCCGGCCACTCCCGAAGCCCTGCGTTTGGAGCGCAATACGCAGTGAAACTGGCCCGAGCTACTCCTCAACTGCACAGACCCCGGAGTTGGTAATATAATTGGCATAAGGGTTATGCCTACGGATTACATGCTGTAATCCTTTTTAAAGGGGTTTGTAATGGGTATTCAGGTCATCAGCCGGGACGGTCAGCCCGAGTACGCCGTCGTTCCCTGGGAGCAGTACCAGGCACTGCTCAAGGCTGCGGGGCAGGCGCCTGCCGAGGTGGTTGCCATTGAAGCGCAGGGCGATGCAGCCAGTGCGCCATTGCCGGCCTTCAGCGAAGTGGCACAGATTCGCCAGGCCAAGGGCATCGCCCCTGAGCAACTGGCGCGCAATGTCGGCGTGAGCCCGGCTTACCTGGCCATGATCGAATCGGGCGAACGCCAGCCTGATGCTGCCATCCGCCGCGCCCTGGCCTGGCATCTGGGGGTGGCTGGCTGGAGCGAGCCATCATGAGCCAGGTCAGGATCAGCCGTCAGCACTGGGATAACCTGCTGGGCGAGCTTGACCTGGCCCGTCGTCAACGTCACTTGCTGACATACCGAGCGTTGATCGAACGCTTGCAATTACCCAGCCCGGCCATGCAGACGCTGACCGCCGCGCTGGAGTACCTGGCGGTGCTGGACGCCCGCGCCGAGCAACCATTGCGCAGCTCGCTGGTGATCAGCCAGGGTGCCAGCCGTTTGCCGCGTACCGGCTTCTTCGAGTGCGTTGAACGGTTGGGCCGATTTTCCGGGCCGGTCGACGGCATGGAAGCGGCCTCATGGCATGCCTCCGAGGTGGTCAGGGTGTTCGAGTACAGCTACCCCGAATCGGCCTGACTCGTTGCCTGTTCCGGCCTCTTCGCCGGTAAACCCGCTCCCACAGATACAACACAAGGCTCAAGATCCGTGATGAACCTGTGGGAGCGGGCGTGCCCGCGAAGAGGCCATAACAGGCAGTGCATGCCTGTGAATCAATCCACAAGCCCGGCCATCGGCATCCACCACCTCCAATGCCTCCAGGTGCTGATGCCGGCCAAACAGCTCCAGCAACTGCCCAATCGTGGCATTGAGCCGCACCGTCGGCTGTTCGGCCAACGGCAGCTTCATCAGCGCCGGTAGTGGCAGGCTTTCGCGCACCCCCAGCTCCTGCGGCCGCCCCAGCAGGTAACCCTGCACCAGGTCCACGCCCATCTCCATCAGCACCGCCAGCTCCTCCGCCAACTCGATGCCTTCGGCAATCACCTGCGCCTTCGACGCCCGGGCGATCTGCAATATCGACCCGACGAACTCACGCTTGAGCGGGTCGCGGTGGATGCCGTCGATGAAATGCCGGTCGATCTTCACATATTCGGGGCGCAGCTCCGACCACAGGCGCAGGCTCGAATAACCCGCCCCCAGATCGTCGATTGCAATCGAGAAGCCCATGTCACGGTAGTGGTGCAGGGCATTGGATAGCAGCTGGAAGTCGTCGGTCGGGGTATGTTCGGTCAGCTCGATCACCACCCGGCTGGGCGACAGGCCGACCTGCTCAAGCAGTTTCAGGGTCTGGCCGGATGGGTAATGCGGCTCCAGCAGCGTCTCCGGCGAGACGTTGAGAAACAGCTTGCCCTGCAACTGCTGTTCGCTGAAACGCCGGCAGGCGCTTTCCCGGCAGGCGGCCTCCAGCTCGGTCAGGCGACCGGCCTGGCGGGCGATGGTAAACAGGTTCAGCGGTGCGTGCAGTGGGCTGTTGGACGGCCCGCGGCTCAGCGCCTCATGGCCGTAAACCCGTTGTTCGCTCAGGCACATGATCGGCTGGAACAGACTGTGAATGCTGCGTTGAGCCAGGATGGCACTCAAGGCACTGAGCTGCTCGGCAACGGTCATGACGTATTCCTGAAAATGAAAGGGCCGGGCGTTTCCACGCCCGGCCCCTCTATTTCACGAGAGCGCGATGACTGCTTGATGACAGGTCACATTATTCTGCCATCATTGCCGTTGCGCCTTACTTCTTGGCCACCTTGGTGCTCGCACTCAGGTAGTCGATCAGGATGCGACCGGTTTCCGACAGGTAGGCATCGTCTTCCGGCTTGGTGTTCTCATCCTCGGTCGGCAGCGCATCCTCGTCCTCTTTCTTCAGCTCTTTCAGCGGCTCTTCACCCTTGGCCTTGCGGCGGATGTTTTCCAGCGCCAGCTGCTTGGCCTCGATCTCATCGTGGCGTGCGCGACGGTCCTGCTCGTTGAGGCTGACGGTCTTCTCGTTCAGCAGCTTCTGGGTCAGGGCCAGGCGGTCGCGGATGTAGGTGAACTCCGCGTCCTTGTCGCTGCGGGCTTCATGCTGGGCTTTCAGCTGGGCCAGGAACGGCTTGAACGGATCGGCCGCCGGCTTGACTACCGGGCGGATGGTGTCCCACGGCATGGCCTCGGGCAGGGCGCTCTCGCCGATTTCCTTGGTGTCGATGATCGATGGGTAGTCGATGTCCGGCAGCACGCCCTGGTGCTGGGTGCTCTGCCCGGAAACCCGGTAGAACTTGGCCAGGGTAAGCTTCAGCTCGCCATGGTTGAGTGGCTGGATGGTCTGCACGGTGCCTTTGCCGAAGGTCTGGCCGCCGATGATCAGCGCGCGGTGGTAGTCCTGCATGGCACCGGCGAAGATCTCCGAAGCCGAGGCCGACAGGCGGTTGACCAGCAACGCCAGCGGGCCCTTGTAGAAGGCACCTGGGTTTTCGTCTTCCAGCACGTCGACGCGGCCGTCGCTGTTGCGTACCAGCACGGTCGGGCCTTTTTCGATGAACAGGCTGGTCAGTTCGGTGGCTTCCTGCAGCGAGCCGCCGCCGTTGTTACGCAGGTCGATGACCACGCCGTCGACTTTCTCTTTCTGCAGTTCGGTGAGCAGTTTCTTCACGTCACGCGTGGTGCTCTTGTACTCCGGATCACCGGCGCGGTAGGCCTTGAAGTCCAGGTAGAAGGCCGGGATCTCGATGATGCCCAGCTTGTAGTCACGCCCGTCCTGCTTGAGCTTGAGCACCGACTTCTTCGCCGCCTGCTCTTCAAGCTTAACCGCCTCGCGGGTGATCGCCACGATCTTGCTGGTCTGGTCGCTAGGCGCGTTGCTGGCCGGGATGATTTCCAGGCGCACCACCGAGCCTTTCGGGCCACGGATCAGCTTGACCACTTCGTCCAGGCGCCAGCCGACCACGTCGACCATTTCCTTGTTGCCCTGGGCCACACCGATGATCTTGTCGGCCGGGGCCACCTGCTTGGTCTTGGCCGCCGGGCCTGCCGGCACCAGGCGCACGATCTTGACCTGGTCGTTGTCGCTTTGCAGCACCGCACCAATGCCTTCGAGCGACAGGCTCATGTTGATGTCGAAGTTCTCGGCGTTGTCCGGCGACAGGTAGTTGGTGTGCGGGTCGTAGGACTGGGCGAAGGTGTTGATGTAGGCCTGGAAGATATCTTCGGCACGGGTCTGGTCCAGGCGCGCCAGCTGGTTCTTGTAGCGCTTGGTCAGGGTTTCCTGGATCTGCTTGGGTTCCTTGCCGGCGATCTTCTGGCGCAGCACTTCGTCCTTGACGCGTTTGCGCCACAAGTCGTCGAGCTCGGCCTGGTCCTTCATCCACGGGGCATCCTTGCGGTCGATCAGCAAGGTTTCCTTGGCGTTGAAGTCGATCTTGTCCACGCCTTTGTTCAGCTCGGCCAGGGCGAAGTCCAGGCGTTGCTTGACGCGGTCCAGGTAGCGTTTGTAGATGGTGAAGCCCGGGTCGAGGTTACCGCTCTTGAGGAAATCGTCGAATTGCGTTTTCCATTTGTCGAATTCGGCAATGTCGGCAGCGGTGAAGTAGCTGCGCGCCGGGTCCAGCAGCTTGATGTAGCTGTCATAGATGATGACCGAGCGGGCGTCGTCCAGCGGCGGCTTGCTGTAGTGGTGGCGCTTGAGCAATTCCACCACGTTGAGGCTGGCGACGATCTCGTCGCGGTCCGGCTGCAGGCTGTCCCACTTGTTGGCGGCCACCGCATTGCCGCCGAGCGTGAGGCTGCCCAGGCCGATCATCAGCGCCAGGGCGGTGCTTGGGAGGAAATGCTTCATGCTGATTCGACGTGGAGACAATTGATCACGCATAGTAGGCCGTCTTTTCTGTTCACCGGTTGCAAAAAACCGGATGCATACTGCAAAAAGCCTGGGGACTTGGCGTTCCCAGGCTCGGTCATATGATTCAACTATGGAGGCACTGTGAAGGCATTGCAAGGCGTTGACGGACATGTGGCCTGGGTCGAGGCCGAACGCCCGACCTGCGACGCGGGCCAAGTGCGCATTCGCGTGGCTGCTGCGGGGCTGAACCGCGCCGATCTGCTGCAGATGAAAGGTTTGTACCCACCACCGCCAGGCGCCAGCCCGTACATGGGCCTGGAGTGTTCCGGCGTGATCGAAGAAGTGGGCGCCGGTGCCGACTGGCGCGTGGGTGACCGTGTTTGCGCGCTGCTGGCCAGCGGCGCCATGGCCGAGGAAGTGGTGGTCGATGCCCGCCACGTGCTGCCGGTACCCGAGGGCCTGAGCCTGCATGAAGCGGCGGCGTTGCCGGAAGTGTATGCCACTGCCTGGCTGAACATCTTCCAGCTGGGTGGCGTGAAAGCTGGCGAGAAGGTGCTGGTGCACGCTGGCGCCAGCGGCGTTGGCTCGGCCGCGATCCAGCTGTGCAAGGCGTTCGGCAGCCCGGTGTGGGTCAGTGTCGGTTCGCAGGACCGCCTGGCCTACTGCGAGGCGCTGGGCGCTGCCGGTGGCGTGGTACGTAACGAGAACCTGGAGGCGCTGGAAGGTTTCGGCCCGTTCGATGTGATTCTCGACCCGGTGGGTGCCAGCTACGGCGAGCTCAACCTCAAGCTGCTGGCCCGTGACGGCCGCTGGGTGATCATCGGCCTGATGGGCGGGCGCAAGTTCGAGCTGGACCTGGCACAGGTACTGGGCAAGCGTCTGGAGATTACCGGTTCCACGTTGCGCAACCGCGATGACGGCTTCAAGGCCGAGCTGCTGCGCGAGTTGCAGCAGCAGGTGTGGCCGCTGTTTGCCGAAGGGCGCCTGTCGCCGCAACTGGTGGATACCTACCCGGTGGAGTTTGCCCAGGCGGCGTATGCCGAGCTTGAGACCAACCAGGTGTCGGGCAAGCTGGTGATGGTGATAGACCCTGGCCTGGCGTAGGCAGGCCCGGCCTCTTCGCGGGTAAACCCGCTCCCACAGGGATTACCACAGGCTTGAAAACTGTGTGGTCCCTGTGGGAGCGGGTTTACCCGCGAAAGGGCCGGTGCAGGCGATGCGATTACCTCAGGCCCAGCTCAGGATCGGCCACTTGTTGATCTCGGCATGCTCCCGCAACACCGCATCCGGGTTCACCACATGCGGATGATCCACCTTCAGCAACAGTGGTAAATCATTCCGCGAATCGGAATAGAAACTTGCCCCCTCCAGGTTCTCCTGCTCCTGGTCCAGCCACTCCAGCAACCGCGTGATTTTCCCTTCGCGATAGGTCAGTACCCCATGGGTGTTGCCGGTATACACCCCGTTCACCGCCTCCAGCTCGATCGCCAGGTACTCGTCCACCCCCAGCCGCGCCGCAATCGGCCCGACCAGGTGCGTACCCGAAGCCGAAATGATCAGGATGCGATCCCCGCGTTTGCGGTGCTCGGCAATGCAGCGGCAGGCGTCGCCGTAGATGATCGGCTCGATCACCTCTTCGACCCATGGCTCCACCAGGTGCTCGACCTCTTCCAGGGTACGCCCGGCAATCGGCTCCAGGCTGAAGGCCATGTACTCCTCCATGCGCAGGTGGCCCCTGCCGTAGGCTTCCATCAGTTCATGGTCGCGGCGCAGGAATGCCTTGCCGTCGACCCAGCCCAGCCGGGCCATCTGCTCACTCCACAGCGACGCGCAGTCGCCGTGGATCAGGGTTTCGTCCAGATCGAAAATTGCCAGTGCCATGTGTTGATGCTCCTTAGGCCACTTCCCGTAGCGCCGTGGGGTCGATCGACAAGCTTACCCGTTGCCCGTCCGCATGCAGGTCGGCCGGTGAGCGGTTGAGCACGTCGACCACCAGTTCCACCTCGCGCACCTGCACCCGGTAGCGGATCACGTTGCCCAGCAGGCTGTGGCTGCGCACTTCGGCGTCCAGTTCGCCGTTGATACCCAGGGTGATCGACTCGGGGCGGATCGCCAGGCGGCTGGCCACCGGGCGTTGCAGCAGGCGGCTGGCGCTGTCGGCGTCGAGCAGGTTGTAGTTGCCGATGAAGCCGGCGGCAAACAGGTCCACCGGCGCGGTGTAGAGGGTTTCGGCATCGCCGCTCTGGACGATGCGCCCCTGGTTCATCAGGAAGATGCGGTCGGACAGGGTCAGCGCCTCTTCCTGGTCGTGGGTGACGAAGATGGTGGTCAGCCCCAGCTCACGCTGGATGGCGCGGATCTGCTCGCGCAGGTGCTTGCGGATGCGCGCATCCAGTGCCGACAGCGGCTCGTCGAGCAGCAGCAGGCGCGGACGGGTGACCAGTGAGCGGGCCAGGGCCACGCGCTGGCACTGGCCGCCGGACAACTGGTGCGGGTAGCGCCCGGCGAAGTTGCCCAGCTCCACCAGTTCCAGCGCCTCGCGCACCCGGGCCTGGCTTTCATCGGCCTTGACCTTCTGCATGCGCAGACCGAAGGCGACGTTCTGCTCCACGGTCATGTTGGGGAACAGCGCGTAGCTCTGGAACACCATGCCAATGCCGCGCTTTTGCGGGCTCAGCGGCACGATGTCATGGCCGTCGAGCAGGATCTGCCCACTGTCCACCGGGGTCAGCCCGGCGATGCAGCGCAACAGCGTGGACTTGCCGCAACCGGACGGGCCAAGCAGGGTGACGAACTCGCCCCGTTCGATATGGCAGTCGATGTTCTCGAACACCGGGCTGCCGGCGTAGCTTTTTTGCAGTTTCTGTACGCTGACGAAGCTCATGTCAGGTCTTGTCCTTGTTCAGGCGGTTGGCGACCCAGGTCAGTACCAGCACGAAGGCGAAGTACGAGATCACCAGCGCGCTGTTGAAGTGGCCGCTGCTGTTGCGCATGTTGTTCAGGTACACCTGCAGGGTCTCGTAGCGGGTACCGACCAGCAGGTTGGCGAACACGAACTCGCCGAACAGGAACGAGAACGACAGCAGCAATGCCACCATCAGGCCCTTGCGCAGGTTCGGCAGGACCACCAGCAGCGCCGCCTGCCAGGTGTTGGCGCCCAGCAGCTGGGCAGCGTCCATCAGGTCGCGCAGGTTGATCGCCTGCAGGTTGTTGGTGATGGCCCGGTACATGAATGGCAGGGCGATGGTGAAGTAGCAGCCGATCAGGATCCACGGTGTACCGACCATGGCCATGGGCCCGCTGCCATACAGCTGCAGCAGCCCCACCGACGACACCACCGGCGGCACCGCGAACGGCAGCAGGATGAGGATGTTCATCAGTGCATCGAGCCTGGGGAAGTGGTAGTGCACCACGAACAGCAGCGGCAGGATCAGCACCACTGACAGCAGCAGCGCGCCCACGCACACCAGCAGCGACTGGCCGAAGGCAGCCAGGAAGCGCGGCTCGCTCCACAGCGCGATGTACCACTTGAAGGTCAGACCGCTGGGCAGCAGGCTGGCCGACCAGCTGGTGGCCAGCGAGTAGAGCAGGGTGCCAGCCAGCGGCAGCAGCAGGATGAGGAACAGCAGGTAGACCACGACGCGGTGGTACCAGCCGCCGGAACGGGCGTCAGCGCGCATGGTAGCTCCTTTTCAGCAGCCATTGATGCACCACCGTGACCAGTGTCATCAGCCCCACCAGGACCATCGCCAGGGCGCTGGCCAGGTTGGGGTCGAGGCTGATGTCACCGGCTACCAGGCCGGCGATGCGGATCGGCAGTACGTTGAAGTTGCCGGTGGTCAGCGCGTACACGGTGGCGTAGGCACCGAGGGCGTTGGCCAGCAGGATGACGAAGGTGCCCAGCAGTGCCGGGGTCAGCACCGGCAGGCCGATGTGCCGCCAGAACTGCCAGTGGCTGGCACCCAGCAGCGCAGCCGACTCGCGCCAGTCTTCACGCAGGGCGTCGAACGCGGGGTACAGCAGCAACACGCCAAGCGGGATCTGGAAATAGGTGTACACCAGGATCAGCCCGCTCTTGGAATAGATGCTGAAGTCTTCCAGCAGGCCGACCTGCTTCAGCAGCAGGGTCAGCGCGCCGTTGAAACCGAGCAGGATGATGAAGGCGAAGGCCAGCGGCACCCCGGCGAAGTTGCTGGTCATGTTGGCGAAGGCGCTGACGAAGTCGCGCAGCTTCGAGTCCACCTGGCGCAGCGAGTAGGCGCCGACCGTGGCGATGACGATGCCGAACAGGCTCGACCAGAAGCTGATCTCCAGGCTGCGTTGCAGGGCCTGCAGGTAGAACTTCGAGGCGAACACCTTGCTGAAGTTGTCCACGCCCCAGCCCGCTTCCGATTGCAGGCTGTTGATCGCCACCCAGGCCAGCGGGGCGATCTGGAAGATGACGAAGAACACGGCGAACGGTAGCAGGCAGAGCAAGGCCAGGTAGCGGCCACGGGTGCTGCTGCTCTTGGCTGTAGTCACTTCAGCAGCTCCCGGCAGACGCTCTTGTCATGTGGCGCGCCGAGCAGCTCGCAGATGGTCCCGCACAGCTCGGTCTGCAGCGGTTTGGCTGCCGGGTCCAGGCTGAAGGCATCGCCGAAGACGAACAGCGGCACTTCGCGCTCCTCGGCCAGCAGGCCATTGTGCGAGCGGTCGTTGTTCATGCCGTGGTCGGCGGTGACCAGTACCTGGTAGCCTTCCTCAAGCCAGTCTGGCAGGTAGTCGGCCAGCAGGATGTCGGCGCTGCGCGCGGCGTTACGGTACTGGCTGCTATCCAGACCATGGCGGTGGCCGATGTCGTCGATACTCATCGGGTGCACCAGCAGGAAGTTGGGGGCGTGGCGGCGGCGCAGGTATTCGCCATCGGCCAGCAGGTGCGAATCGGGGTAACGGTCGTCCCAGTAGAACAGCCCGTGCTGAATCGGCAGCTTCGGCGCGTGGGTATGGCGGTCGCGCTGCGGGTCGAAGGGCGAGCGGTTGTACAGCTCGCTGATCCAGTGATAGGCCGCCGCCGCAGTGCCCAGGTTGGCCTCGCGGGCGTAATGGAACACGCTGCGCTGGTTGGACAAGCGGTTGACGTTGTTGTGCACGATGCCGCTGTCGATTGGTGGTACACCGGTGAGGATGCACTCGTACAGTGGCCGCGACAGCGACGGCAGTTCGCATTCCACGCGGTACAGCGCGGCACGGTCGGCCTCGACGTAGGCGTGCAGGTGGCCCATGGCGTGGTGGGCGACCTGGTAGTTGAGGCCGTCGAGCAGGACCAGGATGACGTTGTGTTGCATGGTGGCTCCAGTCATAAACCGCGTTGGCTTCTTCGCGGGTAAACCCGCTCCCACAGGGTCATGCGCCAGCCTTGAGACGCGTGCTTTACCTGTGGGAGCTGGTTTACCCGCGAAAGGGCCCGTCCAGGCGCTAGAGAAGCTAGCCCCTTACTCCATCTCGATGATCACCTGCTCCTGCCACATCTGTGGCAGTTTCTTCGAGCTCGCTTCCCAGGCCTCGGCATTCTTGATCGGCTGCGCGGCCTTGTACTGTTCGTTGGGCAGCAGCTTGGCCTGCACGTCTTCCGGCAGCTTCAGGTGCTCGGCACGGATCGGCCGTGCATGCCCTTTGGCCAGGTTGATCTGCCCGGCGTCGCTGAAGATGTATTCACGGGCCAGCTTGGCCGCATTCGGGTGCTTGGCGTACTTGTTGATGATGGTGGTATAGCCGGAGATCACCGAGCCATCCGACGGGATCAGTACGTCGAAACGCTTGGGGTCGATCTGTTCACGGTAGCTCAGGCCGTTGAAGTCCCACACCACGCCCACTTCCACCTCGCCCTTTTCCAGGGTCTGGATGGTCGGGTTGGCCAGCGACAGGCGCTTCTGCTGGGCCAGCTTGGTGAACAGTTGCAGGCCCGGTGCCAGGTTGGTTTCGTCACCCTTGTAGGCGATCGCCGCAGCCAGCACGCCGTTGGCGGCCTGGGCGGCGGTGCCGACGTCACCGATGGCGACCTTGTACTTGCCTTTTTCCAGGTCATGCCACGAGGTTGGCCGCTCACCTTCCTTGACCAGGTCCTTGTTGATGATGAAGGCGATGGTGCCGGTATAGGCCAGCGCCCAATGGCCGTCCTTGTCCTTGGCCCAGGTCGGTACCTGGTCCCAGGTGCTCGGTTTGTATGCCTGGCTCACGCCCTTGCTCACGGCGATCGGGCCGAAGGCGGCACCCACGTCGCCGATGTCGGCGCTGGCGTTGTCCTTCTCGGCTTCGAACTTGGCGATTTCCTGGGCCGAGCTCATGTCGGTGTCGCTGTGCTTGAGGCCGTACTTGCTGGCCAGGTCTTCCCAGGTGCCTTTCCAGTTGGCCCAGGCGTCGGGCATGCCCACGCTGTTGACAGTGCCTTCCTTGCGGGCGGCGTCTTCCAGGGCCTTGAGGTCGGTGCCGGCGGCCATGGCCGTGGTACACAACGCGATGGCCGAACCGAGCAGTGACGCCATGAAGAACTTTTTCATCCGAAGCTCCTTTGGGTGGGTGCCTTTGCGATCGTTGTTCTGGGTAAAACCGTTGCAAGCCGTTGACTGGCACCTTTGGTCTAGGTCAGCAAACCTTGAGCCAAGGTAGGCCGCTTGCATGACAGTTTGATGTAGGGAAGGGCCGGTGAAGGCCCTGAAGCTACAGCGTAGACCACGCAACCAACCCGGTTCTGCTGGCTTGGCGCGTTTCTGGTAGTGTCTGGCCAAAGCCTTTGTCACAGGATGTTCATCAGCCCTGCCTAGGCTTGCACTATTCTCCACATGCCCTGTGATGGGGCTGGACTAGTCCAGATAGGTAACCTTTCGATGCAGTCGATGCCACCGCGTGCGGTAACAGCCATCTGCCATGCCTTGCAGGAGCAGATCGAGCACGGCCTGCTGGCGCCGGGCGGCAAGCTGCCGGCCGAGCGCAGGCTCAGCGAGGTGTTCGATACCACGCGCATTACCCTGCGTGAGGCGCTGGTGCAGCTGGAAGCCCAGGGGCTGATCTATCGCGAAGAGCGTCGTGGCTGGTTCGTCGCGCCCGAGCGGCTGACCTACGACCTGATCGAGCGCAGCCACTTCCATGCCATGGTCCGTGACCAAGGGCGGGAGCCCAGTACCGAACTGTTGTCGGCGCGGCTGCAGCCGGCCTCGGCGGCCATCTGTGCGCGCTTGCAGCTGCCAGCGTTGTCCAGCGTGGTGCGTATCTGCAGGTTACGGCGGATCGATGGTCGGGCGGTGCTGTATGCCGAGCACTACCTCAATCCCCGGTACTTTCCGGAGATTCTCGAGCAGGACCTGGCGCAGTCGCTGACCGAGATTTATGGGCGGGTGTATGGCATCCAGTATGGGCAGGTGTGCTTCGAGATCTTGCCGACGGCGTTGCCGGTGGAGGCGGCCAGTGCCTTGAAAGTATCGGCGGGAAGCCCGGGGTTGCATATCACCCGGGTCAACAGTGACCAGCATGGGCACCTGATCGACTGTGACCTGGAGTATTGGCGGCATGATGCCATCCGCATTCGCGCTCAGGCTGGATGAAATGTTGGCTTCTTCGCGGGTAAACCCGCTCCCACAGGGACCGCACAGGTTTCAGCCTTTGCGCAGTACTTGTGGGAGCGGGTTCACCCGCGAAGAGGCCCTAACTGGAGGAACCGGCAGTCACTACCTGCACTGACAACCTTGGCGTTGCCAAATCCAGCCCGGCCTCATCCAGCTGCCGCTTCAACGCCAGGTTGAACGCCCGCGAAACCTCCCACTGCTTGATCGGTGCGGTCTTGAACCGCGCCCGCAAGATCGCCGAACCCGACTCGAAGCTCTCCACCCCCTGCAGCTCCAGCGGCGACCAGATGTTGCGGCGCATCAGCGGGTCGTTGCGCAGCTTCTGCCCCACCTCGCGAATCAGCGTGATCGCCTGGTCGATGTTCATGCTGTGCGGGATCGCCACGCGGAAGATCGCGTAGCCGAACTCGCGCGAGTAGTTCTTGATGCTCTTGATCTCGCTGAACGGGATGGTATGCACGATGCCGTCGATATCCCGCAGGCGCACGGTACGGATGGTCAGTCCCTCCACCGTGCCCAGGTGCCCGCCCACATCCACGTAGTCGTCGATGGCCAGCGAGTCCTCGATGATGATGAACAACCCGGTGATCAGGTCGGCCACCAACGACTGCGCACCAAAGCCGATGGCCAGGCCGATCACACCGGCACCGGCCAGCAGCGGGGTGACGTTCATGCCCATGTTGGCCAGGGCGACGATCACCGCGATGATGAAAATGACCACGAACATCACGTTGCGGATCAACGGCATCATGGTTTGCGCGCGGGCGTTGGCCAGGCCCCGGCGCGAACGCACCAGGGCGTGGTGCACGGCGGTGTCGGCCAGGATCCACACCAGCCAGGCGACGATCAGCGTGCCGGCCAGGCCCAGCAGGCGCACGCTGATGTCGTGGCCGTCGCCCTCGGCGAAGCCGATCATCGACAGGCCCCACACGCGCAGGCCCAGCTCGATGAACACCAGCCAGATGAACAGGTGCACCAGCAGGTAGCCGAAGTTGCGCAGGCGTTCGGCGTACACTGCCTGGCGCTTGCTGGCGCGCTTGGGGTTGGCGGCGTGGCGGCGTACCAGGCCGTTGAGCACCATGCACACCACCACCAGCACCGTGCACATCAGCGACTGGCGCAGGGCGGTGCTGGTATCGCCGGCCGAGATGAAGGTAGCGAACAGCGAAATCGCCACCAGGATCAATGCCGGCACGAACCAGAAGCTGCCGAGGATCTCGATGGTGTCGCTGAGGGTGCGCCGGGTCAGGCGCCGTGACAGCGGCTGGTTGCGGATCAGGTGGGCGATCGGGCGGCGGAAGCGCAGAATGAACAGCCCGGTGCACAGCGCCGCAATCACGTTGGCCAGGGTGGCCAGGGCGTGGGCCAGGTGGGTGCCGAGGGCGACAGTCAGGCGCGGGTCGCTCATCGCTTCGCCAAACGCGGCGAAGCTGCCGATCAGCCACAGCGGGCGGAACGCCTGGTGGCGCAGGATGTGCAGGGCGCGGTGGCGGTGCGGGCCGTCGAGCAGCGAGAAGGCGATCACGCAGATGGCCGAGAAGCAGGTGCCGACCACCAGCGCGTAGGCCAGCACCATGGCCAGCGATTTGCCCAGTGACGGTGGTAGCACGACGCTCAGGTACACGGTGAACACCAGTGCCACCAGCCACGGGCCCAGCTTGCGCAGGGCAAAGCGCACCAGGTCCCAGGTGCGCGGGTGCTGCGGCAGTTCCTCGCTCAGGCCAAAGCGCAGGCGTACCCGGTGGCCGACCCAGTTGAAGGCGTAGGCCAGCACGCTCCAGACGGCGATGACGGCGGCAAAGCCGAACAGGATGGCCGGCCACTGGTGTACCGGCACCATCAACTCGGTCAGTTCGGCCTGGGCCTGTTCGATTTCCGCGGCCCAGCGATGGAACGGGCTGGCATCGCCGCTGAACTGTTTTTCGAAGTCATTCAGGGCGCCGCCGATCAGGCCGAGCACGCCCTGTTCGACGGTGGGTTGCGATTGCCTGGTGGCGTCGCGCAGTTTTTTCAGGTCGGCCAGCAGCTTGGCCCGCTGCTGGTCGTTTTCCAGGTTCTTGATCACCTCGTCCAGCGACTTGCCCAACGGTTCGGTCGCTTCCGGCTGTGCGGGCGCACTGCCACCAAGCAGGCCGGGCAGGCCAGCGGCCTGTACCGGGGTGACAAACAGGAACAGCAGCAGGAAAAAGCAACGCAGAAGGGCAGGCACTGGCAAAACTACCTCAGGTCAAACGATTGACCGAGTGTAGAGGTTCACGACGGCAGTTGCTCCAGGATTTTCCAGCAGGTGAGGCCGAAGATACCCAGCGTGCCGACCCACATCATCAGTACGCCGATGTTGCGCTCGCGCAGGCTGAAACCGATGGTCAGCAGCATCAGGAACAGGAACACCGGCACGAACAGGGAAAGGAACGGGGACATGGACAGCAATCCTTTTGCAGTGGGGCCATGTAACAAGCATAGCGGGTGGCAGGCGAAGCGGGATTGACCTTGAGCAGGCCTGGCCTCTTCGCGGGTACTGCACAGCTCCTGAAGGTTGTGCGGTCCGTGTGGGAGCGGGTTTACCCGCGAAGAGGCCGGGCCTGACTACATCAAGGCAGCTCGCGGCTACGGTAGAAGGCGCTCAGCACTTTCACCAGGTGCGCCAGGTCATGGCTACCGCACAGCTCGCGAATCGAATGCATGGCAAAGGTTGGCAAGCCGATATCCACCGTACGCACGCCCAGGTGGCTGGCCGCAATCGGACCGATGGTCGAGCCACAGCCCATGTCGCTGCGCACCACAAAGCTCTGCACCGGCACTTCCTCGGCCATGCACAGATGGCGGAAGAACCCGGCGGTCTCGCTGTTGGTGGCGTAGCGCTGGTTGTTGTTCACCTTGATTACCGGCCCGGCGTTGAGCTTGGGCCCGTGGTTGCCGTCGTGCTTGTCGGCGTAGTTGGGGTGCACGCCGTGGGCGTTGTCGGCCGACACCATCAGCGAGCGCTGGATGGTGCGCACGTAGGCGTCGCCATCCGGCAGCAGGCGCTGCAGGGTCTGCTCCAGCATCGGGCCGTCGGCACCACAGGCCGAGCAGCTGCCGACTTCTTCATGGTCGTTGCACACCAGTACGCAGGTTTCGTCGCTGTCGGCGGCCAGCAGGGCCTGCAGACCGGCGTAGCACGACAACAGGTTGTCCAGGCGCGCACCGGCGATGAAGTCGCCGTTCAGGCCGACCAGGGCGGCGTCCTGGGTGTCGTAGAAGCTCAGCTCGTAATCCAGCACCACGTCGGCGATCAGCTCGTGCTCGCGGGCCAGTTGCTCGGTGAGCAGGGCGCGGAAATCGATGCGCTCGTCACCCGCCACCTGGGCCAGGATGGGCGGCAGCTCGTTCTGCGGGTTGATCGCCCAGCCTTCGTTGGCGGTGCGGTTGAGATGGATGGCCAGGTTGGGGATGATCGCGATCGGCAGCTTGAAGTCGATCAGCTGGCTTTCGACCTTGCCGTCACGGCGATAGGTGACCCGGCCGGCCAGCGACAGGTCGCGGTCGAACCATGGCGCCAGCAAGGCGCCGCCATACACTTCTACACCCAGCTGCAGGAAGCCCTGGCGCTGCAGTTCAGGCTGCGGCTTGACGCGCAGGCACGGGCTGTCGGTGTGGGCACCGACCATGCGGATACCGTTCAGCAGTGGGGCTTGCTTGCCCAGCTTGATGGCGATGATCGACGAGTCGTTACGGGTGACGTAGTAGCGACCGCCAGGCACTGTGGCCCAGCTGTCGCGCTCGTCCAGGCGCTGGTAGCCGGCAGCTTCCAGGCGCTGGGCCAGGCTGGCGGTGGCGTGGAAGGGCGTGGGGGAGGCCTTGAGGAAGTCGATAAGGCCAGAATTCAGTGCGTCGCGCATAGCTCACTCCAGACAGCAGTGGCGCGAGTTTAGCGTATTAAGTCGACAAATTGTGTCTGCCTCTTCGCGGCTGCAGCCCCACAGGTACTGCACAACCCTCGAAAGCGGTGCGGTCCCTGTGGGAGCGGCTTTAGCCGCGAAGAGGCCAGTACAGGCTGTACACATTCAGAAGGGCGCAGGGCACTCGAACTTCAGCCGCTCCCCGGACACCGGGTGGGTAAAGCTCAGCATCGAGGCATGCAGGCACAACCGCTCATGGGCCGCCAGTGCCTCGGGGTTGGCATACAGCCGGTCGCCCAGCAGCGGGTGCCCGATCGACAGCATGTGCACGCGCAACTGGTGCGAGCGCCCGGTAATCGGTGTCAGTTCTACCCGGCAGTAATCACCGCAGCGCTCGACGATGCGCCAGAAGGTCAGCGCGTGCTTGCCCTGTTCGTGGTCCACCACATGCCGTGGCTTGGTCGGCGGGTCGTAGCGCAGCGGCAGGTCGATGCTGCCGCTGTCCAGCGCCGGTTGGCCCCAGCACAGCGCGGTGTAGGCCTTTTCGGTTTCGCGGTCGTGGAACTGGCGCGACAGCTCACGGTGGCTGTCGGCATCCCGGGCCAGCAGGATGATGCCAGAGGTTTCCCAGTCCAGGCGGTGCACGATCAGCGCGTCGGGGTAGCCGTTTTCCTGCAGGCGGGTGATCAGGCAGTCCTTGTTGTCCTCGGCGCGGCCGGGTACCGACAGCAGCAGGGTCGGTTTGTTGATCACCAGGATGGCGGCGTCTTCGTGCAGGATCTGGATGTTGGACAGCGGCATTGCTTGGTCTCGGTTATATCGGGGAAAACACTGGGGCCGCTTTGCGGCCCATCGCCGGC
>NZ_JAMBDI010000046.1:0-18995 GCF_036858055.1 Pseudomonas sp. SF2 | reverse complement strand
GGGCTGCAAAGCAGCCCCAATGATCCAGGCCTGGTCGCGAAATCAGCGATCCGGCAAGGTGATGTTCAGCTCCAGAATCGAGCAGCTACCCTGGTTTTCCAGCTCGATATGCACATCATCGTTGCCGATGTTTACATATTTGCGGATCACTTCCAGCAGTTCTTTCTGCAGCGCTGGCAGGTAGTCCGGTTCGCTGCGTTGGCCGCGCTCGTGCGCCACGATGATCTGTAGACGCTCTTTCGCTACCGACGCGCTGGTCTGTTTCTGTCTGCCACGAAAGAAGTCAAAAAGGTTCATGGTTTACTTGCCTCCAAACAGGCGCGCGAAGAATCCTTGCTTCGGCACTTCGATGAACCGCAGGGGCTTTTCTTTGCCCAGCAGACGGTCGACGGTATCGCTATAGGCCTGGCCGGCATCGCTCTGGTCGTCGAGGATGACCGGGATACCCTGGTTGGAAGCCTTGAGCACGGCCTGGCTCTCGGGGATCACACCCTTGAGCTTGATCGCCAGGATTTCTTCGACGTCGGCGATGCTCAGCATTTCGCCCTTTTCCACGCGCTCCGGGTGGTAGCGGGTGATCAGCAGGTGTTCCTTGATCGGCTCTTCGCCATTTTCGGAGCGGCGCGACTTGCTCGACAGGATGCCCAGCATGCGGTCGGAGTCACGTACCGAGGACACCTCGGGGTTGGTGACCACGACGGCTTCGTCGGCAAAGTACATGGCCAGGTGTGCGCCTTTCTCGATACCGGCCGGCGAGTCGCAGATGACAAAGTCGAAGTCTTTCTTCAGCTCCATCAGGACCTTTTCCACGCCTTCCTGGGTCAGCGCGTCCTTGTCACGGGTCTGGCTGGCGGCCAGCACGTACAGGTTCTCGAGGCGCTTGTCCTTGATCAGGGCCTGTTGCAGGTTGGCTTCGCCGTTGACCACGTTGACGAAGTCATACACCACGCGGCGTTCGCAGCCCATGATCAGGTCGAGGTTACGCAGGCCCACGTCGAAGTCGACGATGACGGTCTTGTGGCCACGCAGTGCGAGGCCGGTACCAATGGCGGCGCTGGTAGTGGTCTTGCCCACCCCCCCCTTGCCGGAAGTAACCACGATAATCTTGGCCAAGGTGTTTCACCCCTAAAATAATCGGGACACAAGTCCCTGCAAAAATACAAAAAAATGGCAACGGTAAGAAAAGTTGCACTAAAAATGCTGGCAAGTATCCGTTAAAGACGGGTGATGTTCAACACGTCGCCAGACAGGCTGACTTGCACGCCGGTGCCCCACAGCGGGTCGCGGCGCAGGTCTTCGCAGACCTTGTACTGGCCGGCGATGGAGACCATTTCGGCGGTCATCTGCTGGCAGAAGATACGTGCCTTGGTATTGCCTTTGATGCCGGCCAGGGCGCGGCCGCGCATGGCGCCGTACACATGGATGTTGCCATCGGCCAGAAGTTCCGCCCCCGGGCTGACCGAACCGGTCACCACCAGGTCGCCGCCCTGGGCATAGATCTGCTGGCCGCCACGTACTGGCGAAGTGATGATTCGGGTCGGGCGCACCTCGGGTTCAAGGATCGGCGGCGGGACCGGGGCCGGCTCGGGCTTCTTCACCTCGGGCTCGGGCTCCAGCGGCCGTTCGCGGGCGCCGGATGGTGGCAGCACCGGCAGGTCGATGGCGATGGCCGCGGCGATGTCTTCGATACGGCTGGCACGGATGGCCAGGGTGCGCAGGCCGTGGTGGCGGCAGATCCGCATCAAGCCGGGCAGGTCGATTGCCCCTTCGCCGGCCGGCAGCTTGTCCAGCGCCAGCACCAGCGGCGTGTTGCTGAAGAAGTTCGGTGCCTGGGCGACTTTGGCCGCCAGTTGGCGGTCGAGGGCCTCAAGGTCATTGCGCGCCAGCTCCAGCACTGTAATGGCGAGCATGCTGCCCTTGAGCTGGAACACGGAGGCGGTATCGGGTGTGTGGTTTGGGCTCATGGTCTGCATAGACGGCTTGTTGCGAAAAAAGTGCCCTGACTTATAACGATAAGACCGGTTGCCCGCAACATGCGCTGATCCGTTGTAGAATGCGCGGCCTTTGTCTTTCCGGAAGCTTCAATGGAACGCCCGCGTTTTCGTCCCTATTTCCTTCACCCACGTTTCTGGGGCCTGTGGTTGGGCCTGGGCCTGCTGTGGCTGGTGGTCCAGTTGCCGTACCGGGTCCTGTTGAAAGTCGGTGCCGCGCTGGGTGCGGTGATGTACCGCTTTGCCGGTGAGCGGCGGCGCATTGCCGCGCGCAACCTGGAACTGTGCTTCCCGGAGCTGTCGGTCGACGAACGGCAGCGTCTGCTCAAGGCCAACTTCGCCTCCACCGGTATCGCCTTCTTCGAAATGGCCATGAGCTGGTGGTGGCCCAAGGCCCGGCTGGCGCGCCTTGCCCATGTCGAGGGGCTGGAGCACCTGCAGGCCGCCCAGCAGGCGGGGCAGGGTGCCATCCTGATGGCGGTGCACTTCACCACCCTGGAAATCGGCGCCGCGCTGCTCGGCCAGCAGCACACCATCGACGGCATGTACCGCGAGCACGGCAACCCGCTGTTCGACTTCATCCAGCGCAGCGGCCGCGAGCGGCATAACCTCGACTCGCTGGCGGTGGAGCGCGAGGATGTGCGCGGCATGCTCAAGCTGCTGCGTTCGGGCCGGGCGATCTGGTACGCACCGGACCAGGACTACGGCGCCAAGCAGAGCCTGTTCGTGCCGCTGTTCGGCATCCCGGCGGCGACGGTGACGGCCACCACCAAGTTTGCCCGGTTGGGCAAGGCGCAGGTGATTCCGTTCACCCAGAAGCGCCTGGAAGATGGCAGCGGCTATCGTCTGGTGATCCACCCGCCGTTGGCGGACTTCCCCGGGGAGAGCGAAGAGGCGGACTGCCTGCGCATCAACCAGTGGGTCGAAAGCGTGTTGCGCGAATGCCCCGAGCAGTACCTGTGGGCGCATCGCCGGTTCAAGTCGCGGCCCGAAGGGGCGCCGCGGCTGTATGACAAGAAGAAGCGTTGAATCTTGTTTTGCCTGTGCCGGCCTATTCGCGGGTGAACCCGCTCCCACAGGTTTTCCACAGGCCCTGAAGGCTTTGTAATACCTGTGGGAGCGGGTTTACCCGCGAAAGGGCCGGCACTGACAGCACATCAACCCCAGGAAGGACTCCTATGGCGCCACCCCCGGTAACCGGTCTCATCCTTTCTGGCGGCGGCGCCCGCGCCGCCTACCAGGTCGGCGTGCTGGCCGGCATTGCCGAGTTGCTGCCCGCCGGCGCGCACAACCCGTTCCCGGTCATCGTCGGTACCTCCGCCGGCGCCATCAACGCCGTCACCCTGGCCAGCGGCGCCACCCATTTCAGCGAAGCCGTACAACGGCTCACCGCCTTCTGGCAGAACTTTCGCAGCCATCTGGTGATCCGCAGCGACTGGCCTGGCGTGGTCCGCCAGGCCAGCCGCTTCGTCGGCCACAACCTGCTGGGCCTGGGTGGCCCGGCGCCGGTGGCGCTACTGGACAGCAGCCCATTGCGCGGCCTGCTGCAGGCACACCTGAACCTGGACGGCATCGCCCACTCCCTGGCCGCCGAGCAACTGCGCGCCGTCGCAGTGACCGCCTTTGGCTACGAATCCGGCCAGGCGGTGACTTTCTACCAGGGCCGCGGCACCATCGAAGCCTGGTTGCGCCACCGCCGCATCGGCATGCCCACGCCGTTGACCATCGACCACCTGCTGGCCAGTGCGGCCATCCCGCTGCTGTTCGCCCCGGTGCGGCTGGGCGACGAATATTTCGGTGATGGTGCGGTACGCCAGTCGGCGCCGATCAGCCCAGCCTTGCACCTGGGCGCCAGCCGGGTACTGGTCGTCGGGGTCAGTGGCAACCCGCAGCGGCCGGCGCCACCGTTGCCGACCCAGCGCGTGTTCAGCGGGCAGCAGCCGAGCCTGGCGCAGATCGGCGGGCACATGCTCAACAGCACGTTCATTGACAGCCTGGAAGATGATATCGAGCTGCTGCAGCGCCTGAACCACCTGAGCCACCTGTTGCCGGCGCACCTGGATGCCCGGCGCCTGGGCCTGGCGCCTATCGACGTGCTGGTGGTGGCGCCCAGTCAGCCGCTGGACGAGATTGCCGCGCGGCACCGGCGCGAGTTGCCGGCGGCGTTGCGCGTGTTCCTGCGTGGGCCGGGGGCGACGCGTACCAGCGGGGCGGGGGTGTTGAGCTATTTGCTGTTCGAGGCCAGTTACTGCAGCGAGCTGATAGAGCTGGGGCGAAAGGATGCCTTGGCCAAGAAGCGGGAGCTTTGCCAGTTCCTGGGGACTTGATGTTGCCAGTGCCGGCCTCTTCGCGGGTAAACCCGCTCCCACAGGGATCGCACAATACCTGAGGGTGGTGCAGTCCCTGTGGGAGCGGGTTTACCCGCGAAGAGGCCTGGCCTGCCTACTCGGCTATCTGCAGCTTGCGCGCCTGGGTATACACATACCGCACCTTCTCGTACTCGAACGGCGAGTTGAGCTGGCCATAGCGGAATTTGGTGCTGTAGCGCTTGTCCACCACACGCAGGACGGAGATTTCCGGGTGGTCGCTGCTGGCTTCGGCCACATTCAGGTAGTTGATCGCCTGTTCGCCCGCATAATCCACCACCAGCCCGGTGGTATCGCGCAGGTTCGACGGCCCCAGCACTGGCAGCATCAGGTACGGCCCGTCCGGTACGCCGTAGAAGCCCAAGGTCTGGCCGAAGTCTTCACTTTGCCGCGGCAGGCCCATGCTGGTAGCCGGGTCCCACAGCCCACCCACGCCGATGATGGTGTTGAACATCAGCCGTGCGGTGATCTCCGCCGAGCGCTTGGCCTTCAACTGCAACACGCTGTTGAACAGGTTCGGCACGTCGCCCAGGTTGTTGAAGAAGTTGGTCACCCCGGTGCGCACGAAGCGCGGCGTGACGTACTGGTAGCCGCTTACCATGGGCAGCAGCACCCATTGGTCCAGACGGTAGTTGAAGTGATAGACGCGCCGGTTGATCGACTCCAGCGGGTCGTACACGTTCAGTGCCTGCAGGGTAGAGCGCTCGAACTCGCGCTGGTCCAGCCCCGGGTTGAATTTCAGCTCGCGCAGCGGGTCGAGGAAACCATCGGCCTCGGGCGCCAGTGGTGCTTCGGTAACTTGCGGGTCGGCTTCGACCACGCTGGCCCGGGGGGCGGTTTCGGCGGCCAGGGCATGGCCGGTGGCGAACAGGGCAGTGGCGAAGAGGAGTTTGTTAACCACGGAAGAACTCCAGCATGGCGTCACTGTTGACGCGGTAATTGAGGTTGCCGCAATGGCCGCCGTGGGGGTAAAGGGTCAGGCGCTCACCGAATACCTTGCGCAGGAAGCCGATGTCGCCGGGGCCGAGGATGACGTCGTCGGCGTTGTGCATCACGGCGATCTTGTCGCTGCTGCTCAGGTAGTCCTCCAGCGCATACAGGCTGACCTGGTTGACCAGTTGCAGGATGCTGTTGCCATCGGTGCGGGCGCGCCACATGGGGATGACCTGCTCGGTCATGTAGCAGTCGAAGTCGCACTGCAGGGCACGCTTGAAGAACGGCGTGAGGCTGCTGCCTTCGGTGATCGGGAACTTCGGCGGAATGATCAGGCCGCGGCGGTTGATCAGGTCGGAGGTGAAGGCAATGTCGGCCGCCGAGAAGCGGAACGAGGTGCCGATCAGCATGGCCATCTGCTCGTTGGACAGGTGCTGGCGCGACTGCTGGAAGTCGTACAGCAGGGCTTCATTGAGGTCGATGTAGCCCTTTTCCTGGAAGTAGCGGGTCAGCTTGGCCAGCATCAGCTCGTAGAAGGTGGTGCTGCGGTCGATACCCTTGACCTGGGTCTGTACCAGCTTGTCGAGGTTGTTGATCGAGGTGTACAGGTTGACCGGCGGGTTCAGCAGCAGCACGCGCTTGAAGTTGAAGCTGCGGCGGGTTTCGTCCAGGTGGCTGACGAAGGCCGCGTCGAGTGCGCCCAGGCTGTAGCCGGTGAGGTAGAACTCGCTGATTGGCAGGCGCGGGTGCTGGGCGCGCACGGCCTGCATTACCCGGTACATGTCTTCGGCATCCTCCTGGCTGACGCCGGGGGTGGCGAAGCGCGAGGCGGCGCTCATGAAGTCGTAGCTGGTGGGCGACGACAGCTGCACCACGTGGAAGCCGGCCTGGTAGAACAGCTTTTTCAGGTATTCGTTGATGCTGCTGGTGTAGGGCGCACCGGTACCGGCGATGATGAAGATCAGCGGTGCCTCGTGGTCCTGGCGGGCCAGGCGGTACTTGAGTTTTTTCACTGCCCAGAAGTTGTCGGGCAGGGTGAACTCACGGTCCGGGCGCAGATTGAGGCTGTAGTCGGACTGGCTGATTTCGTCATCGTCGGGCAGGGTGGGGCGCTGGTCTGGCGGCGTGGTGGCGATGGTTGCCTCGAACGGGTTGGTCAAGGGGTAGCCATAGCTCGCGGCGTCGATATCCCGCGCCGAAGCGGCCACAGCCATGAGCAGGCCGCCGAGCAAGGCAGCGAGGCGCAAAGATCGAAGCATGTAATCCCCCAGAAGAACGCAAGGTCGAGCAGTGTGCAGGCTAGGACCACAGCGGACCGGGCAAAGTTGCCAAGTGCGGTGGTCTTTGGTGCAGTTGTTAACTGCAACATAGCTGCAGAGATGTGATTTTGCCTTACAACAGGGCATAAGCGATCATGGATGCTTTCGATTACCGCTATTGGAGAACTGGATGTCTCGTTCGCTGCCGGCTGCGCTGCTTTTGCTGTTTCTGGGGCTGTGGCTTGCTGCCAGTTATGGCGTGCGCTACGGGCTGATGGAAGACGGGCAATGGGTTGGGCTGTGCACGGCGCCGGCGGCGTACTGGCAGTGTGAGGTGCGGTCGTTGCTGGGGTTGGGCATTCATCATCAGGTGATGGCCTGGAGCGGGCTGGCGCTGGCGCTGCTGGCGCAGGTCGTTGCTGGCCGTAGCGGCTGGTGGCTGGCAGTGGTGGCGTTGGTGTTCGCAGTACCGGCGCTGGTGCTGTATACCGCCAGCATTGCCGTGTTCGCGCTGGTGCTGGCGGGGTTGCGGTTGGTCAGGCAAGCGCGGCGTGGCTGAAAGGGAGATGCCTTGGTTGTTGTGCCCCTGCCGACCCCACCCTAATGCTCAAGCCGGTCGCAATCGCAAGCTCCGCCACAAGGCAGCCGTCATCAGCACACTCACCCCGGCCCACCCCCAGGCCTGCTGGTTCTCCAGCCCTTCCACAAACAACTGCGGCGCCACCCCGGCACCGACGATGAACGCCAGCAACGCCACCTCCGCCCGCGGCGCCCGCACCGGCCACCGTGCAAACACCAGCGCCGGCAGCGCCAGCGCTGCGCTGGGGAAGCTGCGATAGCGTGGGTCGAACACCATCGCCAGCATGCTGACCGCTGCGGCAAAACCTGCCGCCAGCAACAACCAGCCGGCCCGCGCCTGCAGCCAGGCGTACAGGCGCTCGCGCCAGCCCGTGCGCCGCGCCAGGGCCAGCACGGCATGGGCCATTACCAACAGGTTCAGCCCCGCCAGCAGCAGCGCCCACAGCCATTCCCCGGCAAACCGCGCATGGGTGCGCATCAGCTCGCCCCAAAGCCCCAGGCAAGCGGCACCAAACGCCGCCAGCAACGGCAGCAATATGGCCGCTGTCGGGGTGGCAGGGCGCCCGGCAAGCATCAGCATCAGCACCATCAGCACGGCACCGGCCAGCAACCATTGCGGCCAGTAAGGCAGGTTGCTCACCGGCCCTTCAAGTACGCCCTTGTCCTGCCGGTCGGCATCGTAAAGCCCCCAGTAACCACCGACCGCCCCTTCATTGGCGCGCTTCCATGGCTGGTCGAACGCCTCGATCAGGTTGTAATGCCAACCGTTGTTTTCGGCCATGGCCACAAACCCACGAATGAAGCGCGCCTCGTTGACCCGGCTGGGCTCCGCGGTCTCGCGCTGGCGGCCTTCGCTGGGCCAGCCGGTTTCGCCGATCAGAATGTCCTTGGGCGCGAAGCGCGTGCCAAACACCCGGCGCACATCGGCGACGTGGGCCAGGGCTTCGTCGATGCCTCGCGGGTCGTCTTCCCAGTAAGGCAGCAGGTGGATAGTCAGGAAGTCCACCGCAGGTGCCACCTGCGGGTGCTGCAACCAGAATTCCCACACATCGGCGTAGGTTACCGGCACCTTGACCTGGCTTTTCACCCGGGCGATCAGCGTGGCCAGGTGCGCGCCGGTTACTTCCTTGCGAAGCAGCGTCTCGTTGCCGACGATCACCGCGCTGACCACGTCGGGGTTGGCGTTGGCGGCGGCGATCAGCAGGTCGATTTCTTTCTCGGTGTCTGCCGGGTGGGCATTGACCCAGGCACCCAGCATCACTTTCAGGCCATGCTTGCGCGCCAGCGCCGGGATCGCCTCAAGACCGGTCTGGGAATAGGTACGGATGCACTGAAAACGCTCGGCCAGCAACGCCAGGTCGGCATCCATGCGTGCCGGGCGCAGGCGCAACGGCTGGTCGTAGGGCGACTGGTCCTTGTCGAACGGGGTGTACGAGGCGCATTGCAGCTTGTGTGTCGGGCTGGCCGCGTCGGGCAGTTGCACCGGCTTGCCAAGCCCGTACCAGAGCCCTCCGAGCCCGAGCAGGGCGAGCAGGCAGGCAAGCAGGTACAACGGCAGCAGCAGGCGGGTAGAACTGGGCATCGGGCGGTCCATCGTCAGGCGCAAAAGGGTAGATAGTAGCCCGGCGCCAAACCTTTGGCATGCAAGGATCGCGCAGGTCGGCGTACGCCGATGCCGCTAATGGCATAGTGCTGTCGCATATGGGGCGGCTACAGGTCGTAGCTGGAGCAGGTCGACTATTGTTGCAGGACGATGATGCAAATTCCGAGACCTGACGAGGGGATGCTTTGATGGCTGCTATTACAAGAATGCGACGTTTCCTGGGTGTGGGCACCGCCATGGTACTGGCCATGAGCGCGGCACAGGCAATGGCCAAAGAAGTAAGCATTGGTTACGTGGATGGTTGGGCTGACAGCGTGGCGACCACCAACGTGGCCGCCGAAGTGATCAAGCAGAAACTCGGTTACGACGTGAAGTTGCAGGCCGTGGCCACCGGGATCATGTGGCAGGGCGTGGCAACCGGCAAGCTCGATGCCATGTTGTCGGCCTGGTTGCCGGTGACCCATGGCGAGTACTGGGCCAAGAACAAGGACAACGTGGTCGACTACGGCCCGAACTTCAAGGACGCCAAGATCGGCCTGATCGTCCCCGAGTACGTCAAGGCGGTGAGCATCGCCGACCTCAAGACCGACGACACCTTCAAGCAGAAGATCGTCGGCATCGACGCAGGCTCCGGCGTAATGCTCAAGACCGACCAGGCCATCAAGGACTACGACCTGAGCGGTTACAAGCTGCAGGCCAGCTCCGGCGCGGCGATGACTGCGGAACTGGGCCGTGCCTATGCCAAGCAGCAGTCCATTGCAGTGACTGGCTGGGTACCGCACTGGATGTTCGCCAAGTGGAAGCTGAAGTTCCTCGAAGACCCGAAAGGCGTGTATGGCGCCGCGGAAACCGTGAACAGCATCGGCAGCAAGGAACTGGCGACCAAGGCCCCGGAAGTGGCGGAGTTCCTGAAGAAGTTCAACTGGCAGTCGAAGGACGAGATTGGCGAAGTGATGCTGGCGATCCAGGAAGGCGCCAAGCCTGAAGCGGCGGCCAAGGACTGGGTGGCCAAGCACCCTGATCGTGTGAAGGAGTGGACTGGCAAGTAACAACCTGTCAGGACCAGTTTTGCTGCTTCGCGGGTAAACCCGCTCCCACAGGGATATCCACAGTCTTCAGGCTTGTGCACATCCCTTGTGGGAGCGGGTTTACCCGCGAAGAGGCCATCACTTTGTTACGCAACCGGTAAAACACCGTTGCATCTAAGACTAAGGTCGTCTGGTTGGCGTCCGATAGCCGCATAAAGTAAGGGTCGTGGGTTCCACCCCTATCTGTGCTGCTAGGACAAAAACAATGAACGACAGCATTTACCTCTCGATACAAAACAGCCCCCGCTTCAAGGAGCTGGTCACCAAACGCGAACGGTTCGCCTGGATTCTCTCGGCGATCATGCTCGGCCTGTACTGCGCCTTCATCCTCCTGATCGCCTACGGTCCTCAGATCCTGGGCACCAAGCTCAGCCCTGAGTCATCGATTACCTGGGGTATTCCCCTGGGCGTCGGCCTGATCGTCTCGGCATTCGTCCTGACCGCCATCTACGTACGCCGTGCCAACGGCGAATTCGATGAGCTGAACAAGGCCATCCTGAAGGAGGCGCAACAATGATTCGCCATGCCAAAGCCCTGGCCGTACTGGCCTGCGGAGCCTTCGCACCCGCCGTGTGGGCCGCCGATGCCCTGACCGGCGAGGTGCAGAAGCAACCGCTGAACGTTTCCGCGATCGCCATGTTCGTGGCTTTCGTCGCCTTCACCCTTGGCATTACCTACTGGGCCTCCAAGCGCAACAAGTCGGCGTCGGACTACTACGCCGCCGGTGGCAAGATCACCGGCTTCCAGAACGGCCTGGCGATTGCCGGTGACTACATGTCGGCTGCCTCGTTCCTGGGTATTTCCGCACTTGTGTTCACCTCTGGCTACGACGGCCTGATCTACTCGATCGGCTTCCTGGTCGGCTGGCCGATCATTCTCTTCCTGATCGCCGAACGCCTGCGCAACCTGGGCAAGTACACCTTCGCCGACGTGGCCTCGTACCGCCTCGGGCAGAAAGAAATCCGCACCCTGTCGGCCTCCGGCTCGCTGGTGGTAGTGGCCTTCTACCTGATCGCCCAGATGGTCGGTGCTGGCAAGCTGATCGAGCTGCTGTTCGGCCTGGACTACCATGTGGCGGTGATCCTGGTGGGTATCCTGATGTGCCTGTACGTACTGTTCGGCGGCATGCTGGCCACCACCTGGGTACAGATCATCAAGGCCGTGCTGTTGCTGTCCGGTGCCAGCTTCATGGCGCTGATGGTGATGAAGCACGTGGGCTTCGATTTCAACACCCTGTTCTCCGAAGCGATCAAGGTGCACGCCAAGGGCGAGGCGATCATGAGCCCGGGCGGCCTGGTCAAGGACCCGATCTCGGCGTTCTCGCTGGGCCTGGCACTGATGTTCGGTACTGCCGGCCTGCCGCACATCCTGATGCGCTTCTTCACCGTCAGTGACGCCAAGGAAGCGCGCAAGAGTGTGCTGTACGCCACCGGCTTCATTGGCTACTTCTACATCCTCACCTTCATCATCGGCTTTGGCGCCATCCTGCTGGTCAGCACCAACCCGGACTTCAAGGACGCCGCTGGCGCTCTGCTGGGCGGTAACAACATGGCCGCGGTGCACCTGGCCAACGCCGTGGGTGGCAGCGTGTTCCTCGGCTTCATCTCGGCGGTGGCCTTCGCCACCATCCTGGCGGTGGTTGCCGGCCTGACCCTGGCCGGTGCCTCGGCGGTGTCCCACGACCTGTACGCCAGTGTATGGCGCAAGGGCAAGGCCAACGACAAGGACGAGATCCGCGTGTCGAAGATCACCACCGTTGCCCTGGGCGTGCTGGCGATCGGCCTGGGCATCCTGTTCGAGAAGCAGAACATCGCCTTCATGGTCGGCCTGGCGTTCTCCATCGCGGCCAGCTGCAACTTCCCGGTACTGCTGCTCTCGATGTACTGGAAGAAGCTGACCACCCGCGGCGCCATGATCGGCGGCTGGCTGGGCCTGGTGAGTGCGGTGACGCTGATGATCCTCGGCCCGACCATCTGGGTACAGATCCTCGGCCACGAGAAGCCGATCTACCCGTACGAGTACCCGGCGCTGTTCTCCATGGCTATTGCCTTCGTCAGCATCTGGTTCTTCTCGGTCACCGACAAGTCCAAGGCTGCTGAAGACGAACGTGCGCTGTTCTTCCCGCAGTTCGTGCGTTCGCAGACTGGCCTGGGGGCTTCGGGGGCTGTTTCGCACTGATCCTTCCGGCAATGAAAAAACCGCGCTTCGGCGCGGTTTTTTTGTTTTCGCCGCTAGATCATGCCTAGCAGCAACAACACCAACAGGACAACCAGCACCACGCCGATGATGCCGGACGGGCCGTAGCCCCAGCTGCGCGAGTGCGGGAAGACCGGTAAGCCACCAATCAGCAGAAGGATCAGGATGATGATGAGGATCGTGGTCATGACGGAGTCCTTGCGTGGTTGAAGGTCAAGGGCCTCGGACTGCTGGCCTCTTGCAAGTAGGGACTAGTGGGGGGTGTAAAAAATTCCATTTGAGTGGTTGCTTGGGCCGGCCTCTTCGCGAGTAAACCTGCTCCCACAGGATCATCACAGGCCTGTGGGTTGCGCTGTCCTTGTGGGAGCGGGTTTACCCGCGAAGAGGCCGGAACTGACCACACAATCATGCCCTTCCATTCACTACCCTGATGAACCCTGCCTGCCCCCGAGGCCTTGATTAGACTTGTTGCTCAACCCATCAGAACAAGGCCAGCCACCATGCAAAACCGCATCATGATCACCGGCGCCGGGTCCGGCCTCGGTCGCGAGATCGCCCTGCGCTGGGCGCGTGAGGGCTGGCGCCTGGCGCTGGCCGATGTCAACGAAGCCGGCCTGCGCGAAACCCTGGCGCTGGCCCGCGCGGCCGGCGGCGAGGGCTTCGTCCAGCGCTGTGACGTGCGCGACTACAGCCAGCTCACTGCCCTGGCCCAGGCCTGCACCGAGCAATTCGGCGGCATCGATGTGATCGTCAACAATGCCGGCGTCGCCTCGGGCGGGTTCTTCGCCGAACTTTCGCTGGAGGACTGGGACTGGCAGATCGCGGTCAACCTGATGGGCGTGGTCAAGGGCTGCAAAGCCTTCCTGCCGCTGCTGGAGCGCAGCAAGGGGCGGATCATCAATATCGCCTCGATGGCCGCGCTGATGCAGGGCCCGGGCATGAGCAACTACAACGTGGCCAAGGCCGGCGTGCTGGCCCTGTCGGAAAGCCTGCTGGTGGAGCTGCGCCAGCTGGAGGTGGCGGTGCACGTGGTGTGCCCGTCATTCTTCCAGACCAACCTGCTGGACTCGTTCCGCGGGCCGAACCCGGCGATGAAAGCGCAGGTTGGCAAGCTGCTGGAAGGCTCGCCGATCAATGCAGCGGAAATCGCCGACTACATCCACCAGCAGGTTGGCGCGGGTGAGTTCCTGATCCTGCCCCATGAGGCCGGGCGCCAGGCCTGGCAACTGAAGCGTCAGGCCCCCGAGCGGCTGTATGACGAGATGGCTGAAATGGCGGTGAAAATGCGGGCCAAGGCTCATTCGCGATGACACGTCTGTAAGGAAAATTACCTCAAGATGTAGGGTGCTTCTGATTCGCAGCAGAGCTATTGAGTAGCCGAATGCCATCAAGGCAGGCTCCGGTTTTCCCTTTCGTCTGGAGGATCGGAGCATGCTGGTAATAGGGCGCGAAGTAGGGGAGGTCATCGTGATTGGTGATGACATTCGGATCATGGTGGTAGAGACGCGGGAAGGGGTGGTGCGCTTTGGCGTGGATGCCCCGCGCCAGGTGCCGGTGCATCGGGCCGAGGTGTACAAGCGCATCAAGGAAGGGCAGCAGGGTAAAGCCCGCAGGGTTTGATGTTGCCTGTGCCCGCGAAGAGGCCGTACCTGCTAGTCGAGCAGCTCGCGGGGCACATCATGCCTGGCCAGCAACTGGCACTGCTGGCTCTCCGGGTCGAACAGGATGAACGCCTGCCCCTTGGCCAAGGCCTGGCGCACTCGCAGCACACGGGTTTCCAGCGGGGTGTCGTCGCCGTTGTCGGTGCCGTCGCGGGTGACGAAGTCCTCGATCAGGCGGGTCAGGGTTTCGGCTTGCAGTTGGTCGTAGGGGATCAGCATGGTGGGCGTTGCCTAGGGTGTTGGTGGGGACATGCTACGCGAAACATTCGGGATTTTGGGGCTGCAAAGCAGCCCCCTGGGCCCTCAAGGCTTGTTCCCGACCAGGCTATCCACCGCCGGCACCCGCGTATCGCTCTCCATCTGCGCATCATGCTCCAGCTGATGGCTGAAACGTTCCAACGATGCATTGGCCGGTTGCGAATCACTGGCAAACACCGGCGGGCTCAGCAGGTACGCTGACAGCAACCGGCTCAGCGCCGCCAGGCTGTCGATATGGGTCCGCTCATACCCATGGGTGGCATCGCAGCCAAACGCCACCAGCGCGGTACGAATATCGTGCCCCGCCGTCACCGCCGAATGGGCATCGCTGAAGTAGTAACGGAACACATCGCGCCGCACCGGCAGGTCGTGGTCACCGGCCAGCTTCAGCAGATGGCGGGACAAATGGTAGTCATAAGGCCCCGACGAGTCCTGCATGGCCACGCTCACCGCATGCTCGCTGGAGGCCTGTCCTGGCGCTACCGGAGCGATGTCGATGCCCACGAACTCGCTGACATCCCAAGGCAGCGCGCCAGCGGCGCCCGAGCCGGTCTCCTCGGTGATGGTGAACAGTGGATGGCAGTCGATCAGCGGCTGGCGGCCGCTTTCCACCACGGCTTTCAGCGCCGCCAGCAGTGCTGCCACACCGGCTTTATCGTCCAGGTGGCGGGCGCTGATGTGGCCACTTTCGGTGAATTCGGGCAGTGGGTCGAAGGCAACGAAATCACCGATGCTCACGCCTAGCGCCTCGCAGTCGGCACGGGTGGCGCAGTAGGCATCCAGACGTACCTCCACGTGTTCCCAACTGATCGGCATCTGGTCGATGGCGGTATTGAAGGCGTGCCCGCTGGCCATCAGCGGCAGCACGCTGCCACGGTATATGCCCGTGTCGGTGAACACACTGACCCGGCTGCCTTCGGCAAAGCGGCTGGACCAGCAACCGACCGGCGCCAGGGCCAGGCGGCCGTTGTCCTGCAACTGGCGCACGCTGGCGCCGATGGTGTCCAGGTGGGCGGATACAGCGCGGTCGGGTGAGGTCTGCCGGCCCTTGAGGGTAGCGCGTATGGTGCCGCGGCGGGTCAGCTCGAAGGGGATGCCCAGCTCGTCCAGGCGTTCGGCCACGTAGCGCACGATGGTGTCGGTGAAACCGGTGGGGCTGGGGATGGCGAGCATCTCCAGCAGCACGCGTTTGAGGTAGTCGAGATCGGGTTCGGGATGGCGGTCGGACATGGTTGGGGCTCCTTATATCCTGCGGCGGCCTCTTCGCGGGTAAACCCGCTCCCACAGGGACCCCACAGGGCCTGAGCGCAGCGCCGTACCTGTGGGAGCGGGTTTACCCGCGAAGAGGCCAGCAGCGGTTACGCCAGAGGCCGGCTATGCGGAAACAGCAGGTCGATAAAACGCTCGGCGGTCGGCTGTGGTTCATGGTTGGCCAAGCCGGCACGCTCGTTGGCCTCGATGATCACGTACTCCGGTTGCCCGGCATCACGCACCATGAAGTCCAGCCCCACCACTGGAATCTCCAGCGCCCGCGCAGCGCGTATGGCGGCGTCGGCCAGCACCGGGTGCAGGCGTTCGGTCACGTCCTCCAGGGTGCCGCCGGTGTGCAGGTTGGCGGTGCGCCGCACGGCCAGGCGCTGGCTGGCGGGCAACACGTCGTCGTAGCCAAAGCCCGCTGCGCGCAGGGTGCGCTCGGTTTCGTCGTCCAGTGGAATGCGGCTTTCGCCAGCGGTTGCCGCCTGGCGTCGGCGGCTCTGGGCATCGATCAGCTGGCGGATGCTGTGCTTGCCATCACCCAGCACCTGCGCCGGGTGACGGATGGCGGCAGCGACCACTTCATAGCCGATCACCACGATGCGCAGGTCATGCCCGGCGTGGAAGCTTTCCAGCAACACGCGGCTGTCGAACTGGCGGGCATGCGCCACGGCGTGGGTGATGTCTTCGATGCAGGTGAGGTTCACCGCCACCCCCTGGCCTTGCTCGCCATCGACCGGCTTGACCACCACCGCGCCGTGCTCGTCGAGAAACGCCAGGTTGTCGTCGGCATTGCCGGCCATTTGCTGCGCCGGCACCTGCAACCCGGCGTTGTGCAGGGCATGCCGGGTCAGGCGCTTGTCCTGGCACAGGGTCATGGTCACGGCGCTGGTCAGGTCGCTGAGCGACTCACGGCAGCGAATGCGGCGCCCGCCCAGGCTGAGGGTGAACAGCCCGCCGGCGGCATCGTCCACTTGTACCTCGATGCCTCGACGCAGCGCTTCGTCGACGATGATGCGTGCGTACGGGTTGAGGTCGGCTTGTGGCCCAGGCCCCAGAAACAGCTGCTCGTTGATGCCGTTCTTGCGCTTGACCGCGAAGGTCGGCAGGTTGCGAAAACCCAGCTTCTGGTACAGGCGCTTGGCCTGGCGGTTGTCGTGCAGCACCGACAGGTCCAGGTAGGCCAGGCCGCGGCTCATGAAGTGCTCGATCAGGTGGCGCACCAGCACTTCACCCACGCCGGGGCGGGTGCAGTGCGGGTCTACTGCCAGGCACCACAGGCTGCTGCCGTGCTCGGGGTCGTCGAACGCCTTGGCGTGGTTCAGGCCCATGACGCTGCCGATCACTGCGCCGCTGTCTTCGTCCTCGGCCAGCCAGTACACCGGGCCGCCCAGGTGCAGTGGAGTGAGCAGCTCGGCGTCGACCGGTAGCATGCTGCGCGCCTGGTACAGGGTGTTGATCGCCTGCCAGTCGCCCGGGTTCTGCGCCCGGCGCACGCGGAAGCCGCGGAACACGCGCTGCGCCGGGCGGTAGTCGGTGAACCACAGGCGCAGGGTGTCGGAGGGGTCGAGGAACAGTTGCTGCGGGGCCTGGGCCAGCAGCTGTTGTGGCGCGGCCACGTACAGGGCGATGTCGCGCTCGCCGGGGCGTTCTTCCAGCAGGTCGGCGGCCAGGTCGGCCGGGTTGGGGTAGGTGTGGCCGATCAGCAGCCGGCCCCAGCCGCAATGCACGGCGCGCGGCTGGTCGTGGGGCTGACTGCCATCGCCGGCCAGGCGCGCCTGCAAGCGCTCGTAGGACGGCGCCTGGCCGCGCAGCAGGCGCTGACCGTAAGCAGTTTCGTGAGCTTTCATCGGTCAGATTCCTTGTTCGCTCAGCCACAGGTTCAGCGCCGCCAGCTGCCACAGCTTGGAGCCGCGCAGCGGCGTCAACTGGCCGTGTGGGTTGCTCAGCAGGCGGTCGAGCATGGTCGGGTTGAACAGCCCGCGGTCCTGGCTGGGGTCGGTCAGCAGCTCACGCACCCAGCCGAGGGTAGCGCCTTCCAGGTGCTTCAGGCCCGGCACCGGGAAGTAGCCCTTCTTGCGGTCGATCACCTCGTGCGGGATCACCCGCCGCGCCGCCTGCTTGAGCACCTGCTTGCCACCGTCAGGCAGCTTGAAACGTGCCGGAATGCGCGCCGAAAGCTCCACCAGGCGGTAGTCGAGGAATGGCGTGCGCGCCTCCAGGCCCCAGGCCATGGTCATGTTGTCGACCCGTTTGACCGGGTCGTCGACCAGCATCACCGTGCTGTCCAGGCGCAGCGCCTTGTCTACCGCATCGGGGGCACCAGGGCGGGCGAAGTGTTCACGGACGAAGTCGCCGGCCGCGTCGGTTTCCAGCAGCCAAGGTGCCTGCACCGTGTCTCGGTACTCGGCGTGGCTGCGATCGAAGAAGGCCTCGCGGTAGGCGGCAAAGGCATCCGCGGCGCCGTCCACCTGCGGGTACCAGTGGTAGCCGGCGAACAATTCGTCGGCGCCCTGGCCGCTCTGCACGCCCTTGCAGTGTCTGGCCACTTCCCGCGACAGCAGGTAGAAGGCGATGCAGTCATGGCTGACCATCGGCTCGCTCATGGCGCGGAAGGCGGCGGGCAGTTGTTCGATGATCTCGTGCTCGGCGATGCGCAGCTGATGGTGACGGGTGCCGTAGTGCCTGGCAATCAGGTCGGAATACTGGAATTCGTCGCCGCGTTCGCCGCCGGCATCCTCGAAACCGATGGAGAAGGTCGACAGGTCGTCCACGCCCACTTCGCGCAGCAGGCCGACCAGCAGGCTGGAGTCGACCCCGCCAGACAGCAGCACACCCACATCCACTGCTGCCCGTTGGCGGATGGCCACGGCGTCGCGGGTGGCGTCGAGTACGCGGGTGGTCCAGCCTTCCAGGTCCAGCTCACGTTCGTCGGGGTTGGCGCCGTAGTGCAGCTGCCACCAGGTCTGGCGTTCCACTTCGCCATGGTGGTCGATGCGCATCCAGGTGCCGGGTTCCAGCTTTTGCACGTTGGCCAGCAGGGTGCGTGGCGCCGGCACCACGGCGTGGAAATTCAGGTAGTGGTTGAGTGCCACCGGGTCGAGCATCGGGTCGATGTCACCCCCCTTGAGCAGCGCTGGGAGGGTCGAGGCGAAACGCAGGCGCTCGCCGTTGCGCGACAGGTACAGGGGTTTGACGCCCAGGCGGTCGCGGGCGAGGAACAGGCGCTGGTTGTCGCGCTCCCAGATGGCCAGGGCGAACATGCCATTGAGCTTGGGCAGCAAGGCCGCGCCCCAGGCGTGGTAGCCCTTGAGCAGCACCTCGGTGTCGCCATCGGACCAGAAGCTGTAGCCCAGGGCCTGCAGCTCCTGGCGCAGTTCGGGGAAGTTGTAGATGGCGCCGTTGAAGGCCAGCGAAAGGCCCAGGGTGTTGTCGACCATCGGCTGGGCAGAGCCGTCGGACAGGTCCATGATTTTCAGGCGCCGGTGGCCGAGGGCGATCGGGCCTTGGCTATGGAAGCCCCAGGCATCCGGGCCGCGGGGCGCCAGGTGGTGGGTGATGCGCTCTACCGCAGCCAGGTCGGCTGGGCGAGGGGCTTGATCGATGGGGGTAAAACGCAACTCTCCTGCTAATCCGCACATAGGTCCTTACCGGTTTTTCCGTTGGGGAGGGGGTGCCCCGGATTAGGGCACCTTAAGGAACTGACCCATGTGGTTTGTGAGAGTTTTAGATCGATCTGTTATATGAGGTTGGAGTGAAGGGGATGGCGTTGGATTTGTTGTGGCTTTGAGACCGAGCGCCGCCCGC
>NZ_JAMBDI010000045.1:0-10837 GCF_036858055.1 Pseudomonas sp. SF2 | reverse complement strand
ATGTAGGAGCGAGCTTCGCTCGCGATGCGCCGCGCGGGCGGCGCTCGATCTCACAGGCGCTAAAACTGCTATGGCGAGCCCCTGGTGGCCCTCACGCAATACCAACCCTGCGAATCAGCCCACCCGCGCCAACGGGAACAAGCGCTTGAAATTCGCCGTTGTCTGCTCAGCCAACTGCTCATAACTGGCCCCCCGCAACGAAGCCACATACTCCGCCACCTCGCGCACATACTGTGGCAAATTCGGCTTGCCCCGGTGCGGAATCGGCGCCAGATACGGCGAATCCGTCTCCACCAGCAACCGATCTACCGGTACCTGCCGCGCCACTTCACGCAGGGCATCGGCATTGCGGAAGGTAACGATGCCAGACAACGAAATGTAATACCCCAGGTCAAGCGCCGCCTTGGCCATGTCCCAGTCTTCGGTGAAGCAGTGCAGCACGCCAGCCTGCGGCAGGTTGGCCTCGCGCAGCAGCGCCAAGGTATCGGCACGCGCCGCACGGGTGTGCACGATCACCGGCTTGCCGGTCTGTCGCGAGGCCTCCAGATGCAGGCGGAACGACGCCTGCTGCAGCTCTGCAGCCTCCGGCTCGTAGTGGTAATCCAGCCCGGTTTCACCAATGGCCACCACATGTGGGTGAGCCAGTTCGCGCAGCAGCCATTCCAGCGCCGGCGTTTCGCCCGGCGCCAGGTCCAGCGGGTGTACGCCCACCGAGCAATCGACATCGGCGTACCGCTCGCTCAGCGCCTTCACCGCGCCAGCATTCTCGGCACTGACGCCAATACACAGAAAATGCCCGACCCCGCGCTCACGCGCCGCCTGCAGGGCAGCATCAAGGGAGCCCTGATGGGCGCTCAGGTCAAGACGGTCGAGGTGGCAATGGGAATCTACGAGCATGGGATAACAACACACATGAAAAATGGGAAATCAGCGGGCGCCCGGCAGTTGCAGCCAATGGGCCAGCAACGATTCAAGCAACAACGCACGGTTGAGGTTGGCCTTGCCCAGCACCTTCTGGCGCTGTTCCAGTATCCACGCCTGCACCTCCAGCACCTTGGCCTGGCGGCTCTTCTGCGCCAGGTACTGCACCACCTTGCGCATATCGGCCAAGCCTAGCCCCTCCTCGTCCTGGGTCAATTGGTAGCGCAGGATCAGGTGCGCCCAATCGCAGAACCAGTCGAACAGCAGCAACAGCGGCACACCGCTCCAGGCATCGGCGAGCTGGCTGGGCGATTGCTGCTGCTTGAGCAGCTTCTTCACCCCGTCGGTGACCAGCGCGCGCTGCTCGCGCACGCCTTGCGCCTGCAGGCTGACGGCCATCAGCGGCGAACCGGCCGCCAGGGTCAGCAACTCGTCGCGCTCGGCCTCGTCACTGTCGGGCAGCGCGCCGGCCAGCCAGGCCTGGCTCTGGGCAAGGTTGGGCTGCGGGCAGGCCACCTGCTGGCAACGGCTCTTGATGGTCGGCAACAGGCGGCTGGGCTGGTGGGTGACCAGCAGCAACACGGTATCGCCAGAGGGCTCCTCGAGGCTCTTGAGCAGGGCGTTGGAGGCGTTGACGTTCATCGCCTCCACCGGCTCGATCAGCACCACCTTGCGCCCACCCAGCTGCGCAGTCTGCACCACGAAGGCCACCAGCTCGCGCACCTGGTCGACCTTGATCGGCTTGTCGGCTTCTTCGGGCTCGAGGACAAAGTTGTCCGGGTGGCTGCCGGCCTTGAGCAGCAAGCAGGACTTGCACTCGCCACAGGCCTCCAGGCCTTGTGGGTGCTGGCACAGCAGGCGGGCCATCAGGCGCTCGGCCAGGGCGCGCTTGCCAATCCCCTGCGGCCCATGCAGCAGGTAGGCGTGAGCGTGCTGGCTACGGCCGGCCAGTTGCTGCCAGAGGGCCTCCTGCCAAGGATAGGCCTCAGCCACGGCAACGCTCCACGATGCCTGGCAGCAGCGCATCGATGGCACGCTGCACGGCTTCCAGAGGCTGGGCGGCATCGAGCAGGCTATAGCGCTGCGGTTCCCGCCCGGCGCGTTGCAGGTAGGCCTGGCGCACCGCTTCGAAGAACCCCTGGCCTTCCTGCTCGAAACGGTCCAGGCGGCCACGGGCGGCGGCACGGGCCAGGCCCACCTCGACCGGCAGGTCGAAGACCAGGGTCAGGTCCGGGCGCAGGTCGCCCTGGACGAATTGCTCCAGAGTAGCGATACGCTCTACTGGCAAACCGCGCCCGCCCCCCTGATAGGCGTATGTGGCATCGGTAAATCTGTCACACAAAACGACAGCCCCGCGGGCCAGCGCCGGACGAATCACCTGGGCCAGGTGCTGTGCACGCGCAGCAAACACCAGCAGCAACTCGGTGTCGGCCGCCATGCTTTCGTCGCTGGGCGCCAACAGCAGCTCACGCACCTTTTCGGCCAGCGGCGTACCGCCGGGTTCACGGGTGAGCACCACGTCCAGCCCCTGCTCACGCAGGCGTGCAGCCAGGTAGTCGCGGTTGGTGCTCTTGCCCGCGCCTTCGGGGCCTTCCAAAGTAATAAACAAGCCGCTCACGGGCAGTCCTTAATGTTGTTCGTCAGGCATCGGCCGTTCGGCCGCTTGCGCGCCGCCGGCAGGGGCGTCCTGCACAGGCGGCTGATCGGGTGCCGGCTGCGCAGTAGAGTCGTCCTCAGGCGCCTCGGGCTGTTCGGCCTCGCCGGCACCCGGCTGTGGCTCTGGCTGCGATTGCGGCGCAGGGCTGGAGCGGTAGTCCGCACGGCGCTTGAGCTGGAACTCGCGCACCGCCGAGTTGTGGTCGTCGAGGTCGTCGGAAAACACATGGCTGCCATCGCCACGGGCGACGAAGTACAGGCTGGTGCCATCGGACGGGTTGAGCGCCGCGTGAATCGCCTCGCGGCCGACCATGGCAATCGGGGTCGGCGGCAGGCCGGTGATGGTGTAGGTGTTGTACGGCGTCGGCTCGCGCAGGTCGGCGCGGGTGATCTTGCCATTGTAGCGCTCACCCATGCCGTAGATCACCGTCGGGTCGGTCTGCAGCATCATGCCCAGGCGCAGGCGCCGTACGAAAACCCCGGCGATCTGCCCGCGCTCCTGGGGAATGCCGGTTTCCTTCTCCACCAGCGAGGCCATGATCAGCGCCTGGTACGGGTCACGGTATGGCAGGTCGGTGGTGCGCTCGGCCCACTCCTTGGCCAGCACTTCATCCAGGCGCATATAGGCCTGCTGCAGCAACTCGACATCGCTCATGCCGCGCACGAAGCGGTAGGTGTCCGGGAAGAAGCGCCCCTCGGGGAACACGCCGGTATGGCCGAGCTTGTCCATGACTTCCGCGTCGGACAGGCCGTCCAGGGTGTGCTTGATCTTTTCATGCTTGGCCACAGCCGAGCGCACCTGGCGGAAGGTCCAGCCTTCGACCAGGGTCAGGTTGTACTGCACCACATCAGCCCGACGCCAGGCATCGAACAGCTGCTCCACGGTCATGCCGGGGGTCAGGCGGTACTCGCCGGTGTGCAGGGGCGTGCCGGCCATGTTGAAGCGCCAGTACAGGCGCAACCAGACGGCGTCGTCGAGCAACCCTTCGTTCTGCATGCGATAGAACATGCGGTTGGGGGTGGTGCCATTGGGCACGTCGAGCAGGCGCTCCTGCGTGACGTGCAGGGGCTGCTCCAGGACCGAGTTGACCTTCCAGGCCGACCAGCCCACAGCCAGGCCGGCGAGGATCAAGCCCATTTCCAGCAGCAGCAGGAATTTACGTCTCACGAATTCAGGTTTCCAGTAACGTACGGGCAACGGCCTGCAGTTTACGGGTGAGCGGGCCCGGCGACCAGTTTAGCGCGGCAACGCCACGCACAGGCCAGACACCGTAGACGCTATTGCAAACAAATACTTCATCTGCCTGCTCCAGCGCGTCGAACGGCAAGTCGCAGACCTGCACCGGGATGCCTTGCAGCGCTGCCTGTTCCAGCAACGCAGCCCGCATCACGCCAGCGACGCCACAGCGGCTGAGATCGGCCGTGAGCAGTACGCCATCGCGCACCAGGAACAGATTGCTGTACACCCCTTCGATCACCCTGCCCTGCCCGTCACGCATCAGGCCTTCGGCATGTTCGCTGTCCTGCCATTCGGCACGGGCCAGTACCTGCTCCAGGCGGTTGAGATGTTTGAGGCCAGCCAGCAGCGGTTGTTCCCCAAGCCGGGTCTGGCACGGGAACAAGCGCACGCCGCGTTCGGCATGTTCGACAGGATAGCTGGGCAACGGGCTGCTCTGCAGGATACGTCGCGGCGCGACACCGGCAACCGGGGCGTAACCGCGCTGGCTGTCGCCACGGGTAATGATGAGTTTGGCCACACCATCACCGAGCTGGCTGGCATAGCGCAGGAGTTCGTCGCGCACCAGCGCCAGGTCGGCGCTGATCGCCAGGCGCTGGCAACCCAGCGCCAGGCGTGCAAGATGGCCGTCCAGCAGGCTGGGCCGGCCGCCGCGCACGGCGATGGTCTCGAACAGGCCATCGCCGTAGGCCAGGCCGCGGTTCTGCAGGTTGACTGCAGCCGCCGGCTGGCCATCGATCCAGCTGTGCATCAACCGGCGAACCGGCGGAATACCAGCGAACCGTTGGTGCCACCAAAGCCGAACGAGTTGGACAGCACCACATCGATCGGCATGCTGCGCGCCTGGTGCGGCACGAAGTCGAGGTCGCAGCCTTCGTCCGGCTCGTCCAGGTTGATGGTGGGCGGAGCCATCTGGCTGTTGATCGCCAGCACGCTGAAGATCGCTTCCACGGCACCGGCGGCGCCCAGCAGGTGGCCGGTCATCGACTTGGTCGAGCTGACCGCCAGCTTGTAGGCATGCTCACCGAACACGCGCTTGATCGCCGCCACTTCGGCCACGTCGCCCGCCGGGGTCGAGGTGCCGTGGGCGTTGATGTAGCTGACCTCTTCCGGCTGGATGCCGGCATCGCGCAGGGCGTTGCCCATGCAGCGGGCAGCGCCTTCGCCGGTGTCGGGTGGCGAAGTCATGTGGTAGGCGTCGCCGCTCATGCCAAAGCCGACCAGCTCGGCATAGATGGTCGCGCCGCGTGCCTGGGCATGCTCCAGCTCTTCGAGCACCAGGGCACCGGCACCGTCGGACAGCACGAAGCCGTCACGGCCCTTGTCCCATGGGCGGCTTGCCCGGCTTGGCTCGTCGTTGCGGGTGGACAGTGCACGCGAGGCACCGAAACCGCCCATGCCGAGGCCGCAGGCGGCCATTTCGGCGCCGCCGGCGATCATCACGTCGGCTTCACCGTAAGCGATGTTGCGCGCAGCCATGCCGATGCAATGGGTGCCCGTGGTGCAGGCAGTGGCAATGGCGTAGTTCGGCCCTTGCAACCCCAGGTGGATCGACAGGAAGCCGGAGATCATGTTGATGATCGAGCCTGGCACGAAGAACGGCGAAATACGACGCGGCCCCGAATCGTGCAGGGTGCGGCTGGTTTCTTCGATGTTGGTCAGGCCACCGATACCCGAGCCCATGGCCACACCAATACGCTGGCGGTTGGCGTCGGTGACTTCCAGGCCGGCATTACGCACCGCCTGGAACCCTGCCGCCAGGCCGTACTGGATGAACAGATCGAGCTTGCGGGCCTCTTTGGCCGACAGGTATTGCTCGACCTCGAAGCCTTTCACCGAGCCGCCAAAACGGGTGGAGTAGGCAGACAGGTCCGTGTGTTCGATCGGACCGATGCCACTGCGGCCAGCCAGAATGCCCTGCCAGGTGCTCGGTACATCGGTACCCAGTGGCGACAGCATACCCATACCGGTGACCACGACGCGTCTACGCGACACAGTACTCTCCTTTTTCTAATCACAGAGTTTCTTGCCATTGCATTACAAGCAATGGAATGAAATGGCAACAAGCTCTAGGTGCTCGGTGAACGAGGCCGACCTGCAAAATGCAGGGCGCTCGCAAAGAAAAAACCGCACGCCGGCAAAGGCAGTGCGGTTTTTCCCGACAAGAAGCGTCGACTACAGCGTCTTAGGCCTGGTGGCTTTTGACGTAGTCTACAGCAGCTTGAACGGTAGTGATCTTCTCGGCTTCTTCGTCAGGGATTTCGGTCTCGAATTCCTCTTCCAGAGCCATCACCAGCTCAACGGTGTCAAGCGAATCGGCACCCAGGTCATCGACGAAGGACTTCTCGAGAGTCACTTCCTCTTCCTTGACGCCCAGTTGCTCGGCGACGATTTTCTTGACGCGTTCTTCGATGGTGCTCATACCTAGTTTTCACTCCTAATGGACATATGTCAGGCAGCTGGCCGGTGGCTAATTTTATAGAAAGACGTTCGCTTTTCAAGCTAAACGCACTTTCACACCAGTCACCACACCCGCTGCCTGGAATCTGGTTGCAGCTTTATAACGGATTTTAGGCTCGCAGTATGACTTTTTTTTTACGAAATCCGTCCCATTGAGTTGCAGTGTTACATGTACATCCCGCCGTTGACCGGCACGGTGGCGCCGGTAACGTAGGCTGCGCCGTCGGATGCCAGGAACGAAACCACCTTGGCAATTTCGTCGGCCTGGCCCAGGCGGCCCAGCGGGATCTGGGTCTGCAGGGCTTCGCGCTGCGCTTCTGGCAGCTCGCGGGTCATGTCGGTGTCGATGAAGCCCGGAGTCACCGAGTTGACGGTGATGCCACGCGAGCCCACTTCACGCGCCAGGGCGCGACTGAAGCCTTCCAGGCCGGCCTTGGCGGCCGCGTAGTTGGCCTGGCCGGCGTTGCCCATGGCACCGACGACCGAGCCGATGCTGATGATACGACCCCAACGCGCCTTGGTCATGCCGCGCAGCACACCCTTGGACAGACGGTAGAGGCTGTTCAGATTGGTATCGATCACGTCGAACCACTCGTCGTCCTTCATGCGCAGCATGAGGTTGTCGCGGGTGATACCGGCGTTGTTGACCAGGATGGCCGGTGCGCCGAACTGCTCACCGATGGCGGCCAGTACAGCCTCAACCGATTCGGCGCTGGTCACGTTCAGTTCCATGCCAGTACCGGCGATGCCGTGCTCTTTCAGGGTGGCAGCAATGCGCTCGGCGCCGGAAGCCGAAGTGGCAGTGCCGATCACGGTCGCGCCCTGGCGACCCAGTTCGAGGGCGATGGCCTGGCCAATGCCACGGCTGGCGCCGGTGACCAGTGCAACTTTACCTTGCAGGCTCATGCAAGCTTCTCCAAATCAGGCCAGTGCCGCGCGGGTGGCGGCAACGGCGTCAGGGGTATTGAGGTTGTAGGTGGTCACGCCGTCGGCGCAACGCTTGTTCAAGCCCGCCAGAACCTTGCCCGGGCCGCACTCGACCAGGTTGACCGCACCGTTCGCGGCCAGGGTCTGCACGCATTCGACCCAGCGCACCGGCTGGTACAGCTGTGCCAGCAGGTCGTGCTTGAGGGCGCCGAGATCAGCGGCAACGGCAGCGGTGACGTTCTGCACCACAGGAATTTGCGGAGCCTGCCATTCGATGGCGTTGACCGCCTCGGCAAAGCGCTCGGCAGCCGGTTTCATCAGCGCGCAGTGCGACGGCACGCTGACCGCCAGCGGCAGGGCGCGCTTGGCACCCTTGGCCTTGCACAGCTCGATGGCGCGATCGACGGCGGCCTTGTTGCCGGCGATGACCACCTGGCCTGGCGAGTTGAAGTTGACCGCGCTGACCACTTGGTCCTCGGCCGCTTCGGCGCAGATTTCCACGACCACGGCGTCATCCAGGCCGAGAATGGCGGCCATGGCGCCATGGCCGGCCGGCACGGCTTCCTGCATCAGCTGACCACGGCGCTCGACCAGGCGCACGGCATCCTTCAGGCTCAGGCTGCCAGCGGCAACCAGGGCGCTGTATTCACCCAGGCTGTGACCAGAGACGAAGGCCGGCCTGGCACCGCCCTCTTCCAGCCACAGGCGCCACAGCGCGATGGACGCGGTGAGGATGGCCGGCTGGGTCTTGTCGGTCTGGTTGAGTTGCTCTTCCGGGCCTTCCTGGACCAGCTTCCACAGGTCGTAACCGAGTGCCTCGGACGCTTCCTTGAAGGTTTCGATGATCACTGGCTTCTCGGCGCCGAGCTCGGCGAGCATGCCCAGCGACTGGGAACCTTGACCGGGAAAGACGAATGCGAGAGATGCAGACATTGAACAAGCCCTTATGATCTTGTCGTCGGATAGGGTGCGCCAGGCCCTGGGCCAGGCGCGGAATCTGAAAGCTTGGATGGATACGCAGACCAAGCGGTCACATTTAAGCACTTCATCAGCGATATGCCTAAGGTCTTTGTTCCTTCAGTGACGGCCCTTTCGCGGGTGAACCCGCTCCCACAGGATTACCCCAGGCCTGAAGGTCGTGGGGCACCTGTGGGAGCGGGTTTACCCGCGAAGGTGTCGGCACAGGCTACAACAGCAAATCCTCCAGCCGCCCATGCAAGCGCTGCGGCAGGTTTTCCTGGATCTCGATCAACGCCCGCTGGATGGCACTCTGGAAGCCCTGCACCCCCGCCGAGCCATGGCTCTTGATGACGATGCCCTGCAACCCCAGGAAGCTCGCACCATTGTGCCGCGCCGGCGCCAGGTCGGCCTGCAGGCGCTTGAGCAGTGGCATGGCCACGGCCCCGGCTGCCCGCGACAACACGCCGCCCTTGAACAACTGCTCGATGCGCGCACCGATCATCGTCGCCAGCCCTTCACTGGACTTGAGCAGGATGTTGCCGACGAACCCGTCGCAAACCACCACATCGGCTTCGCCGCGATACAACCCGTCACCTTCGACGAAGCCTATGTAGTTGAGCCCGCGGGCGTTCTGCAACAGGCTGGCCGCCAGCTTGACCTGCTGGTTGCCCTTGATGTCTTCAGTACCGATGTTCAATAGCGCCACGCGCGGCCGCTGCACACCCAGGGCCTGGGCGGCCACCGAGCCCATCACGGCGAACTGGTAGAGGTTTTCAGCGCTGCAGTCGACATTGGCGCCCAGGTCGAGCAACTGGCAGTAGCCGGTCTGGGTCGGGATCGCCGCCACCATCGCCGGCCGGTCGATACCCGGCAGCGTCTTGAGCACGAAACGCGACAGCGCCATCAGCGCCCCGGTGTTGCCGGCACTGACGCAGGCCTGGGCCTTGCCGTCGCGCACCAGTTCGAGGGCGATGCGCATCGACGAGTCCGGCTTACCGCGCAGCGCCTGGGATGGCCGTTCGTCCATGCCGACCACCTCGCTTGCGGCCACGATCTGCAGGCGCGCGCGATCCGCAGCCGCAAGGCCGCTGACAAGATCTTCTAGGAGGGAGGGTTGACCGACGAGGGTCAGGTGCAGCGAGGGGGTAGCCGAAAGGCAGGCAATGCTAGCCTGGACAATGCTGCGGGGACCGAAGTCCCCGCCCATTGCGTCGATCGCGATGATCTGAGCGGACAAGGATTACTCGTCAGCGCCCTTGTCGACCACTTTGCGACCACGGTATACGCCTTCTGGCGAAACGTGGTGACGCAGGTGAACTTCACCGGTGGTTTTCTCTACCGACAGCGCGTTTTCCGACAGAGCGTCGTGCGAACGGCGCATGTCACGGGCAGAGCGGGATTTTTTGTTCTGCTGAACAGCCATAATTGATTAACTCCTAAACGTTTGGGTCACGCTTTAACTGCGCCAAAACACTGAACGGGTTGGACCGCGATACCTCGTCCTTGCTCGATTCGGGCTCGTCTGCGCCCGCCGGCTGCTGGCATTCTTCCGGATGGTGAGCAGGCACGATTGGCAAGGCAAGCAAAAGCTCTTCCTCGACCAATGCCTGCAGATCCAAAGGATCTTCGCCCAGTTCCAGCACGTCATAGCCTTTCGGCAACGACTGGGTATTCGCACCCTCCTTCACCACGGCGTACGTACATTCGCTGTGGATCGGCAGGGTGACCAGCTCAAGACAACGCTGGCAAACCATCTTGACTTCGACGTCCAGCTCGCTGTGGATAACCACCACGTGCTGTTCATCTCGTTCAAAATCGAACTTCGCCTGCACCGTACCGACATTGTCGGAAAGCGGGTCGCAGAGTCTTTCCAAATCAGCGAGTTGCAGCGAACCGTTAATGGTTACGCCACGATCGGCTAATTTGCGCGGGTCAACGTGAGGTGGAATCGGGTCATTCAACATAGGCGCAGCATTCTAGGGATGCCCCCCGCCCCTGTCAAAGGAAATTCGGCGGCATCGTGCGTGATAGAATTTGTTCAACTGATTCAGGAGTCTACCATGCTTCCTCTGTTACTGGCTTCCAGCTCTGCCTATCGCCGCGAACTGCTCGCGCGCCTGCGCCTGCCCTTCACCTGGGCAAGCCCCGACATAGACGAGCGGCGCCTGGATGACGAACCCGCGGTGGAGCTGGTGCGCCGGCTGGCCAGGCAAAAAGCCGAAGCCCTGGCGGGCAGCCACCCCGAGCACCTGATCATCGGCTCGGACCAGGTTGCGGTACTGGGCGAACAGGTACTGGGCAAACCACATACGTTCGAGCGGGCCTGCGAGCAGCTGCTGGAGTGCAGCGGGCAGCAGGTGAGCTTCCTGACCGGGTTGGCATTGCTGAACAGCGCCACCGGGCACTGCCAGGTGGACTGCGTGCCGTTTACCGTGACCCTGCGCGAACTGGACCGGGAGCGGGTGGAGCGCTACGTGGCGGCAGAACAGCCGCTGGACTGCGCCGGGAGTTTCAAGGCGGAGGGGCTGGGGGTGAGTTTGTTCCAGAGCACACACGGGTGCGATGCGACCAGCCTGATTGGGCTGCCGTTGATTCGGCTAGTGGATATGTTGACCAAGGAAGGGGTGGTGATTCCGTAACCCGCCTTGAGATTTTTAGCGCCTGCGAGATCGAGCG
>NZ_JAMBDI010000044.1:39878-42886 GCF_036858055.1 Pseudomonas sp. SF2 | reverse complement strand
CCCAGTTGGCCAACGCCTTCGAGATCGGCAAGAGTGGCGTCGACCTGACCGACGTGATGATCGCTTCGCAAAAGGCCAGCGTGTCGATGCAGGCCCTGACCCAGGTACGCAACAAGCTGGTCCAGGCGTACCAGGACATCATGCAGATGCCGGTTTGAGGATGGATGTAAACCATGGCTGAAGCAGTCGTCGACAACGCCCCCGCCAAAAGCGGCCCGCCAGCGGCCAAACCACCGCTGTTCGGCATGGCGTTTCTGGAAAACATCGCGCAGATGCCCATGCTGCGTCAGATCGGCCTCATGGTCGGCCTGGCCGCCAGCGTGGCGATCGGCTTTGCCGTGGTGCTGTGGTCGCAACAACCCGATTACCGCCCGCTGTACGGCAGCCTGGCGGGTATGGACACCAAGCAGGTCATGGACACCCTGGCCGCTGCCGACATCCCTTACAACGTTGAGCCCAATTCCGGCGCTCTGCTGGTCAAGGCCGACGACCTCTCCCGTGCGCGCCTGAAGCTGGCGGCTGCCGGTGTGGCGCCGAGCGATGGCAATGTCGGCTTCGAGCTGCTCGACAAGGAGCAGGGCCTGGGCACCAGCCAGTTCATGGAAGCCACCCGTTACCGTCGCAGCCTGGAAGGCGAACTGGCGCGTACCGTGTCCAGCCTGAACAACGTCAAGGGCGCGCGCGTGCACCTGGCTATCCCGAAAAGTTCGGTGTTCGTGCGTGACGAACGCAAGCCCAGTGCCTCGGTACTGGTCGAGCTGTACCCGGGCCGTGCCCTGGAAGCCGGGCAGGTGATGGCCATCGTCAACCTGGTCGCCACCAGCGTGCCGGAACTGGACAAGTCCCAGGTCACCGTGGTCGACCAGAAGGGCAACCTGCTGTCCGAGCAGATCCAGGACACCGCCCTGACCCAGGCAGGCAAGCAGTTCGACTACAGCCGCCGGGTGGAAAGCATGCTCACCCAGCGGGTGCACAACATCCTGCAGCCGGTGCTGGGCAATGACCGCTACAAGGCCGAAGTGTCCGCCGACCTCGACTTCAGCGCGGTCGAGTCCACCTCCGAGCAGTTCAACCCCGACCAGCCGGCGCTGCGCAGCGAGCAGTCGGTCGACGAGCAACGTGCCAGCAGCCAGGGCCCGCAAGGTGTGCCCGGCGCGCTGAGCAACCAGCCGCCGGGCCCTGCCTCGGCACCGCAGACCACTGGTGGTGCCGCTACCCCGGCCGCGGCCATCCAGCCTGGCCAGCCGCTGGTGGATGCCAACGGCCAGCAGATCATGGACCCGGCCACCGGTCAGCCAATGCTCGCGCCGTACCCGTCGGACAAGCGCCAGCAAAGCACCAAGAACTTCGAACTGGACCGTTCCATCAGCCACACCCGCCAGCAGCAGGGGCGCATGACCCGCCTGTCGGTGGCGGTGGTGGTGGACGACCAGGTCAAGATCGACCCGGCCACCGGCGACACCACCCGTGCGCCGTGGGGCGCCGAGGACCTGGCACGCTTCACCCGCCTGGTGCAGGATGCGGTCGGCTTCGATGCCAGCCGTGGCGACAGCGTGACGGTGATCAACGTGCCATTCGCCGCCGACCGTGGCGAAGAGATCGCCGACATCGCCTTCTACCAGCAGCCGTGGTTCTGGGACATCGTCAAGCAGGTGCTGGGCGTAGTGTTCATCCTGGTGCTGGTGTTCGGTGTGCTGCGGCCGGTGTTGAACAACATTACAGGGGGCGGCAAGCAGGCTGCCCCGGACAGCGACATGGAGCTGGGCGGCATGATGGGTCTGGATGGCGAACTGGCCAACGACCGCGTCAGTCTGGGTGGCCCGACAAGCATTCTGCTGCCTAGCCCGAGCGAGGGTTACGAGGCACAGCTCAACGCAATCAAAGGCCTGGTGGCCGAAGACCCGGGCCGCGTTGCCCAGGTCGTGAAAGAGTGGATCAACGCCGATGAGTGATAACCGAGCCGTTACCGCCAAGCTGAGCCGCGTCGACAAGGCGGCGATCCTCCTGCTTTCGCTGGGCGAGACCGATGCGGCCCAGGTGCTGCGGCACATGGGGCCCAAGGAAGTGCAGCGGGTGGGCGTGGCCATGGCGCAGATGGGCAATGTGCACCGTGACCAGGTCGAGCAAGTGATGAGCGAGTTCGTCGAAATCGTCGGCGACCAGACCAGCCTGGGCGTGGGCTCCGATGCCTACATCCGCAAGATGCTCAACCAGGCCCTGGGCGAGGACAAGGCCAACGGCCTGGTCGACCGCATCCTGCTCGGTGGCAACACCAGTGGCCTGGACAGCCTCAAGTGGATGGAGCCGCGCGCCGTGGCCGACGTGATCCGCTACGAGCACCCGCAGATCCAGGCCATCGTGGTCGCCTACCTCGACCCCGACCAGGCCGGCGAAGTGCTGAGCAACTTCGACCACAAGGTGCGCCTGGACATCGTCTTGCGCGTGTCGTCGCTGAACACCGTGCAACCGGCGGCATTGAAGGAGCTGAACCAGATCCTCGAGAAGCAGTTCTCGGGCAACTCCAACGCGGCGCGTACCACCCTGGGCGGCATCAAGCGTGCTGCCGACATCATGAACTTCCTCGACAGCTCGGTGGAAGGTGCACTGATGGACGCGATCCGCGAGATCGACAGCGACCTGTCGGAGCAGATCGAAGACCTGATGTTCGTCTTCAACAACCTGGCCGATGTCGACGACCGTGGCATCCAGGCGCTGCTGCGCGAAGTGTCGTCCGACGTGCTGGTGGTGTCGCTCAAGGGCGCCGACGAGCGGGTCAAGGACAAGATCTTCAAGAACATGTCCAAGCGTGCCTCGGAGCTGCTGCGCGACGACCTGGAGGCCAAGGGGCCGGTACGGGTCAGCGATGTGGAAACGGCGCAGAAGGAAATCCTCACCATCGCCCGCCGCATGGCCGAGGCCGGCGAGATCGTGCTCGGCGGCAAGGGTGCCGAGGAAATGATCTAAGGTATTCGCGATCTGAAGACCGACGCCGCCCCTTGTGGGAGCGG
>NZ_JAMBDI010000044.1:37182-39856 GCF_036858055.1 Pseudomonas sp. SF2 | reverse complement strand
CTCCCACAGGGACCGTGTCGGCTGAACATGGTTTGAGAACATGACAGCATGCCCACCAAAGAACATCACCCCAGCGACCTGATCCGTGCCCGCGACCTCGAGGGCGTGGACGTGTGGGCGCTGCCCAGCTTCGACCCGGAACCGGAGCCTGAACCCGAACCAGAGCCGGAACCCGAGGTCATCGAGGAAGAAGTCGAGGAAGTGCCGCTGGAAGAAGTCCAGCCGCTGACCCTGGAAGAACTCGAGGCCATCCGCCAGGAAGCCTACAACGAAGGCTTCGCCACCGGTGAGCGCGAGGGCTTCCACAGCACCCAGCTCAAGGTTCGCCAGGAAGCCGAAGAGGCCCTGAAAGCCAAGCTGGAAAGCCTTGAACGGCTGATGGCCAACCTGATGGAGCCGATCGCCGAACAAGACACGCAGATCGAGAAAGCCCTGGTCCACCTGGTGGCGCACATGACCCGCCAGGTGATCGGTCGCGAACTGCGGGGCGATTCCAGCCAGATCACCCAAGTACTGCGCGAAGCGCTCAAGCTGCTGCCCATGGGCGCGGACAATATCCGCATCCACCTCAACCCGCAGGATTTCGAGCTGGCCAAGGCCCTGCGCGAACGCCATGAGGAAAGCTGGCGGCTGCTGGAAGACAGCGCGCTGCTACCGGGCGGTTGCCGCATCGAGACCGCCCACAGTCGCATCGACGCGACCATGGAGACTCGCATCGAGAAGGCCGTGGCGCAACTGTTCGACCAGTTGCACGACCATTCGCTGCACCCGGCGGCACCGGACATGTCGATAGACCTGGACACCCCGCCAGACCGCACCGTGGACAGCCCAGATGCACCTTGAGCGCACCAGTTTCGGCAAGCGCCTGGGCAGTTATGCCGAGGCCATCGAACTGCCGGTCCAGCCCATCGTCGAAGGCCGCCTGCTGCGCATGGTCGGCCTCACCCTGGAAGCCGAAGGCTTGCGCGCCGCAGTCGGCAGCCGCTGCCTGGTGATCAATGACGACAGCTACCACCCGGTGCAGGTCGAAGCCGAAGTCATGGGCTTTGCCGGGCCCAAGGTATTCCTCATGCCCGTCGGCAGCATCGTCGGTATCGCCCCCGGCGCCCGTGTGGTGCCGCTGGATGACGGCGGTCGCCTGCCCATGGGCATGAGCATGCTCGGCCGGGTGCTCGACGGCGCTGGCCGCGCGCTGGATGGCAAGGGCGGGATGAAGGCCGAGGACTGGGTGCCGATGGACGGCCCAGTGATCAACCCGCTGAACCGCGACCCCATCAGCAAGCCGCTGGACGTTGGCATTCGCAGCATCAATGGGTTGTTGACCGTCGGTCGCGGCCAGCGTCTGGGCCTGTTCGCCGGTACCGGTGTGGGCAAGTCGGTGTTGCTGGGCATGATGACCCGCTTCACCGAAGCCGAGATCATCGTCGTTGGCCTGATCGGTGAGCGGGGCCGCGAGGTCAAGGAATTCATCGAGCATATTCTGGGTGAAGAAGGCCTCAAGCGCTCGGTGGTGGTGGCTTCGCCCGCCGACGATGCGCCGCTGATGCGCCTGCGCGCCGCCATGTACTGCACACGTATTGCCGAGTACTTCCGCGACAAGGGCAAGAACGTGTTGCTGCTGATGGACTCGCTGACCCGTTTCGCCCAGGCCCAGCGGGAAATTGCCCTGGCCATCGGCGAACCGCCGGCTACCCGGGGTTACCCGCCGTCGGTGTTCGCCAAGCTGCCCAAGCTGGTGGAGCGGGCGGGCAATGGCGAGCCGGGGGGTGGTTCGATCACCGCGTTCTACACCGTCTTGTCCGAGGGCGATGACCAGCAGGACCCGATTGCCGACTCGGCGCGCGGCGTACTCGATGGCCACTTCGTACTGTCGCGCCGGCTGGCCGAGGAGGGTCATTACCCGGCCATCGACATCGAAGCCTCGATCAGCCGGGTCATGCCCCAGGTGGTCGATGCCGACCATCTGCGCCAGGCGCAGAAGTTCAAGCAGTTGTGGTCGCGCCTGTCGCAAAGCCGCGACCTGATCAGCGTGGGCGCCTATGTGGCCGGAGGCGACCCGGAAACCGACCTGGCCATTGCCCTGCAATCGAAGCTGGTGGATTTTTTGCGCCAGGGCCTGCGCGAAAACGTGGGCATGGCGCAAAGCCGCGAACAGTTGGGGGCGATCTTCACGCCCCCGGCAGGCTGATAGGCCGTGGCGCTGCCCGGACGCGCCGCGCGCCTGGCGCCGGTGGTGGACATGGCCGAGGAGGCCGAGCGCAAGGCAGCCCAGCGCCTTGGGCATTTCCAGCAGCAGGTGGCCACAGCCCAGGCCAAGCTGGCCGAGCTCGAGCGGTTTCGTGAGGATTACCAGCTGCAGTGGATCAACCGTGGCGGGCAGGGGGTCAATGGCAGCTGGCTGGTCAATTACCAGCGCTTCCTCGGGCAGCTGGAAACGGCCATGACCCAGCAGCGCCAGAGCCTGGTCTGGCACCAGAACAACCTCGACAACGCACGCGGCACCTGGCAGCAGGCCTACGCCCGGGTCGAAGGCTTGCGCAAGCTGGTGCAGCGCTACCTGGACGAAGCCCGGCGCGCCGAAGACAAGCGCGAGCAGCGCTTGCTCGACGAGCTGTCGCAGCGCCTGCCGCGGCAAGCTCACCTATAGGTTTGTCACGGGCCTTGCAGCGCCTGT
>NZ_JAMBDI010000044.1:0-37137 GCF_036858055.1 Pseudomonas sp. SF2 | reverse complement strand
CTACATCTGTTTCGGGCCAGTTATTCCTGAGGCAGAGGCGCGCGGTCCTTTTGGTAGCCACCTCGATATTGTGCCGGACAAACAAGGCGGTCGCGCGCGCCGGTACAGGTGTTACTGGCCCGAAACAGATGTAGGAGCGAGCTTGCTCGCGATGCGCCGCGCGGGCGGCGCGCGATCTCACAGGCGCTGCAAGGCCCGTGGCGAGCACTTGCCACCCCCGCCATCGCCTGCTAAACCTTTAAGGAGTTGCATCCGCCATCATCGAAGGAATCGCTAGCATGGCAGTCGAGACTGATTTTTCGCAGGACGGGAAAAAACTGACGATCAAGATCAAGGGGCGTTTCGATTTCGGCAAGCATCAGGAATTCCGTGACGCCTACGAACGCCAGCCCAGCCGGCCCGATTCGGTGGTCGTCGACCTGAAGGACACCACCTACCTCGACAGTTCCGCACTCGGCATGCTGCTGTTGCTGCGCGACCACGCGGGCGGCGATGAGTCGGATGTGCGCGTGGTACATGCCAGCTCCGATGTGCGCAAGATCCTCGCCATCTCCAATTTCGAAAAACTCTTCGATATCAGTTGAGCGCCGACATGCCGGCCGAACAGGCGTTGACCGTGCTGGTCGCCGAAGACGGTGCCGCCGACCGCATGCTGCTGGCGCAGATCGTCCGCCGACAGGGCCATCAGGTATTCACCGCGGAAAACGGCGAGCAGGCGGTGGCGCTGTTCATCGAGCGGCGCCCGCAGCTGGTGCTGCTGGATGCGCTGATGCCGGTGATGGATGGTTTCGAGGCGGCGCGGCAGATCAAGGCCCTGGCCGGCGAGGCGCTGGTGCCGATCATTTTCCTGACCTCGCTGAATGAGGAGGAGGGCCTGGTGCGCTGCCTGGAGGCCGGTGGCGATGACTTCATGGCCAAACCTTACAGTGCGGTGATCCTTGGTGCCAAGATCCGCGCCATGGACCGCCTGCGCCGGTTGCAGGCCACCGTGCTGGAGCAGCGCGACCAGATTGCCCGGCACCACCACCACCTGCTCAACGAGCAGCGAGTGGCCAAGGCGGTGTTCGACAAGGTGGCCCACTCCGGGTGCCTGACCGCGCCCAACATCCGCTACCTGCAATCGCCCTATGCGCTGTTCAATGGTGACCTGATGCTGGCCGCGTTCACCCCGTCCGGCGACATGCGCGTGCTGCTCGGCGATTTCACCGGCCACGGCTTGCCGGCGGCGGTAGGGGCCATGCCGTTGGCCGACGTGTTCTACGGCATGACCGCCAAGGGCTACGGTATGGCGCAGGTCCTGCGCGAGATGAACGCCAAGCTCAAGCGCATCCTGCCGGTGGACATGTTCTGTTGTGCGCTGCTGCTCAACCTCAGCATGCAGCGCGGTTCGGTGGAAGTGTGGAACGGTGGCATGCCTGACGGCTATCGCCTGGCGGTGGATGGCCAGGTGCTGTCGGCGCTGAGTTCACGACACCTGCCGCTGGGCATTCTGGATGCCGAGCGTTTCGATGACAGCACCGAGGTGTTGCCGTTGGCGCCCGGCGAGCGCCTGCTGCTGCTGTCGGACGGCGTGCTCGACACCGCCGACGACCAGGAACGCCTGTTCGGCGTGCAGCGCCTGCGCAGGGTGCTGGCCGACAACCGTGACCCGGTACGGCTGTTCGACGAAGTGATGCAGGCCCTGGAGCGCTTTGGCGGGCGACCGCGCGATGACATCAGCCTGTGCGACATCCGGATGTTCAGCGCCGAGGAGCGGGTGCCGGCGCCGATGATCTACTCTGATAGCGGCCGCTCCAGCCCGCTGGACTGGTCGGTGGGGTTCGAGGTGCGGGGCGAGAGCCTCAAACGCTTCAACCCGGTGCCGTACCTGGTGCAATTGTTGCAAGAGATTCACGGCCTGCGCGCGCGTACCGGCAACCTGCACAGTGTGCTCAGCGAATTGTATTCCAATGCCCTGGAGCATGGTGTGTTGGGCCTGGACTCGCAGCTCAAGTGCGATGGGCAGGGCTTTGCCGACTATTATCAGGAGCGCGCCCGGCGCCTGGGGTTGCTGACCGACGGTTACGTGCGCGTCGATTTCAAGGTTGAACCGCTTGCCGAGGGTGGGCGTCTGAAGATCGAGGTCCGTGACAGTGGTGCCGGGTTCGATGTGCAGCGGGTGCTGTCGCGGCCCGCGCTGGAGCAGGGGCTGAGCGGGCGTGGCCTGAACCTGGTGCGGCGGCTGACCAGCAGCGCGCGCTGGAGTGAGGGCGGGCGCTGCGCGCATGTGGAGTTCGTCTGGTGAGCCGCGGGCTGGCTCGGGCATAATCTGGCTTGATCAAGGAGTGAACAAGTGACTGACATGCATATTGACCACAAGGTGCTCAGTGACCTGCGTGAGGTCATGGAAGAGGGCTACCTGCAGTTGGTGCAGACTTTTCTCGACGACTCCGAAAGGCGCCTGGGCCAGCTGCACGCGGCCAAAAGTGCCGAAGAGCTTGGTTCCGCGGCCCACAGTTTCAAGGGCAGCAGCAGCAACATGGGCGCAGTTGCGTTGGCCAGCCTGTGCCAGCAGCTGGAGGAGCGCGCGCGGCGGCCCCCGCTGTATGGCATCGAGGACTTGATCAACCGTATCGACCAGGAGTTCCTTGAGGTGCAGCGCTTCTACCGAGGTGAGCAGCAACGCATTTCGGCGGGTTGATACACGACTTGGCGCGAGTCTTGCCTGTCTGTGGCTGGATGATTTTTTTGTTTCTGGCGCGGAGACCGCTCGATGCCTGTCGCACCCAACCCATTGCTGCAAGGCAACACTGTTGCCAAGACCTCGCGTTCGGCCAACGCACAGGCCGACAAACCGCTGCAGGCGCCGGGCGACAAGGGTGACGGCTTTGGTCAGGTGATGGCCAGGCAGGGTCGCGACAAAGTCGCCGGGCAGGACGATAAGGTGGCTCAGGCCAGGCCCAAGGACAAACCCGAGGCGGCGCAGAGCGGCAAGAAAGACCCTGCCGACAAGCCCGCGGTTGCCGATGACGGCAAACAATTGCCAGCCGATGACCAGGTCCAGGCCGATACCGGCTTGCGCGATGCCAGCCTGGTGGCCGGCCAGATCACCGACGCCCAGCCAGGCGCACAACTGATCCAGGCCCAGGCCGAGGCGGTGGCACCGGTGCTTCAAGCCGCCACGGCGCAGGTGCAGACGTCGGTCACGGCCGCGCTGCCCGAGGAGCCGGCCGCCGAGGAAGCCTTCGACCCTGACGCCGACCCTTTGGCCAACCTGCCGACCTTGCGTCTGGCGCTGGAGCACAGCGCCCAGGCCAAGGGGGCGACCTCGGCGCATGCCCTGGACCCTGCGCAGGCTCAAGGCGAGGAGGGGCAGGTGGCCGTCAATACCTTGGCGAATCTGGTCGAGCATGCCGAGGGTGAAAAAGGTGAGCCTGGCGACAGGGCCTTTGGTGCCTTGCTCGAAGATGGCCTGAAGGACACCAAGAGCGCCGGCAGCGATACGCGCGTCGACGATTTCGCCAACCGCCTGGCCAACCTGACCCAGGCCGCCACGGCCAAGACCGCCAATGCCGTGTCGGCCAATGCCAGCCCATTGCACCAGCCGCTGCCGATGAACCAGAACGCCTGGGCCGAGGGCCTGGTCAACCGGGTCATGTACCTGTCCAGCCAGAACCTCAAGTCGGCGGATATCCAGCTGGAGCCGGCGGAACTGGGCCGCCTGGACATTCGCGTCAATGTTGCGACGGACCAGTCGACCCAGGTCACCTTCATCAGCGGCCACGCCGGCGTGCGTGACGCCCTCGACAGCCAGGTGCACCGCCTGCGCGAGCTGTTCGCCCAGCAAGGGCTGGCGCAGCCGGATGTCAACGTGGCCGACCAGTCGCGCGGGCAGCAACAGCAGCAGGGGCAGGCGCAAGGCAGCAACCTGTCCGGGGTGGCGGCGCGCCGGGCCGAGCAGGGCGGGGCCGAGGCAGTCGATAGCGCCCGGCCTGTGGAGCAGCAGGTGGTTGTTGGTGACAGTGCGGTCGATTATTACGCGTAGATCCCGATTGCCTGTACTGGCCTCTTCGCGGGTAAACCCGCTCCCACAAGTACAGCGCAGGGTTCGAAGCCTGTGGAGGTCCTGTGGGAGCGGGTTCACCCGCGAAGAAGCCAGCACGGTTGTCCCTGCTGAAATCTCCCTTCTGCAAAATCTGGCATAACACTTGCTCAAGCCAAGCCATCCTCCCTTGAACCCCCGATGGACGACGGATTATTGGCATGGCGAAGAGCGAAGCAGTCAAAGACCCCGCCACTAAAGGCAAACTCAAGCTGATCCTGCTGGCCGTAGTGGGCCTGTTGCTGGCGATCGGCCTTTCGGTGGGCGCTACCTGGTTCATCATGCACAAGAGCGAGCCGGCCCCGGCCGCCGAACCTGCAGCCAGCAACGTCAAGCCTGCGGCCATCTACGAAGCGCTGGCCCCGGCCTTCGTGGTCAACTTCAACCAGAACGGTCGCCAGCGCTACATGCAGGTGAGCATCACCCTGCAAGCGCGCAACCAGGCCGACCTGGATGCCCTCAAGGTGCACATGCCGGTGATCCGCAACAACCTGGTGATGATGTTCTCCGGGCAAGGCTTCGACACCTTGGCCGGCAGCCCGGTGGGGCAGGAAATGCTGCGCCAGAAGGCCACCGCGGTGGTCCAGGAAGTGGCGCAGAAGGAAGTCGGCAGGCCGGTCGTCGACCAGTTGCTGTTCACCAATTTCGTATTGCAGTAGGAGTCCGCAATGGCCGTACAGGACCTGCTGTCCCAGGATGAAATCGATGCCCTGTTGCATGGCGTTGACGACGGGCTGGTGCAGACCGAGAGTGCATCCGAGCCTGGCAGCATCAAAAGCTACGACCTGACCAGTCAGGACCGTATCGTGCGGGGTCGCATGCCGACCCTGGAAATGATCAACGAGCGCTTCGCCCGTTACACCCGTATCAGCATGTTCAACCTGCTGCGCCGCTCCGCCGACGTGGCGGTGGGTGGCGTGCAGGTGATGAAGTTTGGCGAATACGTACACTCGCTGTACGTGCCGACCAGCCTCAACCTGGTCAAGATCAAGCCGCTGCGCGGCACCTCGCTGTTCATCCTCGACGCCAAGCTGGTGTTCAAGCTGGTGGACAATTTCTTCGGTGGCGACGGCCGCCACGCCAAGATCGAAGGCCGTGAGTTCACGCCCACCGAGTTGCGGGTGGTGCGCATGGTGCTGGACCAGTGCTTCGTCGACCTCAAAGAAGCCTGGCAGGCCATCATGCCGGTCACCTTCGAGTACATGAACTCCGAGGTCAACCCGGCCATGGCCAACATTGTCGGCCCCAGCGAGGCGGTGGTGGTGTCCACCTTCCACATCGAGCTGGACGGCGGTGGCGGCGACCTGCACGTGACCATGCCGTACTCGATGATCGAGCCGGTGCGGGAAATGCTCGATGCCGGTTTCCAGTCCGACCTCGACGACCAGGACGAGCGCTGGATCAAGGCCTTGCGCGAGGATGTGCTGGACGTGGCTGTGCCGCTGTCTGCCACGGTCGCCCGGCGCCAGTTGAAGCTGCGCGACATCCTGCACATGCAGCCTGGCGACGTGATCCCGGTGGAGCTGCCCGAGCATCTGGTGCTGCGCGCCAACGGCGTGCCGTCGTTCAAGGCGCGCCTGGGCTCGCACAAGGGCAACCTGGCGCTGCAGATCATCGACCCGATCGAACGCCGCTGACGGCGTGCCGGTCGCTCATAACGAATTGAATGCCTGTCGAGGAAACCATGGCTAACGAAAACGAGATCACCTCCCCAGAGGACCAGGCACTGGCCGATGAGTGGGCTGCGGCACTGGAAGAAACCGGTGCAGCCGGCCAGGCTGACATCGATGCACTGCTGGGTGGCGACACCGGTAGCAGCACCGGCGGCGCGGGTCGCCTGCCGATGGAGGAGTTCGCCAGCTCGCCGAAGCCGAGCGAAAACGTCAGCCTGGAAGGCCCTAACCTGGATGTGATCCTGGACATTCCGGTGAGCATTTCCATGGAAGTGGGCAGTACCGAAATCAACATTCGCAACTTGCTGCAGCTCAACCAGGGCTCGGTGATCGAGCTCGATCGCCTGGCCGGCGAGCCGCTTGACGTGCTGGTCAACGGCACGCTGATCGCCCATGGCGAAGTGGTGGTGGTCAACGAAAAGTTCGGCATCCGCCTGACCGACGTGATCAGCCCCAGCGAACGTATCAAGAAGCTGCGCTGAGTGAAGGGCACGATGCGCGCCATCGCGGCCTTCGCCGCGCTGCTCGCCAGCCAGGCTTGCCTGGCCGCGGCCACGCCGGCGGCGACCCCGGCAGCTGCGCCTGGCAGCCTCGGCGGGCAACTGGCGCAGATGGTCTTCGGCCTGCTGCTGGTGGTCGGCCTGATCTTTTTCCTGGCCTGGTTGCTGCGGCGTCTGCAGAGCACGGCGGTCAAGGGCGGGCAGGTGATCGAGATCGTCGGCAGCCGGGCCATCGGCCCGCGTGACCGCCTGCTGCTGGTGCAGGTGGGCAAGGAGCAGATCCTGATCGGCCATACCCCCGGCAGCATCGAGGCCCTGCATGTGCTGGCCGAACCCGTGGAAGTGCCGGAAAGCGCCCGCCAGGCGACGCCGGAGTTTGCCCAGCGGCTGATGGAGCTGATGGGCAAGGACCCTAAGGACAAGTTGTGATGAGCGGCGCGCTGCGTACGTTGTTGAGCTCTTTATTGGGTGTGGCGCTGCTGCTGGTTGCGCCGCTGGCCCTGGCCGCCGACCCGCTGTCGATCCCGGCCATTACCCTGTCCAATACCCCGGACGGGCAGCAGGAATATTCGGTCAGTCTGCAAATCCTGCTGATCATGACGGCGCTCAGTTTCATCCCGGCGTTCGTCATCCTGATGACCAGCTTCACCCGCATCATCATCGTGTTCTCGATCCTGCGCCAGGCGCTAGGCTTGCAGCAGACACCGTCGAACCAGTTGCTCACCGGCATGGCGTTGTTCCTGACCATGTTCATCATGGCCCCGGTATTCGACCGGGTGAACCAGGACGCGCTGCAGCCGTACCTGAAGGAGCAGATGACCGCCCAGCAGGCCATCGACAAGGCCCAGGGGCCGCTCAAGGACTTCATGCTGGCGCAAACCCGGCAAAGCGACCTCGACCTGTTCATGCGCCTGTCCAAGCGCACCGATATCGCCGGCCCGGACCAGGTGCCGCTGACGATTCTGGTGCCTGCGTTTGTCACGTCCGAGCTGAAGACCGCGTTCCAGATCGGTTTCATGATCTTCATTCCGTTCCTGATCATCGACATGGTGGTGGCCAGTGTGCTGATGGCCATGGGCATGATGATGTTGTCGCCGCTGATCATCTCGCTGCCGTTCAAGATCATGCTGTTCGTGCTGGTCGATGGCTGGGCGCTGATCATGGGCACCCTGGCCAGCAGTTTCGGCGGCGTCTGACGCCGTCAAGGAGAGCCGCCGATGACACCTGAAGTTGCTGTCGACCTGTTCCGTGATGCCTTGTGGCTGACCACCCTGATGGTCGCCGTGCTGGTGGTGCCGAGCCTGCTGGTGGGCCTGGTGGTGGCGATGTTCCAGGCTGCCACGCAGATCAACGAACAGACCCTGAGTTTCCTGCCGCGCCTGCTGGTGATGCTGATCACGCTGATCATCGCCGGGCCGTGGCTGGTGCAGAAGTTCATGGAGTACATCACCAGCCTCTATACCAACATCCCGCAGCTGATCGGTTGACGCGGCGATGCTTGAGCTGACCGACACGCAGATCGGCACCTGGGTCGCCACCTTCATCCTGCCCTTGTTCAGGGTGACCGCGGTGCTGATGACCATGCCGATCTTCGGCACTCGCATGCTGCCGGCGCGGGTGCGCCTGTACGTGGCGGTGGCGATTACCGTGGTGATCGTGCCGGCGCTGCCACCCCTGCCGGAATTCGACCCGCTGAGCCTGCGTGGTTTGCTGCTGTGCGCCGAGCAGATCATTGTCGGCGCGCTGTTCGGCCTGGCCTTGCAGCTGCTGTTCCAGGTCTTCGTGATAGCCGGGCAGATCGTCGCGGTGCAGATGGGCATGGCCTTCGCTTCGATGGTCGACCCAGCCAATGGTGTCAACGTCACGGTGATCAGCCAGTTCATGACCATGCTGGTGAGCGTGTTGTTCCTGCTGATGAACGGCCACCTGGTGGTGTTCGAGGTGCTGACCGAAAGCTTCACCACCTTGCCGGTGGGCAACGCGCTGGTGGTCAACCACTTCTGGGAGCTGGCCGGGCGCCTGGGGTGGGTGTTCGCCGCCGGCCTGCTGCTGATTCTGCCGGTGATCGCCGCGCTGCTGGTGGTGAACATTGCCTTCGGTGTGATGACTCGCGCCGCACCGCAGTTGAACATCTTCTCTATCGGTTTCCCGCTGACCCTGGTCATGGGCATGTTCATTTTCTGGGTCGGCCTGGCCGATGTGCTGTCCCACTACCAGGCGTTGGCCAGCGAAGCGCTGCAATGGCTTCGTGAACTGGCGAGGGCGCGCTGAGCATGGCGGAGAGCGAGAGCGGTCAGGACAAGACAGAAGACCCCACCGAGAAACGCAAGCGCGATGCCCGCGAGAAAGGCGAGATCGCGCGCTCCAAGGAGCTGAACACGGTGGCGGTGACCCTGGCCGGCGCCGGTGGCCTGCTGGCGTTCGGTGGCCACCTGGCCGAGACGCTGCTGGAGATGATGCGCATGAACTTCAGCCTGACCCGCGACATCATCGTCGACGACCGGGCCATGGGCGCCTTCCTGCTGGCCTCGGGCAAGATGGCGATATGGGCGACGCAGCCGGTGCTGATCCTGTTGTTCGTGATCTCCTTCGTGGCGCCTATCGCCCTGAGCGGTTTCCTGTTCTCCGGCAGCCTGTTGCAGCCCAAGTTCAGCCGCATGAACCCGTTGTCGGGGATCAAGCGCATGTTCTCGATGCATGCTCTGACCGAGCTGCTCAAGGCGCTGGCCAAGTTCTTCGTGATCCTGGTGGTGGCCGTGGTGGTCCTGGTCAACGACCGTCAGGCCTTGCTGTCGATTGCCAACGAACCGCTGGAGCAGGCGATCATCCACAGCGTGCAGGTGGTTGGCTGGAGTGCGCTGTGGATGTCGGCCGGGCTGCTGCTGATTGCTGCGGCGGACGTGCCGTTCCAGCTGTGGCAGACGCACAAGAAAATGAAGATGACCAAGCAGGAAGTGCGCGACGAGTACAAGGACAGCGAGGGCAAGCCCGAGGTCAAGCAGCGTATTCGCCAGCTACAGCGCGAGGTGTCGCAGCGGCGCATGATGGCGGCGGTGCCGCAGGCCGATGTGATCATCACCAACCCGACGCACTATGCGGTGGCCCTGCAGTACGACCCGGAGAAGGGTGGGGCGGCGCCGTTGCTGCTGGCCAAGGGTACCGACTTCATGGCCCTGAAGATTCGCGAAATCGGTGTGGAGCACAAGATCCAGATCCTCGAATCGCCGGCCCTGGCGCGGGCGATCTACTACTCCACCGAACTTGAGCAGGAAATCCCTGCCGGGCTGTACCTGGCGGTGGCGCAGGTGCTGGCCTATGTGTTCCAGATCCGCCAGTACCGGGCTGGCAAGGGCAAGCGGCCGGAGCCGCTGAAGGATGACCTGCCGATTCCGCCGGACCTGCGCCGCGACAGTTGACCTTGCATCAGGGCTTCTGGCCCTTTCGCGGGTGAACCCGCTCCTACAGGTCCTCAGCAGGCCTTGAAGGCTGTTCGGTCCCTGTGGGAGCGGGTTCACCCGCGAAGAGGTTGGAACAGGCAACATAAATCCCCCGTCGAGCAAAGTTGGAAAGCTTCTTGCAAAGCCAGCGCCAGGCGCCCCCTGTGCGTCAAAGTTTTGCATCAAGAGGACTCGCGGTGGATCGCACTCAGTTAATCAGCAACGCCCGTAACAACCTGGCCGGGCTCGGCCGGGGCAACCTGGGTGTGCCGCTGTTGCTGCTGGTGATGTTGGCAATGATGATGTTGCCGATACCGCCGTTCCTGCTCGACGTGTTCTTCACCTTCAACATCGCCCTGTCGATCGTGGTGCTGCTGGTCTGCGTGTACGCCCTGCGCCCGCTCGACTTCGCGGCGTTCCCCACCATCCTGCTGGTGGCCACGCTGTTGCGCCTGGCCCTGAACGTGGCCTCCACCCGGGTGGTCATGCTGCATGGCCAGGAGGGCCACGGTGCTGCCGGCAAGGTGATCCAGGCCTTCGGCGAGGTGGTGATCGGCGGTAACTATGTGGTCGGTGGCGTGGTGTTCGCCATCCTCATGATCATCAACTTCGTGGTGGTGACCAAGGGCGCCGGGCGTATCTCGGAAGTGAGCGCGCGTTTCACCCTCGACGCCATGCCCGGCAAGCAGATGGCCATCGACGCCGACCTCAATGCCGGCCTGATCGACCAGGCCCAGGCCAAGCACCGTCGTGCCGAAGTGGCGCAGGAAGCCGAGTTCTACGGTTCGATGGACGGTGCCAGCAAGTTCGTCCGCGGTGACGCCATCGCCGGCCTGCTGATCCTGTTCATCAACCTGATCGGCGGCATGCTGATCGGCATGCTGCAGCACGGCATGAGCTTCGGCGACGCCGGCAAGGTGTACGCCTTGCTGACCATCGGTGACGGTTTGGTGGCGCAATTGCCATCACTGCTGCTGTCCACCGCTGCCGCGATCATGGTTACCCGGGCCTCGGGCTCCGAGGACATGGGCAAGCTGATCAACCGGCAGATGTTCGATTCGCCCAAGGCCCTGGCGGTGTCCGGCGCGCTGATGATCGTCATGGGCCTGGTGCCGGGCATGCCCCACGTGGCCTTCCTCAGCCTCGGCCTGCTGGCCGGTGGCGGTGCCTACCTGGTGTGGAAGAAACAGCAGAAAGCCAGGCTGCAGGCGCAGCAGGAGGCGCAGCGCCAGCAGGACCTGCTGCCCTCGCCGCAGCGCGCACTGGAGACCAAGGAACTGGGCTGGGACGACGTCACGCCCATCGACATGATCGGCCTGGAGGTTGGCTACCGGCTGATCCCGCTGGTCGATCGCAACCAGGGTGGCCAGCTGCTGGCGCGGATCAAGGGCGTGCGCAAGAAGCTGTCGCAAGACCTGGGCTTCCTCATGCCCACCGTGCACATCCGCGACAACCTCGACCTGCAGCCCAGTGCCTATCGCCTGACCCTGATGGGGGTGATCCTGGCCGAGGCCGAGATCTACCCGGACCGCGAGCTGGCAATCAACCCGGGGCAGGTGTTCGGTACCCTCAACGGTATTGCCGCACGTGACCCGGCGTTTGGTCTGGAGGCCGTGTGGATCGACGTTGGCCAACGCTCCCAGGCGCAGTCGCTGGGCTACACCGTGGTCGACGCCAGTACCGTGGTGGCCACCCACCTCAACCAGATCCTGCAGAAGCACTGCCACGAGCTGATCGGCCACGAAGAGGTCCAGCAGCTGCTGCAAGTGCTGGCCAAGGCATCGCCTAAACTTGCAGAAGAACTGGTGCCTGGTGTCATTTCCTTGTCAGGCCTGCTCAAGGTGCTGCAAGCGCTGTTGTCGGAACAGGTGCCAGTGCGCGATATTCGCAGTATCGCCGAGGCGATCGCGAACAACGCCGGCAAGAGTCAAGATACCGCCGCGCTGGTGGCGGCGGTGCGCGTCGGATTGTGTCGCGCCATCGTGCAAAGCATTGTCGGCGTTGAGTCGGAGCTGCCAGTGATTACCCTGGAGCCAAGGTTGGAACAGATTTTGCTGAATAGTCTGCAAAGGGCCGGGCAAGGTCAGGAAGATGGTGTTCTTCTGGAGCCGAGCATGGCCGAGAAGCTGCAGCGTTCGTTGATCGAAGCGGCCCAGCGCCAGGAAATGCAGGGCCAGCCGGCCATCCTCCTGGTCGCCGGCCCGATCCGTGCCATGCTGTCGCGTTTCGGTCGCCTGGCTGTACCGAATTTGCATGTTCTGGCGTATCAGGAAATACCTGACAACAAGCAAGTCACCATCGTTGCCACCGTGGGCCCTAACGGCTGAGGTAGGGGATAATGCAAGTTAAGCGATTTTTCGCCGCCGATATGCGTCAGGCCATGAAGCTGGTCCGCGATGAGCTGGGCGCCGATGCCGCCATCATTGGCAACCGCCGCATCGCCGGCGGTGTCGAACTGACTGCTGCGCTGGACTACAAGCTGTCCGCCCTGGCCCCGCGTGTGCCCAACGCCGAGCTGGAAGAAGAGCTGCGCAAGACCCATACGCGCATCGCCACTGCCCAGGCCGAGCTGGACCACCGCCCGGACACCAGCGACAACAACCGCCAATTGTTCGCCGGGCAGTCGCTGACCGCCGCCGAGCCGTTGATCGAACCCCATGTCGATGCTCCCGAGGCCGCTGCTGCAGCCCCTGCGTCGGCACCGGTCGACCCGCGCCTGTTCGATGCCATGCGCTCCGAGCTGTCGGGCCTGCGCGAGCTGCTGGAAGTGCAGCTCGGTTCGCTGGCCTGGAATCAGCTGCAGGGCAGCAAGCCGCAACAGGCCACCGTCTGGCGCCGGCTGCAGCGCATCGGCCTGTCCGGGCCGATCGCCCGCGAGCTGCTGGACCTGACCGCCGAGATCGATGAGCCACGCCACGCCTGGCGCATGCTGCTGGCGCACCTGGCGCGGATGATCGAAATCCCCGAGATCGAGCCGATCGAAGAGGGCGGGGTGATCGCCATGGTCGGCCCGGCCGGCATGGGCAAGACCACCACCCTGGCCAAGCTGGCCGCCCGCTACGTGCTCAAGTACGGCGCGCAGAACCTGGCGCTGGTGAGCATGGACAGCTTCCGCATTGGTGCCCAGGAGCAGCTCAAGACCCTGGGTCGTATCCTCAACGTGCCGGTGACCTATGTCGACCCGGGCCAGTCGCTGGCCGCGGCGCTGGAGCCGCTGCTGCGCAAGCGCGTGGTGCTGATCGATACCGCCGGCCTGCAGGCCAGCGACCCGGCCCTGCGCATGCAGCTGGAAACCCTGGCTGGGCGTGGCATTGCCGCGAAGAACTACCTGGTACTGGCCACCACCAGCCAGAAGCAGGTGCTGACCGCCGCCTACCACAGCTACAAGCGCTGCGGCCTGGCCGGCTGCATCCTGACCAAACTCGATGAAACGGCGAGCCTTGGCGACGTGCTGAGTCTTGCCATCAGTCATGAACTGCCAGTGGCCTACCTGACCGATGGGCCGCGCATTCCTGACGACCTGCACCTGCCTCGGGGGCACCAGTTGGTTACCCGTGCGGTCAATGTGCAGCAGCAGGACGAGCCCAGCGAAGAGGCCATGGCCGACATGTTCGCTGATCTCTATCACAACCCACGGCGAGCGGGTTGATGATGAAGCGTGTGCAAGGTAGCTATGCCAAAGGGTACGCAGAATTGCCCTACGTGTGGCCTGAGTCCCAGCGAGACAAGGTAAAGAACAGACATGGGTAGCATGCATCCCGTACAGGTGATCGCCGTGACCGGTGGCAAAGGTGGCGTCGGCAAGACTAACGTTTCAGTGAACCTGTCCCTGGCGCTGGCCGAGCTTGGCCGCAGGGTCATGCTGCTCGACGCCGACCTGGGTCTGGCCAATGTCGACGTGCTGCTGGGCCTTACACCCAAGCGGACCCTGGCCGATGTCATCGAAGGGCGCTGCGAGCTGCGCGACGTGATGCTGCAGGGCCCGGGTGGTGTGCGCATCGTGCCGGCGGCCTCGGGCACGCAGAGCATGGTGCACCTGGCCCCGGCCCAGCATGCCGGGTTGATCCAGGCGTTCAGCGAAGTTGGCGACAACCTTGACGTGCTGGTGATCGACACCGCAGCCGGTATCGGCGACTCGGTGGTCAGCTTCGTTCGCGCCGCCCAGGAAGTGCTGCTGGTGGTATGCGACGAACCGACCTCGATTACCGATGCCTACGCCCTGATCAAGTTGCTCAACCGCGACTACGGCATGAACCGTTTCCGTGTGCTGGCCAACATGGCGCAGAGCCCGCAGGAAGGGCGCAACCTGTTCGCCAAGCTGACCAAGGTCACCGACCGCTTCCTTGACGTTGCCCTGCAGTACGTGGGTGCCGTGCCGTATGACGAGTGCGTGCGCAAGGCGGTGCAGAAGCAGCGTGCGGTCTACGAAGCCTTCCCGCGCTCCAAGTGCGCACTGGCCTTCAAGGCGATTGCCCAGAAGGTCGACAGCTGGCCGCTGCCGGCCAACCCGCGCGGCCATCTGGAGTTCTTTGTCGAGCGCCTGGTGCGGCCCACCAGCGCGGGACCTGTGCTATGAATGCCAGCGGCTTCAAGATGTACAGCCGGGCGTCGAAAGACGCCCAGTACGAGCTGATCGAACGCTATGCCCCGCTGGTCAAGCGCATCGCCTACCACCTGCTGGCGCGGTTGCCGGCCAACGTGCAGGTCGAGGACCTGATCCAGGCCGGCATGATCGGCCTGCTGGAAGTGGCCAACAAGTACGACGCCAGCAAGGGCGCCAGCTTTGAAACCTACGCCGGCATCCGCATCCGCGGAGCCATGCTGGACGAAGTGCGCAAGGGTGACTGGGCACCGCGTTCGGTGCACCGCAACACGCGCATGGTCAGTGACGCGATGCGTGCAGTGGAAGCAAGAACCGGCCGCGACGCTAAAGATCATGAAGTTGCTGCCGAACTCCAATTGAGTCTCGATGATTACTACGGGATCCTGAACGATACCCTGGGCAGCCGCCTGTTCAGCTTCGACGACCTGTTGCAGGACGGCGAGCACGAAGGGCTGCATGAGGATGGCGCCAGTGGCCACGTCGAGCCTGCGCGTGGCCTGGAGGACGAGCGCTTCCAGGTTGCCCTGGCCGAGGCCATCGCCAACCTGCCGGAGCGTGAACGCCTGGTACTGGCGCTGTACTACGACGAAGAGCTGAACCTCAAGGAAATCGGAGAGGTGCTTGGGGTCAGCGAGTCGCGGGTCAGCCAGTTGCACAGCCAGTGTGCCGCGCGCCTGCGCAGCCGCCTGGGGGAATGGCGGGCGCGTTGAGCCCGGAGTCGTTGCAGTCGTTTTCCACGTGCGTTTTCCATGTTGCACCGATTTGATTGAATGCGCGCTCGCAGCCGAGCGCGTTTGAGACTGCTTGGAGGTCTACTTGAACAAAGACATGAAAATCCTCATCGTTGACGACTTTTCGACGATGCGGCGGATCATCAAGAACCTGTTGCGTGACCTGGGCTTCACCAACACCGAAGAAGCCGATGACGGCACCACGGCGCTGCCGATGCTGGAAAACGGCCATTACGACTTCCTGGTGACCGACTGGAACATGCCCGGCATGTCCGGTATCGACCTGCTGCGCAAGGTGCGTGCCAGCGACAAGCTGAAAGGCATGCCGGTACTGATGGTGACAGCCGAGGCCAAGCGCGACCAGATCATCGAAGCGGCCCAGGCCGGCGTCAACGGCTATGTGGTCAAGCCGTTCACCGCCCAGGTGCTCAAAGAAAAGATCGAGAAGATCTTCGAACGCGTCAACGGCTGAGTCACGTCAGGGGGCGCGCCATGGATTCATCACAAACGTCTTTGGGCGAGTTCGAATCGACCCTGAAGAAACATGCCCAGGAGCTGGTCGAAAGCCTGGAACGGGGCCGTTTCGGCGAGGCGGTGCAGCTGATTCACGAGCTGAACCAGACCCGCGACCGCGGCCTGTACCAGGAAGTCGGCAAGCTGACCCGCGAGCTGCACAGTGCCATCGTCAGTTTCCAGATCGACCCGACCATGCCGCAGGCCGAGGAGGTGTCGCAGATAACCGACGCCACCGAGCGCCTGTCGTACGTGGTCAGGCTCACCGAGGGCGCGGCCAACCGCACCATGGACCTGGTCGAGGAAAGCACCCCGGTGCTCAACGACCTGGCCAGCGAGGCCAAGGCCCTGAGCACCGACTGGCAGCGCTTCATGCGCCGTGAAGTGGCCGCGCCGGAGTTCCGGGAGCTGGTCAAGCGCGTCGACAGTTTCCTGACGCACAGCGCCGAAGGTAATCGCAAGGTCGCCGGCCACCTCAACGACATTCTGCTGGCCCAGGACTATCAGGACCTGACCGGCCAGGTGATCAAGCGCGTCACCAACCTGGTCACCGAGGTGGAAAGCAACCTGCTCAAACTGGTGCTGATGGCCAGCCAGGTCGACCGTTTTGCCGGTATCCAGCATGACCACGATCAACTGCGCGCAGAAAAAGATCTAGAAAAACATCCGACTCGGGGTGAAGGTCCGCAGATTCATGCCGATAAGCGTGAAGACGTCGTGTCCGGTCAGGACGATGTCGATGATCTGCTGTCCAGCCTGGGTTTTTAAGGAGCACCTTTGATGAGCTTCGGCGCCGATGAAGAAATCCTCCAGGATTTCCTGGTAGAAGCCGGCGAAATTCTTGAGCAACTGTCCGAGCAACTGGTCGAGCTGGAAAGCCGGCCCGACGATGCCGACCTGCTCAATGCGATCTTTCGCGGTTTCCACACTGTAAAAGGGGGCGCCGGCTTCCTTCAGCTGAACGAGCTGGTGGAGTGCTGCCATATCGCCGAGAACGTGTTCGACGTCCTGCGCAAAGGTGAGCGCCGGGTCGACGCGGAACTGATGGATGTGGTGCTCGAGGCACTGGACACGGTCAACAGCATGTTTGGCCAGGTGCGCGAGCGTGCCGAAGTGACCGCAGCCACCCCCGAGCTGCTGGCGGCGCTGTCGCGCCTTGCCGAGCCGGGGGGCGCCGAAGCCGTTGAAGCGCCTGCCGCTGCGGCGCCGGAGCCGGTTGTCGAGGCGCCGGCCGAGGAGCAGGACATCACTGACAGCGAGTTCGAGCAGTTGCTCGATTCGCTCGATGCGGTCAAGGCACAAGCTGCGGCCGAGGAGCAGATGCAGGGCGAAACCGTCAGCGGCGAAGGTGACGAAATTACCGACGCCGAGTTCGAGTCGCTGCTTGACCAGTTGCACGGCAAAGGCCAGTTCAGCGCCGAGGTTGCCGCACAGCCGGTTGCCAGCGCGCCGGAAGCGGCCAGCGACGAAATTACCGACGCTGAATTCGAATCGCTGCTGGACCAGCTGCATGGCAAGGGCACCTTCCAGGCCGATGCCTTGCCCGCCGCCAAGGCGCCGGCGCCTGCCGCAGCTGACACCAGTGCAGCTGGCGACGAAATCAGCGAACACGAGTTCGAGGCGCTGCTGGACCAGTTGCACGGCAAGGGCAAGTTTGGCGGCGATGTTGCCGCCGTCGATGCCCCGGCTGCGGGCAAGGTGCAAGCGCAGGCTGCGGCCAAGGCCGACAGCCAGCTGGTAGCCAAGCCAGCTGCTGCACCGGCACCGGCACCGGCGGCAGCCAGCAAGCCTGCCTCGGCGCCGCGCGCCCCGGCCCCGGCCGCCGACAAGCATGGCGTCAGCGAAGCAGAAACCACCGTGCGGGTCGATACCGCGCGCCTGGACGAGATCATGAACATGGTCGGCGAACTGGTGCTGGTGCGTAACCGCCTGGTGCGCCTGGGCCTGAACAGCGGCGACGAGGCCATGTCCAAGGCCGTGTCCAACCTCGACGTGGTCACCGCCGACCTGCAGACCGCGGTCATGAAAACCCGCATGCAGCCGATCAAGAAAGTCTTCGGCCGCTTCCCGCGTCTGGTTCGCGACCTGGCTCGCCAGCTGAAGAAAGAGATCAACCTGGAGCTGGTAGGCGAAGAGACCGACCTCGACAAGAACCTGGTCGAGGCCCTGGCCGACCCGTTGGTGCACCTGGTGCGCAACGCCGTCGACCATGGCGTGGAAATGCCCGATGAGCGTGAAGCTTCCGGCAAGGCGCGCACCGGCCGCGTGGTGCTGTCGGCCGAACAGGAAGGCGACCACATCCTGCTGTCGATCTCTGACGACGGCAAGGGCATGGACCCCAACATCCTGCGCGCCAAGGCCGTGGAAAAGGGCCTGATGGACAAGGACGCCGCCGATCGCCTGAGCGAGTCGGACTGCTACAACCTGATCTTCGCCCCGGGCTTCTCGACCAAGACCGAGATTTCCGACGTGTCCGGTCGTGGCGTGGGCATGGATGTGGTGAAGACCAAGATCTCCCAGCTCAACGGCTCGATCAACATCTTCTCGGCCAAGGGCCAGGGCTCGAAGATCGTCATCAAGGTGCCGCTGACCCTGGCGATCATGCCCACCCTGATGGTGATGCTGGGCAACCAGGCGTTCGCTTTCCCGCTGGTCAACGTCAACGAAATCTTCCACCTCGACCTGTCGCGCACCAACGTGGTCGACGGCCAGGAAGTGGTGATCGTGCGTGACAAGGCGCTGCCGCTGTTCTACCTCAAGCGCTGGCTGGTCCAGGGCCAGGTGCACGAAGAGCAGCACGAGGGCCACGTGGTGATCCTGTCGGTCGGCACCCAGCGTATCGGCTTTGTCGTCGATCAACTGGTTGGCCAGGAGGAAGTGGTAATCAAGCCGCTGGGCAAGATGCTGCAGGGCACCCCGGGCATGTCCGGGGCCACCATCACCGGTGACGGTCGCATCGCGTTGATTCTCGATGTCCCGAGCATGCTCAAGCGTTACGCCGCGCGGCGTATTTGATTTCGGTGGCGCACCCTGGCGGGTTGCGCCGCCTAATGGAGTGTTTATGGCAGTCAAGGTCCTGGTGGTGGATGATTCCGGTTTCTTCCGCCGCCGCGTCTCGGAAATCCTCTCGGCAGATCCGACGATCCAGGTAGTGGGTACCGCGACCAACGGCAAGGAAGCAATCGACCAGGCGCTGGCGCTCAAGCCCGATGTCATCACCATGGACTACGAAATGCCCATGATGGATGGCATCACCGCGGTGCGGCACATCATGCAGCGCTGCCCGACGCCGGTGTTGATGTTCTCGTCGCTGACCCACGAAGGCGCCCGTGTCACCCTCGATGCGCTGGATGCCGGAGCAGTGGATTACCTGCCGAAGAACTTCGAGGACATTTCACGCAATCCCGAAAAGGTCAAGCAGCTGCTGTGCGAGAAGGTGCATACCATTTCCCGCAGCAACCGCCGTCTCGGCAGCTACGCGAGCCATGCGCCGGTCGCAGCGCCTGCGCCAGCAAGCAGCAGCCACGCACTCACCAGCAGTTTCGCCAGCCCGGCAGTGGCGCGCTCGCCTGTGCCTGCCCGCGCGGCGGCCCCGGCAGCGGCGCCAGCGCACTCGCCGGCACCCAAGCGAAAGCCTTACAAACTGGTGGCCATCGGCACTTCCACAGGCGGCCCGGTCGCCCTGCAGCGGGTGCTGACCCAACTGCCGGCCAACTTCCCGGCGCCGATCGTGCTGATCCAGCACATGCCGGCGGCCTTCACCAAGGCCTTTGCCGAGCGCCTGGACAAGCTGTGCCGCATCAGCGTCAAGGAAGCCGAGGACGGCGACATGCTGCGCCCTGGCCTGGCCCTGCTGGCCCCCGGCGGCAAGCAGATGATGATCGACGGCCGTGGCGCGGTGAAGATCCTGCCCGGTGACGAGCGCCTGAACTACAAGCCGTGCGTGGACATCACCTTCGCCTCGGCGGCCAAGTCGTATGGCGACAAGGTGCTGTCGGTGGTACTTACCGGCATGGGCGCCGATGGCCGCGAAGGTGCGCGCCTGCTCAAGCAGGGCGGCAGCACGGTGTGGGCCCAGGATGAAGCCAGCTGCGTGATCTATGGCATGCCCATGGCCATCGTCAAGGCCAACCTGGCCGACGCGGTGTACAGCCTGGACGAAATCGGCAAGCACCTGGTGGAGGCGTGCGTCTGATGGACGTGCTCAGCCTGATCGGCCTGATCCTCGCCTTTGTCGCCATCGTCGGTGGCAACTTCCTCGAAGGCGGCCATGTCGGTGCCCTGATCAATGGCCCGGCGGCGCTGATCGTGCTGGGCGGCACCCTGGCGGCGGCCTTGCTGCAGTCGCCACTGTCGTCGTTCAAGCGTGCCTTGCAGATTCTGCGCTGGATCCTGTTTCCGCCACGGGTCGACCTGGCGGGCGGGGTCGACCGCGTCGTCAACTGGAGCCTGACCGCGCGCAAGGAAGGCCTGCTGGGCCTGGAAGGGGTGGCCGACAGCGAGCCTGACCCGTATGCGCGCAAGGGCCTGCAGCTGCTGGTGGATGGCGCCGAGCCAGAGGCCATCCGCAGCATTCTTGAAGTCGATTTCCTGACCCAGGAAAGCCGTGATATCCAGGCCGCCAAGGTGTTCGAGAGCATGGGGGGCTATGCGCCCACCATTGGCATCATCGGTGCGGTGATGGGCCTTATCCACGTGATGGGCAACCTGGCCGACCCGTCGCAGCTGGGCAACGGCATTGCCGTGGCCTTTGTCGCGACCATCTACGGGGTGGCCAGCGCCAACCTGGTGCTGCTGCCGATCGCCAACAAGCTCAAGGCCGTCGTCATGCGCCAGTCGCGCTACCGCGAGATGCTGCTCGAGGGCCTGCTGTCGATTGCCGAGGGTGAGAACCCGCGCTCGATCGAGCTGAAGCTGCAAGGCTTCATGGAGTAACCCATGCGTCGCCGTCGTCATACCGAGGAACACGAAAACCACGAACGCTGGCTGGTGTCGTACGCCGACTTCATCACCTTGCTGTTCGCTTTTTTCGTGGTGATGTACTCGATTTCCTCGATCAACGAGGGCAAGTACAAGGTCATTTCCCAGGCCTTGCTCGGCGTGTTCAACGACCCCGAGCGCAGCATGAAGCCGATCCCCATCGGCGAAGAGCGGCCGCTGAGCGTGCGCCCGGCCGAGCCGTTGGTGAAGGACAGCGAGCAGACCGAGGCGGGCCTGGGGGCGACCAGTGTCGACCCGCTGAAAACCATCAGCGATGACGTGCGCGATGCCTTTGGCGACCTGATCAACAGCGACCAGATGACCGTGCGCGGCAATGAGCTGTGGATCGAGATCGAACTCAACTCATCGTTGCTGTTCGGCAGCGGCGATGCCATGCCCAGCGACAAGGCATTTGCCATCATCGAGAAGGTGGCCGGCATTCTCAAACCGTTCGCCAACCCGGTGCATGTCGAAGGCTTTACCGACAACCTGCCGATCCGCACCGCGCAGTACCCGACCAACTGGGAGCTGTCGTCGGCGCGGGCGGCGAGCATCGTGCGCCTGCTGGCCATGGAAGGGGTCAACCCGGCGCGCATGGCCTCGGTCGGCTACGGCGAGTATCAGCCGGTGGCGAGCAATGACACTGCCGAGGGCCGGGCGCGCAACCGCCGCGTGGTGCTGGTGATTTCGCGCAACCTCGAAGTGCGCCGCAGCCTGACTGGCTCGGGCAGCGCCAATGCCACGCCGGATGCCGCATTGCGCCGGGCTGGCACACAAAGTGCACCGGCAACGCCAGCAACGGTGACGGGGCAGTGAACCGTCAATTCCCCGACGTTGCTACGAACACAAATTTGAATGCATTACTGTCCCCTGTGGGAGCGGGTTCACCCGCGAAGAAGGTGACACGGTGCATGGCACCGGCTGGGCCGGTGTTCGCGGGTAAACCCGCTCCCACACTGATCGCGCGAGCTTTCAAATGTTGAGCAAGACAGTTGCCCCAGCAGTGTCCCTGCCAAATCACTAGATAGAGTTTGCTTGATGAGAGTCTGGGCAGTAGCCAATCAAAAAGGTGGCGTCGGCAAGACCACCACTACCATCGCCCTGGCCGGCCTGCTGGCCGAGGCCGGCAAGCGCGTGGTCGTCGTCGACCTCGACCCGCACGGCTCGATGACCAGCTATTTCGGGCACAACCCCGATGCCCTGGAGCACAGCTGCTACGACCTGTTCCTGCACAAGGGCGCGGTGCCCGAGGGCCTGCCCGGGCAATTGCTGCTGCCCACCAGTGACGAACGCATCTCGCTGTTGCCGTCGAGTACCGCGCTGGCGGTGCTGGAGCGCCAGTCACCGGGGCAGAACGGCCTGGGCCTGGTGATCGCCAAGAGTCTGGCGCAGCTGTGGCAGGATTTCGACTATGCCCTGATCGACAGCCCACCCTTGCTCGGTGTGCTGATGGTCAATGCGCTGGCAGCCAGCCAGCAGCTGGTGATTCCGGTGCAAACCGAGTTTCTCGCGGTCAAGGGCCTGGAGCGCATGGTCGGTACCCTGGCCATGGTCAACCGCTCGCGCAAGCAGGCGCTGCCGTACCAGATCGTGCCGACCCTGTTCGACCGCCGTACACAGGCTTCGCTGGGCACGCTCAAGCTGCTGCGTGACACCTACGGCCAGCATGTGTGGCAGGGCTACATCCCGGTGGATACGCGCCTGCGCGATGCCAGCCGCAAGGGCGTTACGCCCTCGCAATTCGACAGCAAGAGTCGCGGGCTGATTGCCTATCGGGCGCTGCTCAAGCACCTGCTGACCTACAAGACTGCAGCGCAGGTGGCCTGATGACCCAGACCCGGCAAACCAGCACCCGGCCACAGATGGCCCTGCAGTCGTACCTCGACGGCCTGCTGCAGGAGGCCACCGAAGCCGAAGACCTGTTCGAGGCGCCGGACGCGGCGGACACGTTCGCCGAAGCCGTGCGCGAAGAGCAGGCGCGTGATGCCTTGCAGCAGGCCAGGCCGGCGCCAGCCGATACAGCCGCCAGCCCTGCACCGCGGCCCTTCGCCGAGCCCAGGCTGGCGGTGCTGCCCAGCGTGATGCCGGTGGAAGCACCGGTGGTGACGGTGGTCGAGCGCGAGGTGGTGGCCGAGGCCAGCATCCCGGTGCTGGTAGAAGAGCAAACAGTGGAACCTGCAGTGCCGCTGGTGGATGTGCACCTGCCGGCACCCAACCTGCCAGTGCCCCCGGCCATGATCGATGGCCGCCCGGCCTGGGCCGCCGAGCCGTTCGAATGCCTGCTGTTCGACGTGGCCGGCTTGACCCTGGCGGTGCCGCTGGTGTGCCTGGGCTCGATCTACACCTTGGCCGGCCAGGAACTGACGCCGCTGTTCGGCCAGCCCGACTGGTTCCTGGGCATCCTGACCTGCCAGGCCGGCAACCTGAAGGTGCTGGACACCGCGCGTTGGGTGATGCCCGACCGCTACCGCGATGATTTTCGCCAGGGCCTGCAATACGTGATTTCCGTGCAGGGCTACGAATGGGGGCTGGCCGTGCACCAGGTCAGCCGCTCGCTGCGCCTGGACCCGTCCGAGATCAAGTGGCGCAGCCAGCGTGGCCAGCGCCCGTGGCTGGCCGGCACGGTGATTGAACACATGTGTGCACTGCTCGACGTCGCCGCACTGGCCGAGCTGATCGCCAGTGGCGCGGTCAAGCAGATGCACGCCAAACAGAAATGACACCGAACACACCGCCGATGGCGGATTTTGAGGGTAGGGGAATGAAAAAGTCGTCTGCACAAGGTTCCGAAGATCCGATCCTGCAGTGGGTTACCTTCCGTCTGGACAATGAGTCCTACGGCATCAATGTGATGCAGGTGCAGGAAGTGTTGCGCTACACCGAAATTGCCCCGGTGCCGGGTGCGCCAAGCTACGTGCTGGGCATCATCAACCTGCGCGGCAACGTGGTGACCGTGATCGACACCCGCCAGCGCTTTGGCCTGGTGCCGACCGAAGTCACCGACAACACCCGTATCGTCATCATCGAGGCCGACAAGCAAGTGGTCGGTATCCTGGTCGACAGCGTGGCCGAGGTGGTGTACCTGCGCCAGTCCGAGATCGAGACTGCGCCGAACGTGGGTAACGAAGAGTCGGCCAAGTTCATTCAGGGCGTGTGCAACAAGAACGGCGAGCTGCTGATCCTGGTCGAACTGGACAAGATGATGACCGAGGAAGAATGGTCCGAGCTGGAGAACATCTGAGTTGATCCTAGAGGTTGCTGTCATCTTTCTGGCGCTGGTCTGGGCGCTGAGCCTGTGGTTTTTCCTCAACTACAGCAAGCGCCAGCGCGAGCTGGCTGCGCAGCAGGCCGAGGGTGATGCCCTGCGTGACCAGCGCATCAAGGACCTGGCCAAGCGCCTGGACGACTACCAGAACGGTACCGTGCGCATGGGCGAGGCGCTGCACGACCTGCGGGTGGCGGTTGCCCCGCTGCCTGACAAGATCCAGCAACTGGAGCAGCGCGACCCGCACAATGTCACCTTCACCCAGGCGGCCAAGCTGGTGGGCATGGGCGCCAGCGTGGCCGAGCTGACCGAAAGCTGCGGCCTGACCCAGGCCGAGGCAGAGCTGATGAGCAAGCTGCATCGCAGCGGCTGATGCTGCAAGGCTCACGTCCTGCTCCAGGAATGGTTGCCGCCTACCTTGGCAAAGCGGTTGAGTGGCAGCAGTTCATGCATGGCCTGCTGGCTGCCAGGCAGGTCGATGAAAGGGTGCTCGTTGATCCGCGGTGTGCCATAGAGGTTTATGACCTGGCGCAGGGTACGTAACCCAGGCAAGTGGCGGTCGACCACATCGCTGAGCATGGCCGGGCCCGTCAGGCGGCTGAGGCGGTTGGCGTAACGGTAGAAGTTTGCCGGGTCATCGGCGAGGCTGGGTTTGCTGTCGTAGAAGTCCGGGTTGGTCTGGAAGCGTGCGAGCATCTCTTCGGAAATGGCTTCCAGCGTCGGGTTGCCGGGGTGGCTACCGATCAGGCTGGTGTTGTACAGGCAGTTCATGCCCATCTTTTCATTGGACATGGGCGGTGCCAGCAACAGGCCGTCGGGCGTTGTGCGCAACTCCACCTGATCGATGGCTTCGCCAGGGCTGCCGGCGGGATGCCCGTCGATGACCTGCGGGTACTCCCCGGGGGCGAGCAGGGTATCGTCCACGTCCATGTACACCCCCCCTTCGTGGTGCAACATCGGGTAGCGCAGCACATCGGATGCCGAGGCATAGTTGGTGGCGATCCCGCCGTTGCCGTCCAGCGCGGCATCGTACTGCGCGTAGTACCTGCTCTGGCGAAAAGCCCTGAAAAACGCCTGCTCCTCCAGTGGCAACACTTGCAGGCCGGGGGCCTGCCGGGCCAGCAGGTGCAGGTTTTCGGCGTAGGCTTCGGGCGCGGCGCTGGAAAGGAACAGCCGCAGGGTATATTCGCTGCCTTTCAGTCGCTCGGCATTCTGGCCCAGGTTGGCCAGCAATTGCGCGCTGAGGCGCTTGTCGCCAACCCACAGGCAGGTGATCCTCTTCGGGATCGGGTAACGGTTGGCAGCCAGCGTCGGGGCATGCACCGGGAGGGGAAGGTCGATACCCAACGCCCGCAGGCTGCGGGTGCGCATGGCGTTGGTGACGGTGCGGGAAACGGGGGCAGGGATCAGGTCCCTGCTGCCAGCGGTGGCCATGTAGCCGACCGGATCGACCTCGTTGAGGTCGTCCTCGCGGATGAAGACGTCCCGTTCCATGTCATAGACCACCCGGTCGCTGTAGCCGTCGATTTGCGCTTCCAGCATGTCGAAGCCGCTGTCATAGCGAGGTACCCGTATGACCGAGTCGGCGATGGCCTGGTCACCTTCGGGCAATGGCATGATCGAGTCCGGGATGTGGAAATAACGGGCACCTTCCGGCGACGGTATACGCGGTGGCGAGACCGGACTCAACGGGTAGCCGATCTGTTCGTTCAACCGTATGGGCGGCACGAATACATCGCTTTTGAACACGAACAAGGCCTTTGCCTGGTTGGCACCTGCCATTGCCAGCGGCAGGGCGTTGAACAGGCCCCAGGTAATATTGCCAATGCCGACCTGCCTTTGCTGCAGCGTCTTGCCGTTGATTGCCTGGTCAAGCCCCAGGCCCAGTTGCGCGATGCCGCCCATCGCCAGGAGGGGGGCCAGCCCTGGCACCACCAGGCACAAAGGCGCCAGCAGGTTGAGCGTGGTGGTCAGGTAGCCGAGCCAGCGGGCCTTGCTGACCTGGCTGTCGCGGCTAATCAGGAAGTCCGCATCTTCGTAGCTGCGTTGGCGCTGGCGTTCGGCTAGCGCCTGGAACAGGTCACCCTCGATCCTGGGGTTGTACTTGCCGGGCCGGTAATTGACGTAGGTGCGGGGTGGCCAGGTACCGTCGTCGTTGAAGAAACCGTGTTCGGGGGGAAGCGAGTGTTGGCTCGGGTAGGCGCCCAGGCCCTCCAGGGCGGTGTCCAGGCCGCTGAAGTCGATGCCTTGCGGAAGGTCGGCGAGGCGGAAATGCTGTTTGAGTGCCTGGCGCCTGGCGGGGTCTTTGCACTGCTGGCCGACCCAGTCCTTCAGGTGGTTTTCGCTGGCGAACTCCAGCAGGGGTGAGCTGTTGCCGGGCACGTATAGCACGGTCAGGTCGCTGGTGGCGTCGTTCAGGTAGAGGATGTCGGTGGCGGCGTAGCCATAGATGTTCAGCGTGCTCTTGCGCAGCTTTGCGCCAGCTGGCATCAGCCCTGCGGCTTGCCAGACGAGTCTTCTGGCCGCTTCACCAAGGCTGCCTTCGCCGACCTGCTTGTTGCAGGCCGCGATGAAATTGAGTTTGCAGGCCAGCCGGTGGTCTTGCAGGTGTTCGCCCCAGTAGCGGTCCAGCTGGGCTTTGAATGGCATGTGGAAGTCCAGTGCCTCGATGAAGCGCTGGAAGGCTTCAGCGGCGATCGGCAGGTGGGTCGAGGCGTCATAGCGCTGCGGTGTGGTGCGACGGAACAGCCCATTGAACACCTCGAATGCGGTGCCGTAAGCGTTGAAAGCTGGCGCTGGCAGGGTCTCGACCAGGTGCAGCGGCTGGTCGGGCAGGGTGCCGGCCCAGGGAGCATGGAACAAGGCGCCGAACAGGTCGTTGTTGGACTCTCCCTGCCAGTTGCCCAGCAATGCCTGGGTCAGGCTGACGCATTGGCTGACCGCCGCCAGGTAGCGGGCCAGGCCATCGGGGCGGTAGTGCAGGGTCACGACGTCGATCTGGTCGGGGTCGAGATCAAAGCCCTGCTGCGCCAGCCATTGCCGGATCGCCCGGTTGGCTTCGCGGTCCGGGCGCGGCACGTGGCTCAAGTGGTCGCGGACGTAGCTCACGCCGGCGGTGTTGATGTGGCTTGGAGACATGCGGTTTACCTTGCTCATCGGAGAAAATGGCAAGGCTGAACGGCTGGCGCTGGCGAAGGTGGTAGATAACTACCGGTCGGCTGGTGGCAGCAGGGCGGTAACGGGGGTGATGTCCCGTGGTGCAGCGGGTTCGTCGCTGAAGCCGGCGGGCACCTTGCCGCGCAGCTGCCAGGCAAAGGCGATGATTTCGGCAATCGTCAGGTACAGTGCTTCCGGGATCTGCTCGCCCAGCTCCAGGCGCGCCAGCAGGCGCACCAGCTCGGCGTTTTCGTAGATCGGCACCTCGTGTTCGCGGGCCAGGGCCAGGATGGCTTCGGCCAGCGCGTCGTCGCCCTTGGCGCTGAGGGTCGGGGCCTGCTGGCCATCGTAGCTCAGGGCGATGGCCTGGCGTGTGTGCTTCTGAGTCATGCGTTTTCATCCACCCAGCGTTGTTCTACCCGTGTGCGCGGGCCTTGTGGCGGTATGCCGGGGTGGCATTCCAGGTCGCCAACGTCCAGGCCGCGGGCCAGCAGGCGTTCACGCAGGGCACCGAGCTGGGTGTCGATGAGCCGGGCGGTTTGTTCGCGTTCTGCCCACAGTTGCCCGCTCAGGCGGCCCTGGCTCAGTTGTGCCTGCACCTGCAACGGGCCAAGGGGCGACAGGTCGAAGGCCAGTTCGATACGCCACAAGGCTTGCAGCGGGTCTTGCACGTCGTGCTGGCGGTCGGCCTGCTGTTGTGGCGTTTCCTCGCGCTGCAGCTTGACCTGCAACGGGATGAACTCCTGGCCGTGACGGATCGGCACTTCGGTTTGCCAGGTGGTCTGCAGGTTGCCGTTTTCCAGGGTGCCGGTTTGTTGCAGGCTGCTCATGGCATGGCTTTGCAGGCGCGATACGGCAGCGGCGGCCAGGCGCAGCAGTTGTTGCAGGTCGCCTTCATCCTCCATGGCCTTGAGCAGGCGCGACGGCAGCGGGAATGCGCCCGGCTGCGGCTTGGGGCTGACCCGTTCGAGCATGCCCAGCGCGCTGCGGGCCAGGGCCGGCATGGTAACGGCCAGGCTGGCGGGCGCCAGGTTGGGCGCCCCGGGTACGCTTGCCGGCGTGATGGTGATCAGCCGCAGCAAGTGGGCCTTGAGGTCGGTGGCGACGCTGGCCGGGAAACCGCCCAGCAGTTTGGCTTCGAGAAAGGCACCGCTGTTGTTCAGGGCCTGCGCCACTGCCTTGGCATCACCCAGTTGCCGGGCTTCTGGCAGGCTCGCCAGCAGGCGTTCGGCGCTGGCTCGCAATTCGCCATCGGCGCCCGGGTCGCGGGCCACCTGTTGCAGGGCATTGAGCAGGCCGGGCAGCGAAGCCTGGCGGTTTTGCTGGGTCAGCAGCTGCTGGGCAATGCTGAGCTGGTCCTGGCGGCCGCTGAGCGGTACGAAACGCAACGACTGGTCGCCCTGCACCAGCGCGCTGAGCAGGCTGCCGACGGCCAGCGGTCGCGGGCTGTCCACGCTCAGGGTTGCGCCCGCCTGGGCACTGTTCAGCAGGCTGACCAGCGCCCGGTAGACGGCGGGCTGGCCGGGTGTTTGGGCCAGCGCCTGGTTGGTCAGGACCTTGCCCTGCAGCAGGGTGCCGACCGGCACCTTGCTGGTGTCCAGGCGGGTGAGGGTGGCGACCTGGCTGGCGCTGGCCTGCTGCAGCATGATCGCCAGGCGGTTGCTTTCGGTCTGGCTGACCGTGACCTGGCTGCCCTGGGGCAGGGGCTGGCTGGCGCTGGCTTGCAGCTGGGTCTGAGTGCCGTTGGCCTGAATCAGTCGCAGTACCAGCTGGAAGTCCTGGCCCACCTGGCGTAACGACATGACCTCGGCCTGCGCGGTCTCGCCGGGGGCCATCAATCCGGGCTGCGGTTGCGTCAGGCGTAGCAGTTCGCCGGTCATGCCCGCCTTGAGAGCCTGGGGGCTGATCGCGGTTTGTGCGCCGAGACTATTGATTTCAGTCATGATTGTATACAACCTGTCGAACCCGCCCTCTTGGCAGCGCGGCGGTGCGTGTAATAATGCCGACCGTCCGTCGTTGCCAGTATAACGGCAGCGAGGGGGGCGACTTGAGATACAGGGCTTCAGGGCTGTGTCGCCTGCTTCGCGGGTGAACCCGCTCCCACAAGGTTTTGCGCAGCTTTCAAGCCCTGCGTTGAACCTGTGGGAGCGGGTTTACCCGCGAAGCAGGCGACACCGCTCTGGAACCCTACAAAGATAAGGCGAAACCGTGACCCTTCACCTCCAAGCCGCGGGCCTGGCCTGCGAGCGCGACTGGCGCCTGCTGTTCGAGCATCTCGCTTTCGAGCTGCGGCCGGGCGACATGCTGCAGATCAGCGGCCCCAACGGCAGCGGCAAGACCAGCCTGCTGCGCCTGCTGGCCGGCTTGATGCAGCCGACGGCCGGGCAGATCCTGCTGGGCGGCAGGCCACTGGCCGAGCAGCGCCACGCCCTGGCCAGCATCCTGCTGTGGATCGGCCACGCCGCCGGCATCAAGGACCTGCTCACCGCCGAAGAGAACCTTACCTGGCTGTGCGCCCTGCACCAGCCGGCCAGCCGCGAGGCAATCTGGGCGGCACTGGCGGCCGTCGGCCTGCGTGGTTTCGAAGATGTGCCCTGCCACACCCTGTCTGCCGGCCAGCAGCGCCGCGTGGCCCTGGCCCGGCTGTACCTGGCCAGCCCGCCGCTGTGGATCCTCGACGAACCGTTCACCGCCCTCGACAAGCAGGGCGTGGCGCAGCTCGAAGCGCACCTGGCGGCCCACTGCGAGCAGGGTGGCACAGTGGTGCTGACCACCCACCACACGCTGGAACGCAAGCCCTCCGGATACCGTGAACTGAACCTGGGGCAATGGGCGGCATGAGCGTATTCATCCTGTTGTTGCGCCGCGAAGCGCGCCTGTTGTTCCGCCGCCCGGCCGAGCTGGCCAACCCGTTGGTGTTCTTCGCTATCGTGGTTGCCTTGTTCCCGCTGGCGGTCGGCCCGGAAAGCCAATTGTTGCAAACCTTGTCGCCGGGCCTGGTCTGGGTGGCGGCACTGTTGGCAGTGCTGCTGTCGCTGGACGGCCTGTTCCGCAGCGACTTCGAGGACGGCTCGCTGGAGCAGTGGGTGCTGTCGCCGCACCCGTTGCCGCTGCTGGTGCTGGCCAAGGTGCTGGCGCACTGGATCTTTTCCGGGCTGGCGCTGGTATTGTTGGCGCCGCTGCTGGCGCTGATGCTGGGGCTGCCGAGCCATTGCCTGCCGGTGCTGCTGGGCTCGCTGCTGCTGGGCACGCCGGTGCTGAGCCTGCTGGGCGCGGTGGGCGCGGCGCTGACAGTCGGTCTGAAGCGCGGCGGTTTGCTGCTGGCATTGCTGATTCTGCCGTTGTATATCCCTGTATTGATCCTGGGCAGTGGTGCGTTGCAAGCGGCGTTGCAGAATATGCCGGCAACCGGCCACCTGCTCTGGCTCGCCAGCCTGACGGCCCTGGCCGTGACCCTGGCACCCTTTGCGATAGCGGCCGGCCTGAAGATCAGCGTCGGCGAATAACGAGTCCCGGGCTTTCAAGCCCGGCCAACACCCTGGATGTACCCTGATGAAAATAAGCTGGACGTGGTTCCACAAGCTGGGCTCTCCCAAATGGTTCTATGCCATCAGCGGCCGCATGCTGCCGTGGCTTGCCGGCGCAGCCGTGCTCCTGCTGCTGGTGGGCATCACCTGGGGCCTGGCCTTCGCTCCCCAGGACTACCAGCAAGGCAACAGCTTCCGCATCATCTACATCCACGTGCCGGCGGCGATGCTGGCGCAGTCCTGCTATGTGCTGCTGGCAGTGGCCGGGGTGGTGGGGCTGGTGTGGAAGATGAAACTGGCCGACGTCGCCTTGCAATGCGCCGCACCGATCGGTGCCTGGATGACCGCCGTGGCGCTGGTCACCGGCGCCATCTGGGGCAAGCCGACCTGGGGTAGCTGGTGGGTCTGGGATGCTCGCCTTACGTCCATGCTCATCCTGCTGTTCCTGTACTTCGGCATCATTGCGCTGGGCCAGGCAATCAGTAATCGTGACAGTGCAGCCAAGGCCTGTGCGGTACTGGCGATTGTCGGTGTGGTGAACATCCCGATCATCAAGTACTCGGTGGAGTGGTGGAACACCCTGCACCAGGGGGCCACCTTCACCCTCACGGAAAAACCGGCGATGCCCGCGGAAATGTGGCTGCCGCTGCTGTGCACGGCGCTGGGCTTCTACTGCTTCTTTGGCGCGGTGCTGTTGCTGCGCATGCGCCTTGAAGTGCTCAAGCGCGAGGCGCGCGCCAGTTGGGTCAAGGACGAAGTATTGAACAGCCTGGGGCGGAGGGCCGCACAATGAGTTTTGCCACCTTCGGTGACTTTCTCGCCATGGGCCACCATGGCCTGTACGTGTGGACGGCCTATGGCATCTGCCTGGCGGTGCTGGCGCTGAACGTCGCCGCGCCCGTGCTGGCCCGCCGTCGCTACCTGCAAGATGAGGCGCGCCGTTTGCGCCGGGAGAACAACCAGTGAATCCGCAGCGCAAGAAACGCCTGTTGCTCATCGTCGGCCTGCTGGTCGGCGTCGGGGTTGCCGTCGGCTTTGCCTTGAGCGCATTGCAGCAGAACATCAACCTGTTCTACACCCCGACCCAGATCGCCAACGGCGAGGCGCCGCTGGACACCCGCATCCGCGCCGGCGGCATGGTCGAGAAAGGCTCGGTGCAGCGTTCGTCCGATTCGCTGGACGTGCGCTTCGTGGTCACCGACTTCAACAAGTCGGTACCGATTACCTACCGTGGCATCCTCCCCGACCTGTTCCGCGAAGGGCAGGGCATCGTCGCCCTTGGCAAGCTCAACGCCGACGGTGTGGTGGTGGCCGATGAAGTACTGGCCAAGCACGACGAGAAGTACATGCCGCCCGAGGTCACCAAGGCCCTGAAGGAAAGCGGCCAGGCCGCCACCGGCGGGGAGGCCAAACCATGAACGCGGCGCTGGTGATCCCCGAACTGGGCCAGCTGGCGATGATCCTGGCGATCTGCTTTGCCGCCGTGCAGGCCAGCGTGCCGCTGCTCGGTGCCTGGCGTGGCGACAGCCTGTGGATGAGCCTGGCGCGGCCGGCGGCATGGGGGCAGTTCGCCTTCCTGGCTTTTGCCTTCGCCTGCCTCACCCATGCCTTCATGACCGACAACTTCTCGGTCGCCTATGTGGCCAGCAACTCCAACAGCGCCTTGCCCTGGTACTACAAGTTCAGCGCCGTGTGGGGCGCCCACGAAGGTTCGCTGCTGCTGTGGGCGCTGATCCTCGGCGGCTGGACCTTCGCCGTGTCGGTGTTCTCGCGGCAGTTGCCGCAGGTGATGCTGGCCCGCGTGCTGGCGGTAATGGGCATGATCAGCGTGGGCTTCCTGAGCTTCCTGATCATCACCTCCAACCCGTTCCAGCGCTTGCTGCCGCAGGTGCCGACCGATGGCCGTGACCTCAACCCGCTGCTGCAGGACTTTGGCCTGATCGTCCACCCGCCGATGCTGTACATGGGCTACGTCGGTTTCTCGGTGGCCTTCGCCTTTGCCATCGCCGCCTTGCTCGGCGGCCGCCTGGACGCCGCCTGGGCGCGCTGGTCGCGGCCCTGGACCATCGTTGCCTGGGCCTTCCTCGGCGTCGGCATTACCTTGGGCTCGTGGTGGGCCTACTATGAACTGGGCTGGGGTGGCTGGTGGTTCTGGGACCCGGTGGAAAACGCCTCGTTCATGCCTTGGCTGGTGGGCACGGCGCTGATCCACTCGCTTGCGGTGACCGAGAAGCGCGGGGTGTTCAAGAGCTGGACCGTGCTGCTGGCAATTGCCGCGTTCTCGCTGAGCCTGCTGGGTACCTTCCTGGTGCGTTCCGGTGTGCTGACCTCGGTGCACGCGTTTGCCGCCGACCCGTCGCGGGGCATTTTCATCCTGATCTTCCTGCTGTTCGTGGTCGGTGGTTCGCTCACCCTGTTCGCCCTGCGCGCACCGGTGGTCAAGAGCCAGGTCGGCTTTGCCCTGTGGTCGCGCGAGACACTGCTGCTGGCCAATAACCTGGTGCTGGTAGTGGCGGCCTCGATGATTCTGCTCGGCACCCTGTACCCACTGGTGCTCGATGCGCTGACCGGGGCCAAGCTGTCGGTCGGCCCACCGTATTTCGATGCCTTGTTCCTGCCGCTGATGGCGCTGCTGATGGTGGTGCTGGGCGTGGGCGTGGTGGTGCGCTGGAAAGACACCCCCGGCAAATGGCTGGCCAGCATGATGACCCCGGTGCTGCTTGGCAGCGCCATCCTTGCGCCGGTGGCGGGCTTTATCGTCGACGACTTCGACTGGCCAACCCTGACCGCCTTCGCCCTGGCTGCCTGGGTGGTGCTGGGCGGGCTGCGCGACATACTCGACAAGACCCGCCACAAAGGCCTGCTCAAGGGCCTGCCCGGCCTGGGCCGCAGCTACTGGGGCATGCAGCTGGCGCACCTGGGCCTGGCGGTGTGCGCGCTGGGCGTGGTGCTGTCGAGCAACAACAGTGCCGAACGCGACCTGCGCATGGCGCCGGGCGAGAGCGTGGAGCTGGGCGGCTACCACTTCCTGTTCCAGGGGGCGAGGCACTTCGAAGGGCCGAACTTCATTTCCGACAAGGGCACTGTGGTGGTCAGCCGCGATGGCCGTGAAGTGACCACCCTGCACCCGGAAAAACGCCTGTATACCGTGCAGCAGTCGATGATGACCGAAGCCGGTATCGATGCCGGCTTTACCCGTGACCTGTATGTCGCCCTCGGCGAACCGCTGGAGAACGGCGCCTGGGCGGTGCGCGTACATATCAAGCCTTACGTCCGCTGGATCTGGCTGGGTGGTCTGCTGACCGGCCTGGGCGGGTTGCTGGCGGCCCTCGACCGGCGCTATCGCGTCAAGGTCAAGACCCGGGTGCGTGATGCCCTGGGCGTGTCTGGAGCAGCTGCATGAAGCGTTGGATCATGGTAGTCCCCCTGGCGGTATTCCTGCTGGTGGCGGTGTTCCTCTACAAGGGGCTTTTCCTCAAGCCCGACGAGCTGCCCTCGGCAATGATCGGCAAGCCTTTCCCGGCGTTTTCCCTGGCCTCGACCCAGGGCGACCGTACCCTGACCGAGGCCGACTTGCAGGGCCGCCCGGCACTGGTCAACGTGTGGGCCACCTGGTGCCCGTCGTGCAAGGTCGAGCACCCGTACCTGAACCAGCTGGCCCAGCAAGGCGTGGTGATCCACGGCGTCAACTACAAGGACGACAATGCGGCAGCCCTGAAGTGGCTGGCAGAGTTCCACAACCCCTACCAGCTGGACATTCGTGACGAGCAGGGCAGCCTGGGCCTGGACCTGGGCGTTTATGGCGCGCCGGAAACCTTCCTGATCGATGCCAAGGGCATCATCCGCTACAAGCACGTGGGCGTGGTCGATGCCACGGTCTGGCGTGAGCAGCTGGCGCCGCTGTACCAGGGTCTGGTCGACGAGGCCAAGCCATGAAGCGGGGGTTGGCAGCTGCCATGCTGGGGCTCTTCATCGGGTTGAGCCTGGCTGGCGTGGCCAAGGCGGCCATCGACACCTACCAGTTCCGCGACGATGCCGAGCGTGAGCGCTACCAGCAACTGACCAAGGAACTGCGTTGCCCCAAGTGCCAGAACCAGGATATCGCCGACTCCAATGCGCCAATTGCCGCCGACCTGCGCCGGGAAATCTTCCGCATGCTCGGCGAGGGCAAGAGCAACCAGCAGATCGTCGACTTCATGGTTGACCGCTATGGCGACTTCGTGCGCTACAAGCCGGCGCTCAGCGGGCGCACCTGGCTGCTGTGGTTCGGCCCGGGGATTTTGCTGGCCGGTGGTTTCGTGGTGCTGGCGCTGATCGTGCGCCGGCGCCGCAGTGCGGCCGTGCAGGGCGCCAATGAGTTGTCCGCCGAAGAACGCGAGCGTCTCGCCAAACTGCTGGAAAAAGAACAGACCCATGATTGAATTCTGGCTTAGCGCGGGCCTGCTGCTGCTCGCTGCCCTCAGCTTCCTGCTGATCCCGATCCTGCGTGGCCGTAGCCGTCAGCTGGAAGAAGACCGCACCGCCCTGAACGTGGCCCTGTACCAGGAACGCGTCGCCGAACTGGCTGCCCAGGAGGCCGCTGGCGTGCTCGACGAGGCGCAGATGGCCAAGGGCCGTGACGAGGCCGCCCGTGAGCTGCTGGCCGATACCGAAGGTGCCGAGCCCCCGCGCCAGGGCCACCTGGGCAAGGCCCTGCCGTTGCTGGCGGCGCTGCTGGTACCGCTGCTGGCATTGGGGCTGTACCTGCATTTTGGCGCAGCCGACAAGGTGCAACTGACCCAGGAGTTTGCCGAGGCGCCCAAGTCGATGGAAGAAATGACTGCCCGCCTTGAACGGGTAGTGCAGGCCCAGCCGGATTCGGCCGAGGCCATGTATTTCCTGGGCCGCGCCTATATGGCCGAGCAACGCCCCGCCGATGCTGCGCGTACCTTCGAGCGCGCCGTAGCCCTGGCCGGTCGCCAGCCCGAATTGCTCGGGCAGTGGGCACAGGCGCTGTACTTCGCCGCTGACAAGCAGTGGAGCCCGCAGTTGCAGGCGCTGACTGACGAGGCGCTGAAAGCGGACTCCAACGAAGTGACCAGCCTCGGTCTGCGTGGTATCGCCGCCTTCGAGGGTGAGCGTTACCAGGAGGCCATCGATTACTGGAAGCGCCTGCTGGCGCAGTTGCCGGAAGGCGATGCGTCGCGTGCGGCGTTGCAGGGCGGCATCGACCGTGCTGCCGAGCGCCTGGGTGGATCGCCAGGGCAGGCTACGGCGCCGGTGGCGGCTCGCTTGAAGGTGCGCGTGGAACTGGCGGCGGCGCTGAAGGACAAGGTCAAGCCGGACGACACGGTGTTCATTTTCGCCCGCGCCAGCAATGGCCCGCCCATGCCGCTGGCGGCCAAACGGGTGACCGTGGCGCAGTTGCCGATCGAGGTGGAATTGTCCGATGCTGACGCCATGATGCCGCAGATGAAACTGTCGGACTTTGCCGAAGTCCAACTCGTTGCACGTGTATCACGCGCTGGCCAGCCAACCCATGGCGAGTGGATTGGCCAGGGCACACCACTGCCCAGCGCCACCCAGGCCATTCAGCACCTGACCATCGACAGCCCCGATCCGTAAGAGAGCAATACCATGCACAGCATCGTCCGCCTGACCCTGATCACCCTGGCCCTGGGTTTGTCTGCGTGTACGGTGCATGAGCCGTACGAGCAGCCCGCACCACCGATCGAACGCCTGCCGCCGCAGCCGGGGCCAGCGGTCAAGCCCTTGCCGGACCGGCAGCCGGCCCCGAGCAAGCCTGCGGCTACGCCCAAGCCGATGCCACGCACCTCGGCCAGCTTCGCGCCGCCACCGGGCGGGGCGAGCCATTGGGACCCGAAGCTGGGCGTGTATGTGCTGGAGAAGAAGCCCAATACCTTCTACCGCCAGCGGACCTACTACCGCTTCGACAACGGCTGGAGCTGGTCGCTGAGCCCGGATGGTCCGTGGCAGGAAACTGACAGTAGCGGTGTACCCGGTGGCCTGGGGCGTGCGTTCGCCCAATAACTGCAACGGTGCTTTTGCTTTTGCTTTTGCTTTTGCTTTGCTTCTAAGCGCGCGACAGTTCAGGCGCCGCCGATTGCGACTTCAGGAGGCCGAGCGAAGGGCTTGCGGAGGGAGGTGACGGGNNCTCCCGGGAGCAAGCCCGTAGCGAGGGGACCCCGTAGCGCAGCGGAGGGGCCGGATGATAGGAGCCAGCGTTTTTTGGTTACTTTTTGTCGCGTTTGACAAAAAGTGACCCGCCGTAAGGGCGGAAAGGTGACTTGGCGCCACCCGCTTGAATGAATGTCTACTCGATGTGAATGCCCACATCCAAAAAGCCAAAAAGCCAAAAAGCCAAAAAGCTTAAGCGACGGTTTTGATATAGCGAACAGTCCATTTACGATGGCGACGCTTACTCACCTTTTCGCCCTTACGGCGAGTCACTTTTTGCCAAACGCGGCAAAAAGTAACCAAAAAACGCTGCGCTCCCATCATCCGGCCCCTACGCTGCGCTCCGGGGTCCCCTCGCGCCGGTCTTGCTCCCGGGAGTACGCGCTGCAGGCCCCATCCATGGGGCCTCAGCGCTTGACGGGCATCCATGCCCGTCACCTCCCTCCGCAAGCCCTCTGCTCGGCCTCCTGAAGTCGCGAAGATCAAGATCAAGA
>NZ_JAMBDI010000043.1:0-28939 GCF_036858055.1 Pseudomonas sp. SF2 | reverse complement strand
ACGCCCGCTCCCACAGGGTTGGCGCTAGGTTCAGGAGAGGCGCGATCACTGTGGGAGCGGGCGTGCCCGCGAAGGGCTGCAAAGCAGCCCTAAGATCGCCATGAAGTATCTTGCTTTGTGAGATGAATCATGTACTTTTCAGGGCATCAATTTTCCCGTCGAAAGTCGCGATTCAACCATGAAAGTGCACGAAGAGATCGAAGGCCTAGCCGTACTGATTCGCGACCTGCGCAAGTTCAAGGGCCTGACCCTGGGTGAACTGGCCCAGCGCATCGGCCGTTCGGTGGGCTTTCTGTCCCAGGTCGAACGGGGCGTGTCGCGCCCGACCGTGGCCGACCTCACGGCTATCAGCGAAGAGCTCGGCGTCTCCACGGCCTATTTCTACAAGCTGGACAAGCCCCGCGAACTCGACTGGGTCACCCGCCCTCACGAGCGTCGTACGCTTCACCTGGCCGGCGGCATCACCGATGTGCTGGCATCCCCCACGATCACCGGGGCGTTCTCCATGCTCGATAGCCACCTGGAACCGGGGGCCAGTAGTGGCGAGGAGTACCTGGACGACAGCTCGGAGCAGGGCTGCTTCGTGCTCGAGGGCGAACTGACCGTCTGGCTGGATGGCGGCGAGCCGGTAACGCTGCGCGCCAGTGACAGTTTTCAGCTGCAACCCCACGCCAGTTTTCGTTACGCCAACCTCACCGACAAGCCCACCCGCGTGCTCTGGGTGTTCAGCTGACGGGAAAACCCAAGCCATGCTGGCTCTGGAGTCACCAGGCAATCGGTGTGCCGTCCCACGCCCAGAATGTACCGCTCTGCTTTGGGCCGTGTCGGCTCACGAGCTCTAGAACGCATGACGCGGCAAATGCCGGCGAGAACAGTTTTCCCGGGGCCACATTGCCCTGAAAGGGCTGGGAAAGGCGGGTGGCGGTGGTCCCGGGATGCAGCAAGAGTATCGTGGAGGCGGGGTTCAGTCGCTTGAACTCGATGCTTGCAGTGCGCATAAGCTGGTTGAGCGCGGCCTTGCTGGCGCGATAGCTGTACCACCCGCCAAGATGATTGTCGCTGATCGACCCGACCCGCGCCGACAGTGCCACATAGGTCATCGGTTGTTGTCGCAACAAGGGCAGCAAATGCCTGAGCAGCAGGACAGGTGCGAAACAGTTGGTCGTGAAACTGCTCAGTAGCCCTGCCATATCCACCTGTGTCAGCGCTTTTTCGGCCCGTGCAGGTGCCTCTTGCAGCACGCCAAGCGTACAAAATACCAGGTTCAGCTGGTTGCAACGGGCGCCTACTTGCGTTGCCAGGGTTTGCAGTGCCGCTTCGGAACACGCGTCGCAGTCGATGCGCAGCAACTTGCGCGGATGCTCGGCGAACAAGGCATCCAGCGCGGGGCTGCTGGTGGCATGTCGCGAGACGGCAAACACCTGCGCGACATCGTCGCGCGCCAGCAACTGCGTGCACAGTGCAAGGCCAATCCCCTGGCTGGCTCCGCAGACCAGAACGTTGGCGGGCGTGTGAAGGTGATTGACAAGGCTCACTGAACTACCTCCTTTGCAGGCCCCCGCCGCCTCTCTGCCACTTCCGCCGGCTTCGTCGAAAACTGGCGCCGAGAGCTGCAAGTAAAGTTGTACAAGTTGGCAAAAAGCTATACATGACTGCTAATATTGTACAGGTATTTTCAGGTGCTCGAGGTCAACATGGGGCACACCGCTCGTTGGGCCTGGCTTTGCCTGCTACTGACTGCCCTGTCGGAGGCGGCGGACTGGCGAACGGAGCTGCCAGGCGCGCAACGGCTGGGCGCCGGTGAGTTCACATGGTTTGGCCTGCGTCTTTACACCGCTCAGCTATGGGCAGCCGGTCCGGTTGAGGACTGGAATCGGCCTTTTGCCCTTGAACTGGCCTATCACCGAAGGCTGTCCAGGGATGTGCTGGTACAGGCCAGCCTCGAGGAAATGCACCGCCTGGACCCTGACAACGCGACGCCGCAGCGGCGCGCGGTGTGGGCCCAGGCCATGCAGCAAGCGTTTGTGGATGTGCGCCCTGGCATGCGCATCACTGGCGTCTACATGCCGGGGCAGGGCTGCCGCTTCTACGTCGGTGGCAAACTCAGCCGGGCGATCGCCGACCCGCGCTTTGCCCGGGCGTTCTTCGCCATCTGGCTAGATCCGCGGGCCAGGGATCAACAACTGCGTCAGCGTCTGCTGGGAGGGCTGCCATGAATCTGCAACAGCCAGGGGTAGCCTGACGATGCGCCTGGGCCTGGTACTGGGTGACCAGCTGACGTTCGACCTGGCAAGCCTGAGGGCCCTCGATCCTGCCCGCGATGTTGTGCTGATGGCAGAAGTGGAGGGAGAGGCCCGGTACGTGCCGCATCATCCACTGAAGATCGTTCTGATCTTCAGCGCCATGCGGCACTTCGCCCAGGCACTGCGTGAGCGCGGTTGGCAAGTGCATTATGTGCAACTCGACGATGACGGCAACAGCGGTAGCATCGTTGGCGAGTTGCGGCGCTGGCAGCAAGCCCTGGGAGCCACGCACATTCACTTGACCGAGTGCGGTGAATGGCGCCTGGAGCAGGCGTTGCGCGATGCCGCACTGCCGCTTGTGTGGCATCGCGACACGCGATTTCTTTGTTCTCGCGAAGCCTTCGCGCGCTGGGCCCGGGAGCGCGGCCAACTGCGCATGGAGCACTTCTACCGTGGCATGCGCAAGCGTACCGGCCTGCTGCTGGAGCCTGACGGCAGCCCGGCAGGTGGAACCTGGAATCTCGATGGCGACAATCGCAAGGCTTTGCCGAGCCAGCTACGTGGCCCCTTCGCCGCGCATTTCGAGCAGGACGAGATCACGGCGGCGGTGATAGCCCTGGTACGCCAACGCTTCAGCGACCACTACGGAGCCATCGACGGTTTCGATTACCCCGTGACCCATGCCGAGGCGCTGCAACTCTGGCAACACTTTCTGGAGTTCGGCCTGGCGGCGTTCGGTGACTACCAGGACGCAATGGCCGAGGGTGAGCCGTACCTGTTCCATGCGCGCATCAGTGCGGCGCTGAACATCGGGCTTCTGGACGTACGTTGCCTGTGCGACGAGGTCGACAAGGCCTGGCGCGACGGGCGAGTGCCGCTCAATGCGGCAGAGGGCTTCATCCGCCAGTTGATCGGCTGGCGCGAGTATGTGCGCGGCATCTATTGGCTGCGCATGCCGGAGTATGCTGCGCTCAACTACCTGGGCAACGAGCGGGCGCTGCCGGATTTCTACTGGACCGGGCGCACCCGCATGCGCTGCATGGAGCAGTCCATCGGACAGACCCTTCGCCTGGGCTACGCTCACCATATCCAGCGGCTCATGGTCACCGGCAACTTCGCCTTGCTGGCCGGTATCGAGCCAGCCGCGATCTGTGAGTGGTACCTGGCGGTCTACATGGATGCCTTCGACTGGGTCGAGCTGCCCAACACGCTGGGTATGGTGATGTACGCCGACGGCGGCTACCTGGGGTCCAAGCCTTACTGCGCCAGTGGTCGCTATATCCAGCGCATGTCCGACCATTGCAAGGCATGCAGTTACAGGGTTGACCAGGTGACCGAGGAGGATGGCTGCCCGTTCAATGCCTTGTATTGGCATTTTCTGATTCGCCATCGCCCCCTGCTTTCGGCTAACCCGCGTCTGGCGCTGGTCTATCGAAGCCTCGATGGCATGGCGGCTGACCGTCGTGATGCCGTGTGGCAGCGTGGCCAGTCACTTTTGGCACGACTCGATGCGGCGCAGCCGATATGAAAAAGGGTCTTTTGCCCAGCAAGGTCTGCGTGGTGTGTGGGCGGCCGTTCAACTGGCGCAAGCGCTGGGCGCGTTGTTGGGCGCAGGTGCGCTACTGCTCCGAACGATGCCGCAAATCAGCACCGCACCGCGAGGCGCGCGAGCAGGGGCAGGGTAGCGGCCCATATAGGCACCAGTAGCAGGCCGGTTTGCAGCGGGCCCATGGGCAAGTCGACATTTGCCAGCCTTGCTCCGCTCAGATAGGCCAGAGGGCCGCCAACTGCACCCACCAGCGCACCGAGCCGCCAGTGCCGGTCGGCCCATGCCAGGCTGTGGCGCATGCCGCTGGCCAGCACCAGCCACAGCAGCGCAAGCCACAGCGGCAGTGGCCAGGTGTCGAAACCGAACACGCCCAGCGCGCCCAGCACGCTATCCAGCAAACATCCGACCGGCGTTACGCGCAACAGCGCCTTGACCTCTGCGTGGACGTCCGGGCACAGGCTCAAGTGCACGGCCAGGCCAGGAATCACCAGCATCGACAGGAAGGGCTTTTCGCTCCCCAGTACGCAGAGCCACCAGCCAGCCTGTAGCCACAAGGCATTGGCGACCAGCCAGCGACGGCTCATCAGGCACTGCCGGGCAAGGGCGCGCGCCGTGCCTGGGGCGCTGCCCAGAGCAGATGCGCGACACCGATGGTGCGCTCCTCGAAGCCGCCTTGGCAGTAACACAGGTAGAATTCCCACAGGCGCTGAAACATGTCGTCGTAGCCCAGCTCCGTCAATGCCGTACGTGCCTGGCGCAGGTTTTCTCGCCAATGCCGCAGGGTGCGGGCATAGTCCTGGCCGAAATCTTCCATGTGCAAGAGGTTGAGTGCGGTGTGCCGGCTGGCAGTTTCCAGCAACACGCTCAACGAAGGCAGGGCGCCACCGGGGAAGATGTAGCGCTGGATGAAATCGACCGACCGCCGCGCCTGTGCATAGCGCTGGTCGCGGATGGTGATCGCCTGCAACAGCATCAGGCCGTCGGGCTTGAGTAGCGAGGCACACTGGCGGAAGTACACCGGCAGGTAACGATGGCCCACGGCCTCGATCATCTCGATCGAGACCAGTTTGTCGAAGGTGCCTTGAAGATCGCGGTAGTCTTCGCGAAGCACTTTCACGCGCTGCTCCAGCCCCAGTGCCTGAACGCGCTGCAGGGTATGGCTGTACTGCGCCTCGGAGAGCGTCGTTGTGGTGACCCTGCAGCCATATCGGGTGGCGGCGTGGATCGCCAGGCTGCCCCACCCGCAGCCGATCTCCAGCAGGTGGTCGTCAGGGCACAGTTCCAGCTTCTGGCAGATGCGCTCCAGCTTGTGCAACTGAGCGTGCTCCAGCGTCTGTTCAGGGTGTTCGAACTGGGCTGCCGAGTACATCATGGTGGGGTCCAGCAGCCGCTCGAACAGGGCATTGCCCAGATCGTAGTGCGCCAGGATATTGCGGCGGGCACCGCGCCTGCTGTTGCGGTTGAGTTTGTGCTGCAACCGCAGGGCAGGGCGGCCGAAGCGGGCCAGGCCACCCTCGAGTGCGTCAAGTACCTCGAGGTTTGCGACGAACAGGCGAGTGACCAGCGCCAGGTCGGGGCTTCGCCAATAGCCGTGGATGTAAGCTTCGCCAGCACCGATCGAGCCATTGCCGGCTATCAGGCTCCAGGTGATGTCATCAAGGATTTCCACCTCGGCCTGCAACGGGCTGTCGACATCACCGAAACTCCATTGCTGCCCGTGGCTGAGCAGGCGCAGGTGGCCATGGCGCAGCCTGCCCAGCCGGGCGAGCACGGCGTTTCGTGCCAGACCACCGAACAAAGGCCCGAGGCCTGCGAACTTGCTAACGCTCAGGGTGGGGTTCGACATCATCAGGGTCCTCGCAGGAATGGCCGAGCGCCAGGTCACTCTGGCTGGGCGTGTGGTCGTGGATGGGCGTGCGTTTGAACAACAGGCGCAGTGCCTGCCAATAGATGGCCGAGACGGTGCGCAGGCTCATCCATGGGAAGGCCAGTACGTATCGGTGCACGGCGGCCTTATCCAGCGGCTGGCGCTGCAGGGCCAGGTCGGCCTCGAACACCTTGCGATCGGCTTGCCAGTTCTCCATGTGGATGCGTACATGTTCAGCGTCCAGGGCGAAGCGCAAGCGATAGTCCATGTGCAGTGGCATGAATGGCGACACATGGAAGGCCTTGGCGACGGCGAAGGGCCTGGCAAGGTTTCCTTGCACCGGCAGCACGTAATGAAAGCGCTCGCGCCATGGCGTGTTTCGCACCTCCAGCAGGATCGCCGTCAGTCGCCCATCGCGGTCATGGCAGAAATAGAAGCTCACCGGGTTGAACGACAGCCCCCAGCAACGCAATTGCGTGAGCAGGTGCACCGGCCCCTCGGGCATATCTCCCGTCGCGTTCTGCACCAGCAAGCGTGCAGCCTGGGCCAGCGTCTCGCCTTTGCGGGTCCGAGCTGGCAGGTAATCTGCCTGGTGCCAGCTCAGCGGCGCCAGGCGCCAGCGCCACAGCCAGCGTGACAGGCCTGCCAGCCAGGCTTGCTCGTCCAGGTCCAGGTAGAACATGCCGATCCTGTAGCGGAACGCATGGGGGCGCGGCGCCAGGCGTCGGTGGCTGACCCAGCCCACGCAAAGGCTGCTGTTCACAGGTGCTCTCCGAAATGCGCGGCCACCTTTAGTGCACTGACCACGCCATCTTCGTGAAAGCCATTGCCCCAGTAGGCGCCGCAGAAGTAGCTGTGGCGATGGCCTTGCAGCTGCGCCTGGCGCATCTGCGCGGTGGATGCCGCAAGGCTGTACTGCGGATGGTCGTACCGGAAGCGGGCGATGACCTGGGCCGGATCCACCAGTGCGGTTTGGTTAAGGCTCACGCAGAAAGTCGTCGGCGCCTGGATACCTTGCAGAATGTTCATGTTGTAGGTCACCGCGGCAGGGGCCTGTTGTGGCCCGCCGAGACGGTAGTTCCAGCTGGCCCAGGCGCGCTTGCGCCGGGGTAGCAGACGGGTATCGGTGTGCAGCACCACATCGTTGCTGGCATAGCCGATGGCGCCGAGCACTTCCCGTTCCTGTGCGCTCGGCGCTTCCAGCAGCGCCAGGGCCTGGTCGCTGTGGCAGGCGAACACCACATTATCGAAACGTTCGGTACCAGCACTGCTCGTCAGGGTGACGCCACCTTCGTCGCGGCTGACCCGGTAAACCTTGCAATCGAGGCGGATACGATCGGCAAACGGTCGGCACAGCGGGCCGACATAGCTGCGCGAGCCCCCTTCGATCACGCGCCACTGTGGACGTTGGTTTACCGACAACAAGCCGTGGTTGCGACAGAACCGCACGAAGAACGCGAGTGGGAAGCCGAGCATGTCCGCGCGGGACATCGACCAGATCGCCGACCCCATCGGTACGATGTAATGATCGATGAAGCGCTGTCCATAACGCTGCGCCTGGAGGTAGGCGCCGAGGGTAGCGTTGGCATCGATACGCTGGTTATCCAGGTCGGCGAGGGCCTGGCGATTGAAACGCAGAATATCCCGTAGCATCCCCCAGAACCCCGGTGACACCAGGTTGCGGCGTTGGGCAAACAGGGTATTCAGGTCGTGCCCGTTGTATTCCAGGCCGGTGACCGGGTCATGCACGGAGAAGCTCATTTCGGTCGGCCGTGAGGCGACCTTCAGGTGGTCGAGCAAGCGGATGAAGTTCGGATAGGTCCAGTCATTGAAGACGATGAAGCCGGTATCTATTGCATGGCGTTCACCCTGCCAGATCACATCGAGGGTATGCGTGTGGCCCCCGATCCAGCGCTCGGCTTCGAAAACCGTGACCTCATGCTTGCGTGACAGCAGATGAGCGCAGGATAGCCCTGCGATGCCGCTGCCGATGATTGCTATACGCATGGGGCATCATTCCTGTTCATGACGGGCAAGGCGTTGCCCTAGCGCCAGGCGCAGGCGTGCGGGCAGTGCGCCAAGCAGGCGCAATACCAGGGTGAAAAACCGGGGAAAGTTGATTTCCAGCGGGCGTTCAGGCAGGCGTTTGGCAATGTGGCTGGCTGCGCGCTGCGCCGACCATAGCTGGGGCATCGGGAAATCGTTGCGACGAGTCAATGGTGTATCCACAAAGCCGGGGCTGACGAGGGTAACGGCGATGCCTTCGCGGGCCAGGTCGATGCGCTGCGATTCCACCAGATAACGCACGGCTGCCTTGGACGCGCCATAGGCGCCGGCGCGGGGCAGGGCCAGCCAGGTCACCGAACTGCCCATCACCACCAGGTGAGGCTGCTGGCCGACGCGAAGCAAGGGCAAGGCTGCTGCCAGGCAGTAGCTGACAGCCAGGAAGTTGGTACGGACCACGCGCTCGACCAGGGCAGGGTCGAAATGGCCCGGTTCCAGGTACTCGCAGGTGCCTGCATTGAGGATTACCCGGTCGAGCCCGCCCCAGGCCTGCTCGATACGGGTTGCGATCCCTGCTACCTGTACAGGGTCGTCAAGGTCGCCAATGGCCAGCAGCACCTGCCCGGGAAAGTGTTCGGCCAACGGTGCGAGACGATCGGCATGGCGTGCGCCCAAGGCAACCTGGTGGCCTTGCTCCAGCAGGCATCGTGCAAGTGCGGCACCGATACCGCTGCTTGCGCCTGTCAGCCAGCAGCGGCTCATGCCATCCGGCCTTTGAGCCATCGAATCGCACTGCCCATGACCGGAACATGTTCGTAGAGCAAGGCTGCAGCGTCGAAATAGTCCTGGTGAAAATGGACCCGGTCATGCCATTGCAGGTAACTGCATCCCTGCAAGGTGATCTGCTGACCACGGGACAGGCGTGGATGGCGGAACTGGAGGGTCCAACGCAGATAGCCTTTCCCGGGCATCACCTCGTCGATGCTGGAGAAGTCATAGCGAATATCGTGAGCGTTGGCGTACTGCTGCGCCAGGTATGCCTGCAGAGCCCGAAGCCCTTGGATCTGATGCAATGGATCGCGAAAGGTGACATCGTCGCTGTACAGCTTTTCAAGGGTGTCGAGGTTGCCCCCGTCGAGTCTGGTGAAGTGCTCGGCGAATTGCTGCAGATACGCTGACATGCTGGGCTCCAGGAAATCCTGTACAAGAATGGCTTGCTGTACAGGTATATCCGAAGTCTAAGCCTAAATCTATACAAGTCAACGATATTGTATAGGTTTGCTCAGCGTTCCGACTGGCCCAGTAGCCGACGCAATTCAGCTACCTCGGCCTCCAGCTCGCGTAGCTTTTCCTCGGCGAAAACCTGCGCTGTGACGTCGCGCTGGATGCCGATGTAGTACGTCAACTGGTCCGCCTCGTTGTGCACGGGCGTGATGGACAACTCGTTCCAGAACAGGCTCCCGTCCTTGCGGTAATTGCGCAGCACCTGGCAGCAGGGGAGGCCTCCACGGATTGCCTCGCGGATGTTGGCGAGGCCCGCCTGGTCATGATCTTCGCCCTGGAGAAAACGGCAGTCCTGATAGAGAATTTCCTCGGCGCGATAACCGGTCAGGCGTTCGAAGGCAGGGTTGACGTAGATAAGGATACTGTCGTCGCCTTCTTGTTCGGCGACGACGATGCCATCGTTGGAGTGCTCGACCATCAGTTGCAGGAGTTTCGCGTTGATCATGGGGCCCACCTACAGGCTTTCGTATGCGAAGTGCGCAGCGTGGCCTGCGTGCAGAAGGCCTCGGTGCCGTTTGTTGCATGATGAACCAACGAGGCTCGCCGCAGAAGGTGCATATGGGTTTAGAATGTGCCACCCCCCAGATAAACCCATATCATGACCGACGTCACCCCAGCCGATTTGCTACCCATGCGCGATGTGGTCAGCCTGACCGGCATCAACCCGGTGACCTTGCGGGCCTGGGAGCGGCGCCATGGGTTGATAAGCCCGCAGCGCACCGAAGGCGGCCATCGCCTGTACACGGCCCGGGATGTTCAGCGCATACGCGATATCTTGCACTGGACCGGCAATGGCGTGCCCATCAGCAAGGTAGGCGACATTCTGGCAGGCCAGGCAGACGCGCCGGTGCAGCAGCACTCGGTCTTCGACGACTGGCGCGCCGCCGTGGCGCGCGCAACCAAGGCATTCGATACGCAAGCGCTGGAAAGCATTCATGGGCAGTTATTCACCATCCTGCCCAAGGCCACCGTGCTGCGTGAGGTACTGATGCCGGTCTGGCACGGCCTGGCTTCAGGCATTGCGCCGGGCCAGCGTAGCCAATGGCTGTTCCTGGACATGTTCCTGCGCGCCCGCCTGCTGATGCGTCTGCAGATGAACCAGGCCGATGCGCCGCGCGTACTGCTGGCGGGCACCGAGGGGCAAGCCGAACTGCAGGTATTGTGCGCCGGGCTGTTGTTGAGCAGCGAGCAGCAACGCATCGAAGTACTCGGTTGCGGGCAGCCGTTGGAAGAAATCCCCATGCTGTGTGCGGCGATGCAGCCTGCGGCACTGGTGATCAAGGTTCAGGTGCCGGTGGACCCTGCCTTGGCCAAGCGCCTGCGTTCGCTGCAAATGCAGATTGCGTGTCCGCTGGCCCTGATTGGCGAAGGGCTGGCCGATTCGCCACCAGCCTGGCAAGGCTTGCCGTTGTGTCTGCTGGATGAGCAACGCGCTGACGCCGCAAGCATGCTCAACGCCTTGCTCAATGGTGCCCTGGACCTCTGACCTCTGACCTCTGACCGCTGCCGCTTGCCGGGATAACCTCGGCAAGTTCCTCTGGCCCGCCCCCGATCACGATGTGCATTGTCACGGCCCGAACCGGGGCCCGCAGTAGTCTGCCGTATTGATCCCTGCCTGCTCCTGTGGGTTACGCCAGAAGTCTTGCCCCAGGGCGTAACCCGGTCCTGGGCCGGAATCATCGCGCCCCCCGCACTGGCCCAAAGCGCCTGCCAGCCCCCTCCAAGGCAGCGTTTCTGGCGGTTTGCCAGCTTCTGATAATCGCCTCCGACATCCCGTCCCCGTTTCGGAGCGCGCCATGTACAACAATAAGAATCTGTCCCCACGTTTGCTGGCGGCTGTTACCGCCAGCCTGTCGACCCTTTGCCTGAGCAGCCTCGCCCAGGCCGAGATCATGCTGTACGACAAGGACCAGACGACGTTTTCCACCGACGGCTATATCAACGCCTTCTACGTCAACAGCGATGTCGATCGGCAGGGCGAGCAATTCGATCGCCGCCAGTCACGGGTGAAGATGGGCTTTTTGCCCAACTACCTGGGCTTCAACATGGGCAAGCAGGTGGATGACCTGAAGCTCGGGGCGCGTGCCTCGTTCTGGGTCACCATCAACGACAGCGAAACCAACGGCACCGACACCGCCATCGACGTGCGCCAGTTCTACGGTACCGTGGCCAATCCCGAGTGGGGCGAGGTGCTGATCGGCAAGGATTTCGGGCTGTTCGCCCGTTCCAACATCCTGCTCGACGAACTGCTGGCAGGTTATGGCCAGGTCAGTGACACCCTGGGGCTGGTGGACGGCGGCGGGGTGTCGTTCGGCAACATCGGCAGTGGCTACCCGTACCCGTTCCCCACGTCGCAGATCACCTACCGCACGCCAGTGATGGACGGCCTGCGGGTGGCGGTGGGCATCATGGACCCGGTAGACACCAACGACAGCAGCCCGACTGGCAAGGCCTACCAGGAAAACCCGCGCACCGAGAGCGAGATCACCTACCAGTTCGACCTGGCTGGGGCGCAGATCTACAGCTGGGTCAACGGCAGTTACCAGACCTCCGACAATACCGACCCGGCGGTGCAGTCGGTCACCTCCAAAGGGGTCGGCTACGGTGTGCAGGCGAAGATGGGAGGGCTGTCGCTGACCGGCTCGGGGTTCCAGGCCAAGGGCATCAACCCGTTCTTCACCAACAACGCTGGCGAACCGACCTTGCGCAATGTCGACAGCGATGGCTACCTGCTGCAGGGCTCCTACAAGGTCGGCAAGAACCGTGTGGCGCTGTCCTATGGCAAGACCAAGGACGATGGCAATGGCGCGGTGGGCAGTGGTGCGGATTACCAGACTCGTGGCGTGGCGCTGTTCCATGACGTCAACGACAACCTCAAGCTGGTTGCCGAGTACAACCAGTTCTCGATCGATGGGCACGAAACCAGTGACCAGAACGAAGACACCGATACCTTTGCGGTGGGGGCGGTGTTGACCTGGTAGCCCCTCGGCTTCGACTCAAGATTGCCGGGGCTGCACAGCAGCCCCGGCAATCTTCGGTGAAAGCAATTACAACCATGGAACCGCCCACCCGCTACCCAAGTAGCATTCGTCCCCGGTACCCACCTTCGTACACTGAACCCTCAGCCACCCCGCGCCGGAGACCACGATGCAGCAGGCTCACAACGACGGTGTGGTCAGCGCCATGTCCCAGGCAACCGACGCCCGGCTGGCAGCCCAGGAGCTGGCGGCGCAGTTGCTGCACCCGCACCTGGGCTTCGTGCTGTTCTTCTGCTCTGCCGAATACGACCTGCAAGCCCTGGGCGAGGCCCTGGAGCAGGGCTTTGGTGGTATCCGCCTGGTCGGTTGCACCAGCGCCGGCGAAATCACCCCGCTGGGCTACGGCCGCAATTGCATAACGGCGGTAGGGTTCGACCATCGGCACTTTTCCATCGCCACCGAGCTGATCGATGAAATGGAGCGCTTCAGCCTGATCGACGCCCAGCAGATGGTCGAGCGCCTGGTTGGCACCTGCCGCAGCAATACCCTGGCACCGATCAAGGGCCACAGCTTTGCCCTGACCCTGCTCGATGGCTTGTCCAGCCGTGAGGAGATGGTGCTCGCTGCCCTCAGTGCGGCCCTGGGCGACATCCCGCATTTCGGTGGGTCGGCCGGCGACGACAACTACCTGACCCGCACCCACGTGTATTTCGGTGGCGCGTTCCACCACGGCGCGGCGGTGGTGGTGCTGGTCAACACCTGGCTCGACTTCGAAGTATTCACCACCCACCACATCCTGCCGCGCCAGGAAAAGCTGGTGGTCACCGGTGCCGACAGTGCCCAGCGACGGGTCTTCGAACTGAATGCCGAGCCTGCTGCCGAGGAGTACGCCCGGCACATCGGCGTGCCGGTGGACGAGCTCGACCACCGGGTGTTCGCCGCCCATCCGCTGGCCGTGCGCATCCACGACCAGTATTACGTGCGGGCGATCCAGCAGGTGCACCCGGACCTGAGCCTGAGTTTCTACTGCGCGGTGGAAAACGGCATCGTGCTCACCGCCATGACCCCGGGCCCGTTGTTACCGAACCTGCAGCAGTTGTTCGACGGCTTGCAGCAACGCCTCGGCCCACTGCTGCTGACCATCGGTTGCGATTGCTTCCTGCGGCGGCTGGAGTTGCAAGCCCATCACGGCCTGGAGCCGATCGGCGCGTTCCTGCGCGAGCAGCGGGTGATCGGCTTCAACACCTATGGAGAACAGTTCAATGGCATGCACATCAACCAGACCTTCACCGGGGTCGCCATTGCCCGCAACCGGCCTCCTGTCGGTCGCTGAACTGCAGGCCGAGGTCGCCCGGCTGCAGCACCAGAACCACAAGCTGCAGCGCATCAACGGCGCGCTGATAGAACGCATCGAGTCCGGCGTAACGCGTGGCAACGACCCTTACGCCGCGTTCCAGCATTCGGTGGTGCTGGCCGAACAGGTGCGCGAACGCACCGAAGCGCTGAACCAGGCCATGGCCGAGCTCAAGGCCGTCAACCGCCTGCTCAGCGAGGCCCGGCAGCGGGCCGAGACTGCCCACCAGCACCAGATTCGCCTGATCACCGACCATGTGCCGGCGCTGATCGCCTACCTGAATGCCGACCTGGTCTACGAATTCACCAACAAGGTCTACGAAGAATGGTACTGCTGGCCCCGCGGCGTGATGCTGGGCCAGAGCCTGCGCGAGGCCCACAGCGAACAGCATTACCAGCGCCTGGAGGCCTATGTGACACGGGCGCTGGCGGGGGAGAGCGTCACCTTCGAGTTTGCCGAGACCAACATCAACGGCCAGGAACGCTATATGCTGCGCTCCTATGTGCCGAACCGCCTGGCCAACGGTGAAGTGGTGGGCATCTTCGTGTTGATCCGCGACATCACCGAGCGCCGTAATACCGCACAGGCGCTGCACCAGGCCTATCAGCATCTGGAGCAACGGGTACGCGAGCGCACTGCCGAGCTGACCAGCCTCAACGAGCAGTTGCTGCGCGAAATCGAAGAGCGCAGCCGGGTGGAATCGCGCCTGCGCGAGGCCAAGCGCGAGGCCGAGCAGGCCAACCTGTCGAAAACCAAATTCCTTGCTGCCGTCAGCCATGACCTGCTGCAACCGCTGAACGCGGCGCGGCTGTTCACCAGTGCCTTGCTCGAACACCGCGAGCTGCAAAACAGTGCTCATCTGGTACGTAATGTCAGCAACTCCCTGGAGGATGTGGAGAACCTGCTAGGTACCCTGGTGGACATTTCCAAGCTCGATGCCGGGGTAATCAAGGCCGATGTCGCCCCGTTCGCCCTGCGCGAACTGATGGACAACCTCGCTGCCGAATATGCCCAGGTGGCGCGCAGCGAAGGGCTTGAGCTGCATTTCGTGGGTTGCTCTGCCGTGGTGCGCAGCGACATCCAGCTGCTGGCGCGGATCCTGCGCAACCTGCTCAGCAATGCCATTCGCTACACCCCCAGCGGCCGCGTGGTACTGGGTTGCCGGCGCCAGCGTGGCGGCCTGCGGATCGAAGTGTGGGACAGCGGAATCGGTATTGCCGAGGAGCACCTGGAAGAAATGTTCCAGGAGTTCAGGCGCGGCGATGTGCAGCGCCCGGACCAGGACCGCGGGTTGGGCCTGGGCCTGGCGATCGTGGAAAAGATCGCTGGCATCCTCGGCCACCGGATTCGGGTGCGCTCATGGCTGGGCAAAGGCTCGGTATTCGCGGTCGAAGTGCCGCTGAGCACCACCGCGCCCAAGGCCCAGCCGAGCCTGGCGATCAGCGAGCCGATGCTCGAACGCCTGCGCGGGGCGCGGGTGTGGGTGCTGGATAACGATGCGGCGATTTGTGCCGGCATGCGCACCCTGCTGGAGGGGTGGGGCTGCCAGGTGGTCACCGCACTGTCGGAGGAGGACCTGGCGCGCCAGGTGGACAACTACCATGCCGAAGCCGACCTGCTGATCGCCGACTATCACCTGGACAACGACTGCAATGGCGTCGATGCCGTGGCGCGGATCAATGCCCGCCGCGCCCAGCCGCTACCGGCGATGATGATCACCGCCAACTACAGCAACGAGCTCAAGCAACAGATCCGCGAGCTGGGCCACACCCTGATGCACAAGCCGGTGCGGCCGATGAAGCTGAAGGCGGCGATGAGCCATTTACTGGGCAGCAGCGTGGCATAGCCGCCGGCCTCTTCGCGGGCTTGCCCGCGAAGAGGCCGGAACAGGTCAGCGGCGCAGGTAATCACCGAAATCGATATCACCGGCACTGAGGATGGCCTGCACCCGGTTGTGCACGTTGAGTTTGCGCAGGATCGCCGAAACGTGGGCCTTGACCGTGGTCTCGGCGATATCCAGGGTGTAGGCGATCTGCTTGTTCGATTCGCCCTTGGTCATGCGCTCGAGCACCAGCAACTGCTTGCGGGTCAAGGCCTGGAGCATCTCCGGCGGGAAGCTCGGGGCATCGCTCAGGCGCCGGCTGGTGCTGCTTTTCTGAGCGCGGATGATATCGGGCGGCAGGTAGACATTGCCGTTGAGGATCTGCTCGATCGCTTCGATCATCTGTGAGCGTGGCGAGGACTTGGTGATGAAACCCACCGCACCGTAGGTGATGGCCTGCAGCACGATCTGCTTTTCCTGCTCGGCCGAAACGATCACCACCGGCGTGGTCGGTGCCTCGTTGCGCAGGGTGATCAGGCCATTGAGGCCATGCATGCCGGGCATGTTCAGGTCGAGCAGGATCAGGTCGAGGTCGTCGTGCTCGTGGGTCAGCGCCAGGGCACTGTCCAGGTCGGCAGTTTCCATGACTTCGCTGCCCTGGAAACCATCGCTGATAACGTTGTGGATGGCTTCGCGAAACAGGGGGTGATCGTCGGCAATCAGAATTTTGTACATGGCCTTTTCACCTCGTTTTTATTGGATGGAGCGGGGCACGCGTTCGCAGGCAATGAACTCAGGGGAAGGGTTCCGGCTGTGCCGGTTGCAGTGGCAGGTTGGCTTGCTGCCAGGCGTCCAGGCCGTCGCGATACCAATACAGATTCTTATAGCCCAGGGCTTTTGCGCGTTTTACCGCGTTCCAGCTCAACCAGCAATCGGAGCGGCAGTAAAAGACCAGCGGTTGCTCCGTGCGCCCGGCGGTGGCTTTTTGCAGGTTGCGCACGAAGTAATCGTGCCACGCTGGGCTCAGCTCGCCGTCGCCGGTGTTGGCCAGCCAGCGGCTGCCGGGGATGTTGGTGTGGGGTTCATCTTCGATGAAGCGGCCCTGCAGCCATTGGCGGCGATAGACGTCGATCAGCACCGGCTTTGGGGTGTGCCCCAGCAGGTTTTGCAGCGTGGCGGTGTCGATGACCTGGCCGCCTTCGACCTGCTGTGGGGTCGGGCTGCGGTAGAGGGTAGTGCGATAGCCCTCGGCGGAAAACAGCGGTGTGCTGTCGGCCTGGGCTATGCCCAGCGTCAGGCTCAGCGAAAGCGCCGCCAGCAATGGGCGTGGCAGCCGGGGCAGGGCACGTGGCATGGGGTTTATCCTTTTTGTTATAGGCCCATTACATGCCAGTGGCGGGGTAATGTGAATGCGACGATCAGACAGCAAAGGCAGTACTAAAGTAGTAGATGGCCGTGCGCGCAACCCTGTGGGAGCGGGCGCGCCCGCAGGGTTCGCGCTAAGCAAGGGATCGCTGCCGCTCAGCGCGGCTTGCGCAGCGCCGCATGCTGGGGGTTGAAGGTGAGGATCGCCAGCAGGGTGAACAACACGGTCAGCCCCAGGCATACCGCCAGCGCCAGCGGGTTGAAGCGTTCATACAAGGCAAAGCGCACCAGTTCCACGGCATGGGTGAACGGGTTCACGGCGCACAGCCAATACAGCCACTGGCTTGCCTCGCGCATCTTCCACAACGGGTACAGCGCCGAGGACAGGAAGAACAGCGGGAATATCACGAAGTTCATCACCCCGGCAAAGTTCTCCAGCTGGCGAATCGCATTCGACAGCAACAGCCCCAGGGCGCTGAGCATCAGCGCCACCAGCAACAACGCCGGCAGCGCCAGCAACAGACCCGCAGCCGGTGGTTGCACGCCATACAACCAGGCGATGGCGAGGAAGGCGTATACCTGCAGCAGGGAAATCAACGAGGTCGCCAGCAGCTTGCTGCCGAGCAGGAATGGCCGCGGCAATGGGCTGGTCAGCAGCACGCGCATGCTGCCCATCTCCCGGTCATAGACCATCGACAACGAGCCCTGCATGCCGTTGAACAGCAGGATCATGCAGGCAAGGCCCGGGATGATGTACACCTCGTAGGGAATGTAGGTGTCGTAGGGCTCGATGATCGCAATGCCCAGGGCCGCGCGAAAGCCGGCGGCGAACACCAGCAACCACAGCAACGGGCGCACCAGGGCGCTGAGGAAGCGTGTGCGCTGCAAGACGAAACGCAGGCATTCGCGCAGGAGAATGCCGTTGAAGCACTGCCAGTAAGCGTTCATCGGGCATTGACTCCTGTGGGGGCGCTGGTCAGGCGGGCAAAGGCATGGTCGAGGTCACCGCCGTGCTCCAGGCTCAGGGCATCGGCCGTGCCGCTGGCCACCAGGCGCCCCTGATGCAGAATCAGCAGGTCGTCGCTGGGCTGCACTTCGTCCAGCAAATGGGTGGTCCACAGCACACTGAGGCGCTGCTCGCGGCACAGCAGCCGCAGGTGCTGGTTGAGCGCCAGGCGGCTGGCCGGGTCAAGGCCGACGCTGGCCTCGTCGAGCAACAGCAAGCGCGGTTCATGCAGCAGTGCGCGGGCAATCTCCACCCGGCGCCGATGGCCGATGTTCAGCGCCCGAACCGGCTCACGCCGCCGCTCATCGAGGCCCTGGCGGGCCAGTTCGGCATCGACCCGAATAGTGCCCTGGCGCCGCGACAGGCCATGTAGCGAAGCGTGGTAGCGCAGGTTCTGCTCCACGCTCAGGTCCAGGTCCAGGGTGCTTTGCTGGAACACCACGCCCAGCTGGCGCAAGGCCGGGCGCGCCGCGTTGCGCAGCGAGCAGCCGCACACGCGGATGTCGCCATGCTGCAGGTCGTACAGCCGGGTGAGCAGGGCGATCAAGGTCGACTTGCCGGCACCGTTGGGCCCCAGCAAGGCGGCGAAGCGCCCGGGCGCCAGGCTGAAGCCGACCTGCCTGAGCGCCTCGCGCTGGCCGTAGGCAAAGCTCACGTCACTGACTTCGAGGGTATTCATGGCGTCACCACCACGCCCCAGGGGTAGCGGCCGACCTTCACCGACTTGAGCACCTTGAGGTTTTTTGCATCGATCACCGAAACGTCGCCGCTGACCCCGTTGGTGGCCAGCAACTGGCTCTGGTCCGGGGTGAACGCCAGCTGCCAGACCCGCCGGCCCACCAGCAGGTAGTCGAGTACTTCGTAGGTGTTGGCGTCGACCACTGCTACATGGTTGGCCGGGCCCAGGGCGACGAATGCGTACTTGCCATCGGCGCTGAGCTTGATGCCCACCGGCTGGACCTTGTCCGGGTGCACGCCCTTGATCTGGAAGTTGAGGGTTTTCAGCACCTGGCGGCTGGCCACATCGAGGATGGTCACCGTGCCGCCGATTTCCGCCGAGGCCCACAGTCGCGAGCCGTCCTGGCTGAACTCGACGAAGCGCGGCCGCTGGTCCACCGGGGTGCTTTCCGCCAGGGTCTGGGTGCTGGTATCGATCCAGTGCAGCATGTTGGTGGTCTCGCTGGTGTTGACCGCCCACTTGCCATCCGGGCTCACCGCCATGCCTTCGGGCTCGATGCCGACATCGATCTGCCCGAGCACCTTGTCGGTCTGGGTATCGATCACCGTCACCAGCGCGTCGTCCTCGTTGGACACGTACAGCCAGCGGTCGTTGGGGTGCAGGGCGAACTGCTCGGGGTCCTTGCCGGAGGGCAGTTCCTTGATGATCTTGCGGGTGGCCACGTCCATCACCTGCACCCGGTCCGAATCGCTGGCGCAGATGTACAGCAGCGTGTTGTCGTGGGACAGCAGCAGGCCGCGCGGGCGCTGGCCCACCGGCAGGGTCTCGGTGACTTGCAGAGTGTGCATGTCGATCAGGCTGAGGCTGTTGTCCTTCTCGTTCGACACCCAGGCAGTGGCGGCCACGGCGTGCCCGCCGGCAAGGGCCAGGGCGCCCGACAGCAGGCTTGGGTAAAGCAGTGCCCGGTGAAACGGGGAGCGGCGCATGGCGAAATCCTTTTTTGTTGTGGTTATCGGGTCAGGGGTAGCCGCAGGTCACTTCGGGCTTGTCGTAGCCCAGGCTGTCCATTTCGTTGAACGGGTGCAGGAAGCCCTCCTGCGGCGAGGTGCTGACCAGGGCCCGCGGTTGTACCAGCGGGATCGGTTGGCGCAGCTCGCCGTTCCACGGGCGGTAGCTGAGCTTGCGGCCCTTGAAACCGTCCAGCGGCAACTGCTCGCTGAGCAGCAGTTGCTGCAGGGCACGGGGCTCGGCCTGGCGCAGTTTGTTCACTGCGCTGGCGACGCTGCGCACGGCCATCCAGGCGGCGAAGTCGCGGTCGTTCATCCAGCGCCCGGCCTGGGCTTCGAAGCGCTTTTGCAACTGCGCCGCGCCGAAGGTTTCCACGGTCTTGTGCCAGCCGGTGGGGGTCAGGCCCTGAGTGCCGGCCACCGGGCGCGGGTACCAGGTCTGGTAGGGCAGGTACTCGCCGAAGTCGCCGCGTTCGTCGGCCACCAGCACCACGTCGTACTCGGCGGTTTGCGTGAACAGTGGCATGTCGGCCTGGGCGCTGCGACGCTGGTCGTTGTCGAATGTCCAGGCTTTCTCCGCGACCAGCTGCATGCCAAAGCGTTTCATGGCGCGGCGCAGGGCCGCCGCGTAAGCCCGGTCGTCGTCGGTCTGGCCGACGATCAACAGCGCCCGCTGCCACTTGCGCAGCACCAGGAACTGCGCCAGGGCATCGGCCAGCATGGCGCGGCCGGGCAGGCTGTGCAGCACATTGCCCAGGCACTGGCTGCTGCGCAGGCTGTCGTCCGGGCTGCCGGCGTTGAACAGCAGGCTGTCGGGCAGGGCGGCCGACAGCGCGCGCAGGCTGGCGGCGGGGGCATTTACCACGAACAGTCGCAGGCCCTGGTCATGCTGGGCCTTGGCGGCTTGCAGCAGGGCTTCGGGGCTGTCGACGCTGGCCTTGGCCAGTTGGAATTCCTGTTTGAGAAAGCGCCCGCTGCTGTTGCTGTCGACAATGGCCAGTTCGGCGCCCTGCAGCCCGGCATCGGCGGGCTCGGGGATGATGTTGGACAGCAGCGGGCCGGGATCGGGGCGATAGCCCAGGTAGCCGATACGCACCTGCAGCGGTTCAGCGACCTTGGCCTGTGCGGGGGGCGCCGGCAGCGTCGTGGCCAGGGCCAGCAGGCAGGTCAGGGCAAGGTGGGCAGGCTGGCGCATAAAGCAACTCCACGGCAGATGGCGCCAGCATAGGAAGCCCGCCGGGAGGGGGAAATATGCAGAAAGTAGCGCACGGCCGGTACCAAGGTAGTAATTCGCCACGCGGGCCCGGGTTTTACGATGGGCCGCAGCACCCTCGGAGGAGAACCGCCCATGCGCCTTGTCAACCTGTCGGCCCTGTGGCGGATCAACCTCTGGGTCACGTGTTGCTTCGCGCTGGTGACGCTGGCTTGTGCCGGGGTGCTGTTGCATCAGGCGGTGGCTGATGTGGAGCGGGAGTTGCAGTCGGCCGAGGCCGTAGTGGCGTACCTCGGCGACACCGCCGAGCGCGACCCGCAGCGCCTGCAACCACGGCTGACGCAAAGCCTGCGCCATGTGCGGGTGCACTGGCTGGCGGCGGATGAGGCAGCGCGGCTGCCGCAAGAGGCCGGCCTGGATGCCTGGCTGGGCCGCCAACTGCTTGGCCAGCGCCACGGCAGCAGCCGGCTGCTGGAACTGGGTGACGGCCGCCGGGTAGTGATCGCCGTGGATGCCCGGGATGAAATCGACGAGGTCCGCGACTCCCTGCAGCAGCTGTTGGTCCTGTGCGGCCTGGCGTTGTTGCTGAGCTTGTTGACCATCCGCTGGGCGGTGCGGCGGGGCATGGGCTTGCTGGACGATCTGCTGCAGGCCTTGCGCCAGGTCTCGGGCGGCCAATTGACCACTCGCCTGCGCGAGGCCGGCCTGCCGGAGGCGCGCCAGCTGGCGGAGCACTTCAACCGCATGACCGCGTCTCTGGAGCAGGCCCGGGCCGACAATACCCAACTGACCCAGGCCCTGCTGGCGGTGCAGGAGCAGGAGCGCACTCAGCTGGCGCAGACCCTGCACGACGACCTTGGGCAATACCTGGCGGGTATTCGCGCCCAACTCTGCCTGCTGCGCATGGTGGCCGACCAGCCCACCATGGTGGCGCAGACGACACGTGCCCTGGAGCTCGATTGCGAACGCCTGCAGCAGGGTTTTCGCGCCTTGGTACACGACCTGTATCCGCTGGCGTTGCAACACATGCCGCTGGCCGAAGCCTTTGGCCTGCTGGTGAGCCAATGGCAGGCCAGCCAGGGTATCGAATGCCGCCTGCGGGTCGGCGAGCAACTGCCGGTGCTGCCCGGGGCGAGCCGCACGCATTTGTATCGCTTGCTGCAGGAGGCGTTGACCAACGTCGCCCGGCACGCCGGCGCCAGCCAGGTGCGGGTGCGCCTGCAACGCAGCGCCAAGGGCTTGCGCCTGCTGGTTCGCGACAACGGTTGTGGCGCGAGCCAGCCCCAGCGCCCCGGGGTAGGCCTGCACTCGATGGCCGAGCGCGCCCGCAGCCTGGGCGGTGAACTGCGCATCCTCAGCCGCCCGGGTGCCGGCTGGGCGCTGGCCCTGAACATTCCTATGGAGGTGTGATGAATATCGTATTGGTCGATGACCACGCCGTGGTCCGCCAGGGCTATGCCAGCCTGCTGCGGGCGGTGCTGCCGACAATACAGGTGCGTGAGGCTGCCAGTGGCGAAGAGGCGCTGGCCCGGGTTCAGGAGCAAGTGCCCAACCTGGTGATAATGGACTTTGGCCTGCCAGGCATCAGCGGCCTGGAAACCACCCGGCGCCTGCGTCAGCGCCTGCCGCAGCTGCGGGTGCTGTTCTTCAGCATGCATGACGAGCTGCCGCTGGTGCGCCAGGCACTGGACGCGGGGGCCTCGGGTTACCTGACCAAGAACTCGGCACCCGAAGTGCTGATCGAGGCGGTGCAGCGGGTGTTGGCCGGGCATGCCTATATCGAACAGCCTTTGGCCACCCAGCTGGCCTGTACCTCACAGCAGAACGCCAGTGACCCGCGCCTGCAGCGCATGACCCAGCGTGAGCTGGAGATTTTCGTGATGCTGGCCAAGGGTACACCGGTGCGGGGGATTGCCGAGCAGCTGTGCATCAGCGCCAAGACCGTGTCCAACCACCTGACCGTGCTCAAGAGCAAATTGCAGGTCAGCTCCCATGCCGAGCTGGTGCACCTGGGGATTGATCTGGGGGTGGTGCGGGTGGCGGGGTGAGGTCTTTATGGGTCGGGTCCGGACCCTGTGGCAGCGGGCATGNNGAAGCCGGTGCCAGACACCGCGTAGGCTGCTTCGCGGGCGAGCCCGCTCCCACAGGTAACCGAGCGGTTGCAAAAATGGCAGCGCTCAATTGTCCCAGGTCTCAGGGCACCCCTTGCATCCTTCCATGTTGGCCTCCTGAAAATTCCCGTAATGCTGCCGCGCCCCACGCAAGTCGGCGCGGGCCAGGTTGCTCTGGCCGAACTTGGCCTCCTGCAGGTTGGCATCGCCAAGGTCGGCCCCTTGCAGGTCAGCCTTGCTCAGCCAGGCCATTTCCAGGTCCGCTGCCCGCAGGTTGGCCTGGTGCATCTTCGCCCCTGACAACCTGGCGAACTGCAGGTAGGCCGCGCTGAGGTCGGCCTTGGCAAATTGCGCACCCTGGGCAAACAGGCCCCAGCCCTGAATCGCCACCAGCCGGCCATGGCTCAGGTCGGCCAGGCGCAGGTTGCTCTGCTGCAGGCTGGCGCGGGTCAGATTGGCGCCCTGCAGGCGTGCCTTTTCCAGGTTGGCCAGGTCCAGCCGGGCATGGCGCAGGTCGGCATCGCGCAGGTCGGCGCCGGCCAGGTTCATCTTGCGCAGGTCCTGGTTGGCCAGGTTGGCGCCACGCAGGTCGGCCCCCGGGCACTGGCTGGCTTCGGCAATCACGCAACCATTGATGGTCAGGGGGGTATCGATGCCAGCGTCGTCGGCATTGTCGGCCATGGCAGGGGATAGCACGATCAGCAAGGCAAGTGGCAGGTAGTTCATGGTGAAAGGCTCCTGGCAGGAGAAAGGCAGAAGCGGGGAGGGGCGCAGGCCCGCTCCCCGCTGCAGGTCAACGCTGTGCAGTCTTGTTGTCCCAGCTGGGGATCTTGAACACCCAGAACGAACCGCCCTGGGCTACCGGCTTGGTCAGCTCGGCCATGTCGCCGCCCCACAGCGGCACCGCACCGCCGTAGCCCACGGTCACGCCGATGTACTGCTCGCCGTCCTGCTCCCAGGTGATCGGCGGCGAGACGATGCCGCTGCCGGTCTGGAACTTCCACAGCTCCTTGCCCGTTTTGGCGTCGAAGGCCTTGAAGAAACCGTCGCCGGTGCCGGTGAACACCAGGTTGCCCTTGGTCGCCAGCACGCCGGCCCACAGCGGCAGGTGCTCCTTGTGCTCCCACACCAGCTTGCCGGTGGTCGGGTCCATGGCGCGGAGGGTGCCGACGTGATCGTCATACATGCGCTTGATGCGGAAGCCCATGCCCAGGTAGGCCGAACCCTTCTTGTAGTTCACTTCCTCGGTCCAGTACTCCTCCTTCCACTGGTTGCCGGGGATGTAGAACAGGCCGGTGTCCTGGCTGTAGGCCATGGGGTTCCAGTTCTTGCCGCCAAGGAACGGTGGCGAGACCTCCACCGGCTTGCCCTTGGTTTCGCCCGGCAGCGGTTTGGCCGGGCGCTGCCCGGGGTTCTCCACCGGGCGCCCGGTCTTGAGGTCGATGTGGCTGGCCCAGGTGATGTTGTCTACGAAGGGGAAGGCGTTCTGCAGTTTGCCGTTGCTACGGTCCACCACATAGAAGAAACCGTTGCGGTCGGCGTGGGCGGTGGCCTTGACCTGCTTGCCATCCTTGTCCTTGTAGTCGAACAGCACCAGCTCGTTGTTGCCGGAGAAATCCCAGGCATCATTGGGCGTGTGCTGGTAGAACCACTTCACCTCGCCGGTACTCGGGTCGACACCGACCTGCCCTGAGGTATACAGGCTGTCGAAGTCCTGCGGGTTGCCATCCTTCGAGGTGCGCGCCCAGGTGTTCCAGGGGCCGGGGTTGCCCGCGCCGACAATGATGGTATTGGTCTCGGGGTCGAAACTGGCGCTTTGCCAAGGGGCGCCACCGCCATGGCTCCAGGCTTCGACCTTACCGGTTTCGGTGGTGGGGTCGTCCGGCCAGGACGGTGCTTTGACGTCACCGGTCGGGGTGCTGTCCTTGCCGTTCAGGCGGCCCATGTGGCCTTCGACGAAGGGCCGCATCCACACTTCTTCGCCGGTTTCCGGGTCGCGGGCGAACAGTTGGCCGACCACGCCGAATTCATCGCCGGAGCTGCCGTGGATCAGCAGCACCTTGCCGCTGGTCTTGTCCTTGATCAGCACCGGGGCGCCGGTCATGGTGTAGCCGGCACTGTGGTCGCCGAACTTCTTGTTCCACACCACCTTGCCGGTGCGCTTGTCGAGGGCGATGACCCGCGCGTCCAGGGTGCCGAAGTAGATCTTGTCGCCGTAGATCGCCGCGCCGCGGTTGACCACGTCGCAGCAGGGGCGAATGTTGTCCGGCAGGCGGTGGTTGTAGGTCCAAAGGCGCTTGCCGGTTTTGGCATCGAGGGCGAACACCCGCGAGTAGGAGCCGGTGACGTAGACCACGCCGTCGCTGACGATGGCCTGGGATTCCTGGCCGCGCTGCTTCTCGTCGCCGAAGGAATAGGACCAGGCCGGGGTCAGCTTGAACACGTTCTGGTCATTGACCTGGGCCAGCGGGCTCCAGCGCTGGGCGTTGGTGCCCATGCCGTACTGCAGCACGTCCTGGGTGGTCAGGTGGTCGTTGGCGATGTCTTCCCAGGTCACGTTCTTGCTGGCAGGTGCTGCTGGGGCGGTGGCCGCCGTGGCCGCGTTGCTCAGGGCCAGGCTACCGACCAGCAGCAAGGCCCGCACGCTCAGGGCCAGAGGGGAAAGGGCGGGTAGCGTTCTTGTTGTCATGGTTGCAGTTCCCAGTGGAAGTTTTGGCCTGCACAGGGTGGGGCGGGGCGGACGTTGCGGGATACGGAAAAAGTCCCGCCCTTGCCGGGAATAGTTCCCGCGGGGCACCTCATTTGGCCCTTCGCCACAAGCCCTACTACCAAGGGATTAAGGCCCGGCCACCAAAGCAGCATTCGGCCGCCTGCGGGCTGTTTCTAAGATGGCGGCACGGCCTCTGTGGTTGAGGCCTTGCGTGCAATCGTGAGGGCATAAGAATGACAACAAAACGCAACGTCTTGCTGGCTGCCGGGCTGCTTGCCAGTGCAGTGCTGACCGGCACGGCCTGGGCACATGGCAATGTGGTGCCCCAGGCCGTGGAAACCCAGGGCCTGACCCCGATCAAGGACGCCGGCGTAGCCCTGGATGGCGATGGCTGGGCGGCGGTCAACCCGTACCGCAGCTCTCCCGAGCACGACAAGGCGGTGGAAATCGGCGCCTCGGCCTACAACCAGAACTGCGCCGCCTGCCATGGCCTGGAGGCCAAGTCCGGCGGTATCGCCCCGGATTTGCGCATGCTCGATGCCGGCGAGGCCGGGGATGAATGGTTCGTCGAGCGGGTACGCCACGGCGCCGTCCGCGACGGCCGGGTGTACATGCCGAAGATGGCCGACTACCTGAGCCAGGAAGCCCTGTGGGCGGTGCGCACCTACCTGGACAGCGTGCACGTCGAGGAGTGACGGCCATGCGCCTGTTGGCGGTGCTGTTCAGTACCCTGCTGCTGTGTTGCGCGGCGGCGCAGGCACAGGTGCGCAGCTATGACGCGATCATCGCCGCCGGTGAACTGAAGGTGGCGGTGTACAAGGACTTCGCGCCCTACAGCTTCGAGGACCACGGCCAACCACGCGGTGTCGACGTGGAACTGGCGCAGGCCCTGGCCACGGCGTTGGGGGTGCGTTTGCAGCTGGTCTGGGCGCCACCGGGGGAAAAGCTCGACGACGATCTGCGCGACTACATCTGGCGCGGCAGCCCGCTGCGTCACCAGCAACTGGCCGACCTGATGATGCGCGTGCCATACGACCACGCCTACGCGCAAAGGCGCAATGAGGTGGGCGAGTTGGAAAACGCCCAGGTGGTGATGTTCGGCCCCTATCAGGAGGAGCGCTGGCAGGTCGCCTACGATCGCCGCCGCCTGCCCTCGGTGGCCAGTGTCGCGGTGTTCCGGCAGCACCCGATCGGGGTCGAGGTGGACAGCGTGCCGTCGTTCTACCTGACTTCTGTGTTCAACGGTATGCTGAGTGCCAAAACCCATCATTACCCCAATGTGCAGCAGGCCTTCGGTGCCATGCAGGCCGGCCAGGTGGACGCGGTGATGGCGATGCGCGGCGAGGTTGACTGGCAATTGCACCAGGCCGCCGACCCGCAACTGGCACTGGCGGAAAACGCCTACCCGAACCTTGGCAAGCAGGCCTGGGAGATCGGCATGGCGGTGCATGAAAGCAACCGGCAGCTGGCCTATGCGGTGGAGGAGGCGCTTGAGGCGCTGATTCGTGATGGGCGGATGAAGGCGATTTATGCCAGTTACGGCCTGCGTTACCAGGTGCCGGAGATGTACCAGTAACAAGCTGCGCAGGCTTGCGGGTTTCTAAAGGCAACACATCCCCCCTGTGGGAGCGGGTTCATCGAGGCGTCGAACCGCCGCGAACACCGGCGAAGCCGGTGCCATATACCGCGTCGCATTCTTCGCGGGTGAACCCGCTCCCACAGGGACCGCGCAAAGTCAGTGAGATCCGTGTTGATTAATGGGAGTGGGCGATGAACTGGCGAGCGACTTTCCTGCTGGCCTGCTGGGTGCCCTGGGCCGCACAGGCCCTGGCCAGCGAGCCGAGTAACCACAAGGACCCGGTACCGTCGGTAATGTGGGACTTCTACCACAAGCAGCTGCTGGGCCAGGCCGCGTTCGTCTTCGATGACCGGGTCAAGCTGCTGGCGCCACCCTTTGCCGAAGACGCACGCCAGGTGCCGCTGGAGATCGACGCTAGGGCGTTCAGTGGCGAGGTGGTGCGGATGCTCGCCTGGGCCGAACTCAACCCGCTGCCGCGCATTGTCGACTTCCAGCCCGGCGAGCGGGTGCTGCCCTGGTTGTCGATTCGCATCCGCGTCGAGCAGGCCACGCCACTGCGTGCTGCGGTGCTGACGCGCGACGGTCTGTGGCATGTCGGCTCGACCCTGATCGATGCCGCCGGTGGCGGTTGTACCGCGCCCAGCGTGGTACGCACTCAGCCCGGCTGGGAGGAGCGCCTTGGCGAAGTCCTGGGCGGGCGCTACCCGCGCGGCGACAGCAGCCGCCTGCGCCTGCAGGTGGCCCACCCGATGGACAATGGCCTGGTCAGTGGTATCCCCGAATTCTTCCTCAACCATGCCGAGCTGCAGGACGCTGACGGCCAGCGCCTGGCCAGCCTGGAACTGTACCCGGCGGTCAGCGAAAACCCCAACCTGGGCTTCGACATCCAGGGCCCCGGGCCGACCCGGTTAGTGTTGCAGGACAACAGCGGCAACCAGTTCGAGGCGGCGGTGCCCTGAGCGCGTTGCCCCACTTCATTCCTGACCCGAGGCGCCCGTCATGCGTTGCATTCTGCTATTGCTGCTGTGCCTGGGCCTGCCGGCCTGGGCAGACCTGGACTATCGGCTCAAGCCCCGGCAGATCGCCGAGGGCACCTGGCTGCTGGAGGGCAGCACCGACAATTTTGCCAAGGATAACGGCGGCAATATCGTCAACACCGCGTTCATCGTCACCGACAGCGGGGTGGTGGTGATCGACAGTGGGCCGTCGAAACGCTACGGCGAAGCCATGCGCCAGGCCATTGCCGCCACCACCGACAAGCCGGTTGTCGAAGTGCTGCTGACCCATCATCACCCTGACCATGTGCTGGGCAACCAGGCCTTTGCCGATGTACCCATCGGCGCCCTGGCCGGTACCCGCGAGCTGTTGCGCCAGCAGGGCGAGGCCATGGCCGAGAACATGTACCGCCTGGTCGGCGACTGGATGCGCGGGACCGAGGTGGTGCTGCCGACCCGGGTGCTGGAGCCGGGTATTCATGAGGTGGGCGGGCACCGCCTGCGGCTGCTGGCGCTGGGCGGGCACACCGGTGCCGACCTGGCGATTCTGGATGAAAACACCGGCGTGCTGTTCGCCGGTGACCTGGTGTTTTACGAGCGCGCGCTGACCACGCCCAACAGCCCGGGGCTGGAGGTGTGGCTGAAGGACCTGGACACCTTGCAAGCGCTGCCCTGGAAGCAGCTGGTACCCGGGCATGGCCCGCTGGCCAGCGATGCCCGGCCGTTTGCCCAGATGCGTGACTACCTGGGCTGGCTGGATGGGCTGATGCGTGACGGCGCGGCGCGTGGCGACGACATGGCCGAGATGATCCGCAGCCCGATACCCGAACGGTTTGCCGGTATCAGCCTGACCCGTTACGAGCTGATTCGCAGTGTCAGCCACCTGTATCCCCGTTACGAACGCCAGCAGCTGCGGCGCTTGCCGTGAGATTTTCTGCGCCTTCGAGATCGAGCGCCGCCCGCGCGGCGCATCGCGAGCAAGCTCGCTCCTACATCTGTTTCGGGCCAGTAACGCCTGCGCCGACGCGCGCGATCGCCTTGCTTGTCCCTCTCGATATCGAGGTGAACGCCAAGAGACCGCGCGCCTCTGCCTCAGGATCAATTGGCCCGAAACAAATGTAGGAGCGAGCTTGCTCGCGATGCGCCGCGCGGGCGGCGCTCGATATGCGCACC
>NZ_JAMBDI010000042.1:15777-17948 GCF_036858055.1 Pseudomonas sp. SF2 | reverse complement strand
CCCGCGCGGCGCATCGCGAGCTGCGCTCGCTCCTACGTTTGTTTCGGGCCAATTATTCCTGGGGGATTTGCGCGCGAACGCTTTGGCGCATGGCTTGATATCGCGTCGTACAAACAAGGCGGTCGCGCGCGCCTGTCATAGGCGTTACTGGCCCGAAACAAACGTAGGAGCGAGCGCAGCTCGCGATGCGCCGCGCGGGCGGCGCTCGATTTACGCATCACCTCAAAACTCAAGACTGACATCTGGTAGCCTTGAGCCTATCTTCCGACGAGCACATCGCCGGTTGCTAATTCCCACCACTCCGTGAAGAACGTTTACCCCCTGGGTATCCCCGATCGTTTCAACCGGCTACTTGAGGTACGACCGCAGCAACGCCGCCACCTTGTCCGCCTCGTCCTGCCGTTGCTCGGCACTTAGCCCGTCCGCCACCAGGTGTTCGCGGATATGCCCTTCCATCACTTCGGCCATCAGCCCGTTCACCGCGCCGCGCACGGCGGCGATCTGCTGCAGGATCGCCAGGCAGTCCTTGTCCTGCTCCAGCGCTGTCTCCAGGGCAGCGGCCTGGCCTTTGATCTTGCGCACCCGGGTCAGCAGTTGCTTCTTGCTCTTCAGGGTATGTGCCATTGGGTTCCACACCATGCTAGGTATACTGGGGTATAGTATATTTCTCGATGTTCCGGGAGCATGATAAACCATGGCGACACAAACCTCAGACCGCTGGCAGCACAGCCACCAGTTCCATACCAGCAACCTGGGCGCCGAGCGCAAGACGCGCCTGGCGGTGTGGCTGACCGCGGTGATGATGGTGGCGGAAATTACCGGGGGCTGGTTCTTCAATTCCATGGCGTTGCTGGCCGACGGCTGGCACATGAGTTCCCATGCCCTGGCCTTGGGCCTGTCGCTGCTGGCCTACGCCGCCGCTCGGCGCTATGCCGGCGACCGGCGCTTTGCCTTCGGCACCTGGAAGATCGAGATTCTCGGCGGCTACTCCAGCGCCCTGCTGTTACTGGGCGTGGCCGGGCTGATGGCGTTCCAGTCGGTGGAGCGCCTGCAGACACCGGGGCCGATCCACTATGACGAGGCGATCTTCATCGCCGCCGTGGGCCTGGCCGTCAACCTGATCTGTGCCTGGCTGCTGCGTGACGACCATCACCATCACGATCATCACCACCATGGCCATGATCATCACCACGACCACGGCCACCATCACCACGACCTGAACCTGCGCTCGGCCTACCTGCATGTGATGGCCGACGCCGCTACCTCGGTGCTGGCGATCGTCGCCCTGCTGGCCGGCAAGTACTGGGGCGCCGGCTGGCTCGACCCGGTCATGGGCCTGGTCGGTGCGCTGCTGGTGGCGCTGTGGGCCCGTGGCCTGCTGCGCGATACCGGGCGGGTGCTGCTGGATGCGGAGATGGATGCGCCGGTGGTGGAAGAAATCCGTGAAGTGGTGGCGCAGCTGCCAGTGCCGGCCAGCATCACCGACCTGCACGTGTGGCGCGTGGGCAAGGACCAGTACGCCTGCATTCTCGGCCTGGCCGCCCGGGCCGAGCTCAGCGCCGACAGCGTGCGCACGGCCCTGGGCGTACACGAAGAACTGGCGCACATCACCGTCGAGGTCAACCGCCTGGCATAGCGCGACCAGACAGCTGGACGTCGAGCCCAGGCAACTGCGGCTCGGCCGATGGCCCTATGGTGACGAGTCATTCAGCCAGTCACCAGGAGTTGTGCCATGTCCGATTTCATCACCGTCCTGCGCGAAACCTGCCCGACACCGGTCGTGGACGCCACCAAGTGGAAGCGCATCGGCGGCGATCCGCACACCGTCAACCTCAACGCCTACCTGTCGGCCGACGGCAGCAAGATCATGGGCACCTGGATCTGCACCCCGGGCAAGTTCGAGGTCAACTACGAGAAGTGGGAGTTCTGCCACTTCCTCGATGGCTACTGCATCATCACCCCGGAAGGCGAAGAGCCGAAGCACCTGAAAGCGGGTGATGTGTTCGTGATCGAACCGGGGATGAAAGGCACCTGGGAAGTGGTCGAGACCGTGCGCAAGTACTTCGTCTTTGCCTGATTTGTAAACTTTACCGGCCCTGTCGCCGGCAAGCCGGGCTCCCACAGGTACTGCACTGCCCTCAAGCCTGATGCAGTACCTGTGGGAGCGGCTT
>NZ_JAMBDI010000042.1:0-15769 GCF_036858055.1 Pseudomonas sp. SF2 | reverse complement strand
CTAAAGCCGCTCCCACAGAGTCCCTGCCGATTCAATGAGTTATGTGTAGTTCTATGAGAGCCCGGCTTGCCGGCGGCAGGGCCGGTACAGGCAAAAAAAATCGCGGATCAGACGCCCTTCCCTCTGGTGCGCAGTTACAGAGGGAAGGCCGCCCGGCCCGCGATAAAGTCCTCGCTCGTCAATCCTTCTTGCGGTAACCCTCGACGATCGCCGAGAAGTCCTTGCCACCCTCGCCGCGCAGGCTCATGGCCTGGTACAGCTGCTGGGCCACGGCCCCCAGGATCACCGGTTGATGTGCCTGGCGTGCTGCCTCGGTGGCCAGCCCCAGGTCCTTGAGCATCAGCTCGGCGCCAAAGCCACCGGTATAGCCACGCGAGGCCGGCGCGGTTTCGATGATGCCCGGCCACGGGTTGTAGGTGTCCGAGCTCCAGCAACGCCCGGTCGAACTGTTGATGATGCCGGCCAGCACCTTGGTGTCGATGCCCAGCGCGTTGCCCAGGGCCATGGCCTCGGACACGCCGATCATCGAGATGCCCAGCAGCAGGTTGTTGCAGATCTTGGCGATCTGCCCGGTGCCGACTTCACCGCAGTGCACGATGTTGCGGCCCATCTGCTCCAGTACCGGCTTGAGGGTGGCGAACAACTCGGCGCTGGCACCCACCATGAAGGTCAGGGTGCCTGCCGCCGCGCCGCCAGTGCCACCGGACACCGGCGCATCACCCATGTCCACGCCCTTGGCCGCTGCGGCCTTGGACACATCACGCGCAGTCTGCGGGTCGATGGTGCTGCAATCCACGGTCGGCGTGCCCGGGCGAATGCCTGCCAGCACACCGTCTTCGTTCAGGTACACGCTGCGCACATGCGCAGCAGCCGGCAGCATGGTGATCACCAGCTCGCTGTTGGCCGCCGCGTCCTTGGGCGAGGGGCTGACCTGCCCGCCCAGTTCTGCCAGCTCGGCCAGCACGACCTTGTTCAGGTCGAACAGGTTCAGTTGGTGCCCGGCCTTGATCAGGTTGCGGGCCATGGGTGCGCCCATGTTGCCGAGGCCGATGAATGCGATACGCATGACTGTCTCCTTAACGCAGGCTGATGGTGGTGTTCACACCGTCATTGACACTGTCGTCATCGAACCAGCGGGCGGTGACGGTCTTGGTCTGAGTGTAGAACTGCACCACTTGCTTGCCGTACGGGCCGAGGTCGCCGAGCTTGGAGCCACGCGAGCCGGTGAAGCTGAAGAACGGTACCGGTACCGGGATCGGGATGTTGATACCGACCTGGCCAATGTCGATTTCGCTCTGGAACTTGCGTGCTGCCGCGCCGCTCTGGGTGAACAGGCCGGTGCCGTTGCCGAACGGGTTGGCGTTGACCAGGGCGATGGCCTCATCGAGGGTATCGACCTCCAGGGTCACCAGCACCGGGCCGAAGATTTCCTGGGTGTAAACCTGCATGTCGGTCTTCACGCCCGAGAACAGGGTCGGGCCGACGAAATTGCCTTGCTCGTAACCTGGCACCTTGACGTCACGGCCGTCGAGCTCCAGCTTGGCGCCTTCCTTGATACCGCTTTCGATCAGGCCCAGCACACGCTCCTTGGCGCGCTTGGAAACCACCGGGCCGACATCGGTGCCTGGCTCGCAGCCGGCACTGACCTTGAGCTTGCTGGCCGCTTCCTTGATATCCGGCAGCCATTCGCGGGCCTTGCCCACCAGCACCGCCACCGAGGTGGCCATGCAGCGCTGGCCCGCCGCGCCGAAGGCGGCACCGACCAGGGCGTTGACGGTTTGCGTGCGGTTGGCATCGGGCAGCACCACCGCGTGGTTCTTGGCGCCCATCATCGACTGCACGCGCTTGCCGTGCTGGCTGCCCAGGTTGTACACGTGGGTGCCCACTTCGGTGGAGCCGACGAAGGAAATCGCCTTGATGTCCTGGTGGGTGCAAATGGCATCCACCACCTGCTTGCCGCCGTGCACCACGTTGAGCACGCCGGCCGGTATGCCGGCTTCCAGCGCCAGCTCGACCAGCAGCATGGTCGACAGCGGGTCCTGCTCGGACGGCTTGAGCACGAAGGTATTGCCGCAGACGATGGCCATGGGGAACATCCACAGCGGGATCATCGCCGGGAAGTTGAACGGGGTGATGCCGGCGCACACGCCGATCGGCTGGCGCAGGGTGTAGGTATCGACGCCGCCGGCAACGTTCTCGGCGAATTCGCCCATCTGCAGGGTGCCGATGGAGGCGGCGTGCTCGACCACTTCCAGGCCGCGGAAGATATCGCCTTCGGCGTCGGCCAGGGTCTTGCCCTGCTCGGCACTGAGGACCTGGGCGATGCGTTTGGTGTGTTCGCGGATCAGCGCCTGCAGCTTGAGCATGATGCGCATGCGCGCGCCGATCGGCGTGTTACGCCAGGTCTGGAAGGCGCGGTGGGCAGCGGCGACGGCTGCGTCGACTTCTTCGACGGTGGCGAACGGTACGCGCGCCAGCACTTCTTGGGTAGCCGGGTTGACGATGTCGCGCCATTCGGTGGTCTTGGACTCGACCCATTGGCCGTCGATCAGCAGCTTGACCTGCTCGATTTTGGTCTGGTTAGGGGATTGCGGTGCGTTCATCTGCGTTCTCCTTGGAATTATTGTCGGGACGAGATCGCCATTGCCGGGCAAACGCGAGGTGGCGTCCTGAGGCTTGTTTCGAGTATAGATGTGCAAACATCCAACAAGAACGCACAAAAAAACCGGATCATCATGCAAAAAGACCTCACATCCCTGAGTGCACTCAACTGGGACGACCTGAAGTTCTTCCTTGAAGTGGCGCGTACCCGCAAGGCCAGCAGCGCCGCCAAGCGCCTGAACGTGGACTACACCACGGTGTCGAGGCGCATCAGCTCGCTGGAGGGGGCACTGGGCACCTTGCTGTTCGAGAAATCCCGGACCAACGGCTTTGTCCTCACCGCCGAGGGCCAACGCCTGCTGAGTTATGCCGAGTCGATCGAGAGCACGCTGCACATGGCTTGCGAGCAGGTGTCGGGGTCAGGCGTGGCGTTGTCGGGGCACGTGCGCATGGGCTGCACCGAAGGCTTCGGCAGCTTCTTCGTCACCCCGCAGCTAAGCCACTTTGTCGATGCCTACCCGGCGATTTCGGTGGATATCCTGCCGCTGCCGCACTTCATCAGCCTGTCCAAACGCGAGGCGGACATCGTCATCGCCCTGGAGCGGCCGGAACACGGCCCTTATGTATGTTGCAAGCTGTGCGACTACCGCTTGCGGCTGTACGCGACCCAGGACTACCTGGACAACCACGCACCGATCAACCAGATCGCGGACCTGGCCAGGCACCCGTTCATCAGTTACGTGGACGACCTGGCGTTCAGTTCGGAGCTGCTGTACCTGGCCAACCTGATCCCCAGCGCCAGCGCGCATTTGCGCAGTACCAGCGTGATTGCGCAGTACACGGCAGCGTTGCAGGGGCGTGGGCTGGCGATCTTGCCGTGCTTCCTGGCCGCGCAGGACCCGCGGCTGGTGACGGTGTTGCCGGAAGAGATCGAGGTGACGCGGCAGTTCTGGATGTATTGCCGGGAGGATTTGCGCAAGTTGAAGCGGATTACCCTGCTTTGGGATTACATCCGAGGGGTGACGGAGGCGAATGCGCCGTTGTTGATGGGCGAGACCCGAGAGATGCGCTTTGCTCAGGAATGAGGGGGCTGCTGCGTAGCCATCGCCGGCAAGCCAGCTCCCCACAAGGTCTGCGCCGGACTCAAGGCATGCGCAGGACCTGTAGGAGCGGGCGTGCCCGCGAACACCGGCGCAGCCGGTGCCAGGCACCGAGTCGCCTGCTTCGCGGGCAAGCCCGTTCCACGCGGATGTGCTGGCCTGTGAGGCTGCGGTCAGTAGGAAGCCACCACAATGGACACGCGCCGGTTCTCGGTACGCCCGGCGCTGGTGCGGTTGTCCGCCACCGGCTGGCTACTGCCAAGGCCACGGGACTGGATGTTCTGCGCCTGCATGCCTACCTCGACCAGCGCCTTGGCCACGCTCTGCGCGCGGCGCTCTGAGAGTTGCTGGTTATACGCCGCCTTGCCCGACGAATCGGCATGCCCGTCCACCCGCACGCCCTGGATGCCAACGCTGAGTAGCGCCTTGCCAATGCGCTCGACGATCGCCTGGCTCTGGCTGTTGAGGCTGTCCAGATCGCTGCCGAACAGCACCTTGCCGGACAAGTCGTAGGCCCATCCTTCGTCGGTCGGGGTAAAACCTTCACGCTTGAGCACGGCAATCTGTTCGGCCGTCAGGCCTTTGGGTGGCGTGCTCTGGCAACCGGTCAGTGCCAGCACGGCGAGCAGCAATGCCCAAAGGGGGAAACGCAAAGCCTGTATCACGGGTTCAACTCCTGTTGTTGTTTTCACCGGCGGACTGTTCCGTCTGCGCCACTTGCCAATGGCCACGGCGTTTGCGCTTGGCCTGGTACATCGCTGCATCGGCAGCATTCAGAAGACTGGCGGGGTCAGCGCCGTCATCCGGGTAATAGGCAATACCGACACTCAACGAGGTGGCGATACTGCGGCCACTGTCCAGCTGCACCGGCAACTTCATGCTGGCAACGATCTTCTCGGCAATGTCCTCGGCGTCCTGGCGCGACTGCAAAGGCGTCAGCAGCACGGCGAACTCGTCGCCACCCAGGCGCGCCACCAGGTCGTGCTCGCGCAACTGGGCGCGCACGCGGTCGGCCACGCTGATCAGCACTTCGTCGCCCACCGCATGGCCGAGGGTGTCGTTGATCTGCTTGAAGTGGTCGCTGTCGAGAAACAGCAGCGCCAGGTGGTCCTGCTTCCGTTCTGCATTGCGCACGCTGCGGCTCAGGCGCCCCTCGAAGAAGGCGCGGTTGGGCAGGCCGGTCAGGCTGTCATGGCTGGCCTGGTGGGCCAGGGTCTGGTTTTCGTTTTGCAGGTGGCTGTGCCAAACCTCCAGCTCGTCCAGCAGGGCATTGAAGTCATTGCCCAGTTCGTTGAGCTCGGCAATCGGCGCTTCCGGCACGCGCCGGTCGAAACTGCGCTCGCGGCGGGCGGCGTGAGCAACACTGGCCAGGCCGCGCAGCGGGCGGACGATATCACTGAGCAGACGCCGCGACAGGTATTGGGCAGCCAAGGCGCTGAGCACCGTGCAGAACAGGATGCCGGCCAGTCCACTGAGCAGGAACAGCAACAGGCTTCGCCCCTGGCCGACCAGTTCGATGCGCCCGACCTGCTGTTGCTGGTGCGTAATCGGCAGATTGACCGGTTCATCCAGCAAGGCGGTGGCAACCTGCGCCTCCAGCCGCGCGAGCACGCCGGTATCGCTGCGCTGCCAATGCGCCAGTTGCTCGCCTTCGTTATTGAAGACCCTGGCTTCGGCCACTTCCTCGGCACTGGCGATCAGCGCCAGCGATTCATTGGCCGCAGCGCTGTCGTCAAACACCACCGCCGCTTCCACGGTGTAGCTGATCGAGCGGGCGATCAGCTGCAGGTTGTCGTTGGCGTAAACACGCAGGGCGAGCACGCCCAGCAGGGTCAGGGAAATACCGGCCAGGCCCACGGCGAGCAAGGCGACGCTGAGGTGGCCACGGCCCAGCACCGAACGCAGGGTCGGGCGCACGCCGCGCTTACGGGTCGGCTTCATGGCTGACCTGCCCGGCGCCGCGACAATTGCAGCACGCTGGGGTGGATGCGCACGCCGGAACGTGCCACCGAGTCGAGGTTGACTTCGAAGGCTACCTGCTGGTCGCTGACCCGCAAGCAGAACAGGCTGCCGACCGTGCACGGGTCGTCTGCCTCGCTGATGCTCAGCACCGGGTAGCCACTGACGCGCTCGAACAGCCGGTCGCGCTGGCCTTGGTCGAGCTTGCCGATGTAGATGGCGTCGCAGGCCTGGGCGACCTGGCTATCGTCTGCCAGCAGACGCCGCACCTGCAGCGGTCGGCCGGACTCCTGCACATGGTCTTTGATCAGGTCATCGGCGTATTCGGTCGGGCCGACCAGGCACAGGCGCAAAGGCGAGGGTTCGACGGGCCAGCGGGCATAGCTGAAGATGCCCAGCACCACCTGGGTGACGGCCTTGGCCCGTTGCTGCGCCTGGGCGGCAGTCATGGCGGGGTCTGCCTGGGCCGGGCCTGCGGAAAGGAACAGGGCGGCCAGCAATAGCGAAAGCGCACAGCTCATCACTCGCCTGGCGGCCATGTTCATGTGGGAAATCTCTTAAGGCCCTTTCCAATATCGGCGCAACGATAGCACATGGCCGCATGCTTGTATGAAAGGCGCGGAGCTAATGCGATCCCTGTGGGAGCGGGCGTGCCCGCGAAGCAGGCACCACGGTGGTTGGCACGGGCTGCGCCCGTGTTCGCGGGCGCGCCCGCTCCCACAGAGGATCTCCTTTTGGCTCACTACAGGGCTAAACCTGCTCCAGCATCAACCCGGAAATACGCCGCACCTTGCGCGCAACCGCTTCTTCGAAAATACCCTGGCGAGGCTCGACCAGGCTAAAGCAGTGCTTGGCGCGGGTGATGCCGGTGTATACCAGCTCCTTGGTCAGCACCGGGTTGAGCGCATCCGGTAGCACCAGCGCGGTGTGGCTGAACTCCGAGCCCTGGGACTTGTGCACGGTCATGGCGAATACCGTTTCCACTTCATTCAGCCGGCTGGGCAGGACGAAGCGCACGCCGCCACTGCCGTCGTTACGCGGGAAGGCCACGCGCAGCAGGGGCTCGCCGCGCTCATCCGGCAGGCGCAGGGCAATGCCGATGTCACCGTTCATCAGGCCCAGGCCGTAGTCGTTGCGGGTCACCAGCACCGGGCGCCCTTCGTACCAGGGCTGCTGGCTGTCGATCAGCCCCGCATTGTGCAGCACCCGCGCCACCCGCTCGTTGAGGCCTTCGACACCCCAGGCGCCCCGGCGTACCGCGCACAGCAGCTGGAAGTCCTCGAAGCTGTGCAGCACCTTGCCCGCCCATTGCTCCCACGCGGGGTCGTCAACGGCGGTATCGAGTGCCGGGCGGAAGCGGCCAAGGGTGCGCAGGTAGCTGCGGTAACCCTGCGGGCCGTCGCTGCCGCGGTTGAGGCCGTCGAGCAGCAGGCGGTCGAAGGCACGGTCCTGTTCGTGCTTCAGGGCCAGGCTGTGCACATCGGGCGGCGGTGCGGCCAGCAGGTTGCGTGCCGCGTGGGAGTCCTGACGATTGACCAGCCGGGCCAGTTGGCCAATGCCGCTACCTTCGCCGAAACGCCGCGAAAAGCGCAGCATCACCACCTGCTGGGCCAACGGGTTGCGTTGCTCATCGCCGGCCTTGAGGCCACTGCCCGCCAGCGACTCACCACCGGTCTGTTCCAGCCACGCCTCGGTCGCCGGGGAGTAACAGCCCTCCTCGGCATCCCGACACAGGTCACCCAATACCGCACCGGCCTCGACCGAGGCCAGCTGGTCCTTGTCGCCCAGCAGCACCAGGCGTGCCCGTGGCGGCAGGGCATCGAGCAGGTTGGCCATCATTTCCAGGTCGATCATCGACGCTTCATCGACCACCAGCACGTCCAACGGCAGCGGGTTGCCGGCATGGTGGCGGAAGTGCCGCGAACCGGGGCGGCTGCCGAGCAAGCGGTGCACGGTGCTGACCTCGGTCGGGATTTGCCCGCGCACCTCGGCGCTGACCTGCAGGCGCTCGACCTGCTGGCCAATGGATTCGGTCAGGCGCGCGGCTGCCTTACCGGTCGGCGCGGCCAGGCGAATGCGCAGCGGCCTGCCCTGCTCCACCGCCGGCGCCTGCAGCAAGGCCAAAAGGCGCACCACGGTAGTGGTCTTACCCGTGCCGGGGCCGCCGGTGATGATGCTGAAGCCGGCGCGGGTGGCCAGGGCACAGGCGAGCTTCTGCCAGTCCACCTGGCCAGCCGGCGCACCACCGTCGAACAGCTGCGCCAGGCGGCCAGGCAGGTCGGCTGGAGGCGCTTCGGCCAGGGTCAGGCGCTGGCGCAGGGTATGGTCGATGCGCCGCTCGTAACTCCAGTAACGGCGCAGGTACAGGCGCTCGCCGCTAAGCACCAGAGGCCGCGCCTGCTGGCCAGGGGTATCGCCGGCGGCCACCAGGGGGCTGGCGGCAATGCGCTGGCGCCAGGCGTGCAGGTCGAGGTTGGCCAGCAATTGCGAGGGCAGCAGCAAGGGGCCGGTCAAGGCGTCGCCTTCGGGCGGCAACGACAGGGCGAAATCGGGCTCGGCCAGGGTTTGCTGCAGGTCGAGGCAGACATGGCCGTGGCCCAGCTGGTGACTGGCCAGGGCGGCGGCCAGCAACAGCAGGGGGTCGCTACCAGGGACTCGCTCTTCCAGGAACGATACGAACGCACGGTCCAGGGCACGCAGCCAGCCCCGCTCTACCCAGCGGTCGAGCAGTTGCAGCAGGTCGCCGCTGTCACGCTGTGGCGCCAGTGCGAGCAGGTGCTCGGCGTGCAGCGGGGTGGGCAACAGGTCGACAAGGCTTCGGCTCATATCACGGCTCCGGCAAACAGGTCCTGCTGTGCGGGCGGGTGCTCGCCACGGAACAGCGCATCGAGGCTTTCGATCAGCTCACGCGGTGGCTTGGCGTGGTAAACGCCGTGGCCGCTGCTGCTGGCGCCTCGCAGGAAGATGAACAGGGCGCCGCCGACATGGCGGTCGTAGTCGTAGTCCGGCAGGCGGGCGCGCAACTGGCGGTGCAGGGCCAGCAGGTACAGCACGTACTGCAGGTCGTAGCGATGTTCGAGGATGGCCTTTTCCATGGCCAGGGCATCGTAGGCCTGGATGTCAGGGCCCAGCCAGTTGGACTTGTAGTCGGTCACGTAGTAACGCCCGTCCAGCTCGAAGGCCAGGTCGATGAACCCTTTGAACATGCCATTGAGCACGGTCGGCTGCGCCGCCGGGCGTGCCAGGCCAGGGTGAGTGTGGCGTGCCACCAGGCGATCGAGTTGTTCGGCATCGACCTGGTGGCTGGCGAACCAGAACTCCATTTCTATCTGGTAGTGGCGCAACTGCCCGAGCGTCACGCTGAGGTCGTTGCCCGGCAGCGGCAGCGCTTCGCCCAGCAGGCGCTGCAGCCAGTGGGTCAGGGTGGGAATCCAGCCGGTCCAGTCACGACGGTTGCAGCGCTGGCCAACGGTTCGCTCGATCAGTTGCGCATTGCCGCTGACCTGGCTGAAGCCCTCGCGGCCAACCCATTCCAGCAAGCCATGCAGGAAGGTGCCGGGGTTGGGCCCGCGCGGGAAGCGGTGGATATCGCCACTGTCGGCCGGGACCTCACGCAGCACCTGGGTATCGACCACTTCATCATCCAGTAACTGCTGGGCCTGGGAGCTGTCGGCACCGAGGGTCTGGTCGCCGACGCGCAGGGCACTGTACGAGGCAATCCACCAATGCTCGGCCCCCGCCGCACGGCGCGGCTTGCGAGCAGGCAGCAACTCGCTTTCGGCGTGCGACATGCGATACACCTGTTCATCCGCCTGCGGCAAGCCCGGGCAGCTGATGTGCGGACACGTCGCGGCCAGGGCCTGCAACCAGTCCGTCAGTTGCTGCGAGCCCGGCAAGGCGAGGCCGCCACCCAGCAGGTAGCCGAGCGCCGAGCGGTGCAGTTGCGAGCTCTTCTGGTTGCCACGCTTGAGGTCGGCGACACCCAGCCAGCAGGCATGCTGGGCACGGGTCAGGGCCACGTAGAGCAGGCGCAGGTCTTCGGCCAGGCGCTCGTCGTCGGCACGGTCGATCTGTTCCTGGTCCGGTGTGAGGGTGAGATGGGCGTTGCCCTGGCTATCATGCCAGGCCAGCGGCAGGCGGCTGCCGTCCACCGGCTTGCTGGTGCAGATGAACGGCAGGTAGACCAAGGGGTATTCCAGGCCCTTGGACTTGTGGATGGTCACCACTTTCACCAGCTGCTCGTCACTCTCCAGGCGCAGGATCTGCTCTTCACCGGCCTGCCCGGAACTGGCCAGGTGCTCGGCCAGGTGGCGGATCAGCGCCTGTTCGCCGTCCAGCTCGCCTGCGGCCTGTTGCAGCAACTCGGCCAGGTGCAGCAGGTTGGTCAGCACCCGCTCGCCGTCGCTGCGGCGGATCAGCGTGCGCGGCAGCTGGAAGTCATGCAGCAGGTGCCGCAGCATTGGCAGCACGCCCTGGCGCTGCCAGGTGTCGCGGTAACGCCGAAAACGCATGACCCAGTCTTCCCAGACCCGCTCGTCCTGGTTCAGGCGGTCCAGCGCAGCCAGCGACAGATCGAGGGTGAGGCTGGCCAGGGCGGCCTTGAGCAGGCGCTCCGAGTCGGGCTCGGCGCAGGCCTTGAGCCAGGCCAGCAGGTCGTGGGCTTCCTGGGCGGCGAATACCGAGTCCTTGTCGGAGAGGTACACGCTACGCACCTCGCGCGCGGCCAGCTCGGCGCGGACCATTTGCGCCTCATGGCCATCGCGCACCAGGATGGCGATGTCCGATGGCAGGCACGGGCGCAGTTCGCCATCGGCATTCTGGAAACCAGCCGTGCCCTGCTGGCCACCATTGAGCAAGGCGACGATATGGCTGGCGCAACTGGCTGCCAGTTGCTGGCGGTAAACGCTGCCGGAGACCGGTTCTTCGCTCTGCAGATGCCAGCATTGCAGCGCTGCGCAGGTTTCACCGTCGATCAACAGCTGCTCGCCACGGCCTTTGGCGCGGACCTCGATGAACGGCAGCGGGTTGTCATCGGCCTCGCGGAACAGGAATGCACCGCGCCCTGCCTGACGAGCTTCGGCCTGCAGGAACACCTGATTGACCGCCGCGACCATGGCCTTGCTGGAGCGGTAGTTGGTGTCCAGGCTGTGCAGCCGACCACTAGTGGCACGGCGGGCGGCAAGGTAGGTGTAGATGTCGGCGCCACGGAAGGCATAGATCGCCTGCTTGGGGTCGCCAATCATGAACAGGCCGGTTTCGGCGCGGTTTTCGCTGATCTGGTAGATGCGCTCGAAGATGCCGTACTGCACCGGGTCGGTGTCCTGGAACTCGTCGATCAACGCCACCGGGAACTGTTCGCGAATCAGGCTGGCCAGGCGCTCGCCGGCCTCGCTGGCCAGGGCGTGCTGCAGGCGCAGGAGCATGTCGTCGAAGCCCATTTCCGCACGCCGGCGTTTCTCCACTTCGAAGCGCGCCGATACCCAGTTGGCGGCATGCTCGAGCAATGGGGCATCCGGGCTATCCAGCGCCTGCAACTGCTGCTGCAAGCTCTGCATGGCATAGAGGGCCGGGTGCTCGGGTGGCTCGCCCTTCCAGGCTTCCGCCATGCCCGCCGGGGTCAGGCGGGTGAAGCCGGTGCCCAGGTCGAGCTCCACCAGTTGTTCGTCTGCGGCCCAGGCGCAGAGCTTGTCGAACCAAGGTTCGAAGTAACGGGCCTGCATCTTGCGGCCGTCGACCTGCTTGGCGGCCAGCGCATCACGGCAGATCTGCCGCAATTCCTCGGCCCACTGCGCCCAGGGCGCCTTGAGCCGGGCCAACTGCTCGCCACGCTGCTGCAGCGATGCCTGGATCAGCGCCGCCGGCTCTGGCCCGTCCTGCTGGGCGCGCACGCGACCGAACAGCGGGCGGATCCGCGGCAGCAAGGCGTCGGGGCTGCCCCAGTGGCCACGCACCCAGGCCAGCGCATCGCCTTGCATGCCGTAGCAGAAGCGCCGCCAGTAGTCGCGCATGACCTGACCCAGCAGCTCGCTGTGGTCGGTTTCCAGGGTCTGGGTGAACAGGCTGCCGCTGTCGAAGGCATGTTCGCGCAGCATGCGCTGGCACCAGCCGTGAATGGTCGACACCGCAGCCTCGTCCATCCACTGCACGGCGATTTCCAGGCGGCCGGCACAACGTGGCCAGGCTTCTTCCGGGTAGTCGTCACGCAGTTGGTGCAGCAGCGGGTCGGCCGCGTCCAGCTCGCCACGGAAGAACCGCGCAGCTTCGGCCAGGCGCGCACGGATACGTTCACGCAGTTCCTTGGTGGCGGCGTCGGTGAAGGTCACCACGAGGATTTGCGGTGGTAGCAGCTCGCGGTCGAAGCCCTGCTCGCCACCGTGACCGAGGATCAGGCGCAGGTACAGCGCCGAAATGGTGAAGGTTTTGCCCGTGCCGGCGCTGGCCTCGATCAGCTGGCTGCCATGCAGGGGGAAACTCAGTGCCAGGGGACGGTCCTGGGTCATGCGCCTTTCTCCGGGTTGCCCAGGGTTTGCCACGGGGCGTTGAACAATGGGCGGTACAAGGCTTCGCACCAGCCTTCGAAGGTTTCATCGGCGGTGAGCGCGGCAAAGTCGCGGAACTGGCGGGCCAGGGCGATGCTTTCACTGCGCTCGCCGAAGCTGGTGCGCTCGTCACCTTCGTAGGCGCGGGCTGCAGCAGCCAGGGCTTTGTCGCTATCGTCCTGGGCCAGCCAGGCGAACGCGGTCTTGGCCGCGACCGGCAACGGCGCATTCATCGCCGCCTGGCGGGCCACCAGCAGGTCGCCCAGCAGTTGCGCCGCCTGCGCTTGCGGCAGCGGCGCAAGCAGCAGGGTCAGGTCGCTGGCCACCAACGCGCTGTTATAGGGGTAACCCGCTGCGCAGGCCGCCAGGTGCGTGACCCAGGGCGCAATCAGGCGGTGCCACTTGAGGGCGTTACGCCCGGCGCTGATGGTGTTGGGTACGGTGGTGATGCCGAGCAGGCTCTGGTCATCCGCCTGGAATACCCGGCCCAGCCAGCCTTCAAGACGGTGCGGGCCGTGCTCGAAATGCACCGGCAATGCGCCTTCGACCAGCTGTGGCCAGCGTTGCAATAGCTGGCGGTGGCGTTGCAGCAGGTCTGGCAGGGGCTCGATCAGCTCGCGCTGCAGCAGTTCGCCGAAACCGGCCAGTGGCAGCATGCCGCAGGCCTGCAAGCGCCGAGCCTGGGCCTGCAGGGCCTGTTCGGCATTGTCCGGCTCGGCCAGCGCTGCACCAAGCAGGCTTTCACTGGCGCCGTAGCGTTGCAGGGTGTCGAGGACGAAGGGTTCCTCGTCCGGGGTCGGCGCTTCCAGCGCTTCGAAGTACACCTTCAGACGCTGGCTGAAGAAGTGCCGCACCGGGTGGCGCAGGAAGTCATTCAGCTGGGTCAGGCTCAAGGCCTCATCGTCATGGTAAGGCGGCAGGCCTGGGTCGCCCTGCTCGTCTTCCTGGCCCTGCTGGTGCAGCACCTGCCATTCGTGGGCAAAGCTGAACAGCGGGCTGCCCTTCTGGAAGTAGCGTGGGCTGAACGGTTGCAGCGGGTGCTCCTGGGTCAGTGCGTGCAACAGGTGCTCACCCGGTTGTGCTGGCTGCCCCTGCTCCGCGCCTGCCAGCTGCCAGCCGGCCGCCAGGTGATCGCGCAACTGGCCGATCAGCACCGAGGCCGGGCGTTCGCTGTTGTCGCGGATACTGCGCCCGACCCAGCTGACATACAGCTGGTCGCGTGCCGACAGCAGCGCTTCGAGCAGCAGGTAACGGTCATCCTCACGGCGCGAGCGGTCGCCGGGGCGGTAGTCGCTGGCCATCAGGTCGAAGTCCAGCGGCTGTTGGGCGCGGGGGTAATCGCCATCGTTCATGCCCAGCAGGCAGACCACCCGGAACGGGATGGCGCGCATCGGCATGAGGGTGCAGAAGTTCACCGAGCCGGCGAGGAAGCGCTGGGACAACTTGCCCTGGTCAAGGCCCGACAGCCAGGCTTCACGCACTACGGTCAGCGGCAATGGGTCTTGCAGGCCGACGGCCTCGCACACTTCAAGCCAGCTATCGCGCAGATCCTGCAACTGCATCAGCAGGAACTCGTCGCGCTCGCCCTCGGCCAGGAAAAACACCTGCAGCAAGGCATGCAGGCGCTCGCCCCACTGGCTGACAGTGGCAGGCTCGGACAAGGCCTGGCTGGCCACGTCGAGGGCGTCGAGCAAGGCGACCAGCGGGCCGATCAGTGCCGCATCCAGGCCACCGATTTCATCGTAGGGTTCGATGCCATCACAGGCTTCGCCCACGCCCACGGCATAACCCAGCAGCATGCGCCGCAGGCCGAACCGCCAGCTGTTCTGCTCAAGCCCTGCGGGCAAGCCCAGGCTGGCCCGCTGCTCGGCATTGAGGCCCCAGCGGATGCCGGCCCCCTCGATCCAGCGGTGCAGCGTGGGCAGGTCGTTTTCACGAATGCCGAAACGGGCCCGCACTGCCGGTACGTCCAGCAGGTCGAGCACTTCGCTGACCGCGAAGCGGCTGTCCGGCAGCTTGAGCAGGTGTTCGAGGGCAATCAGCAAGGGTTCGCGGCCACGCTGGCCCTGGTCGGTCAGGGTAAACGGTATGTAACGCAGGTCGTTGCGCTGCAACTGGCCGAATACGGCGCGGATATGCGGCGCGTAGGTGTCGATGGCCGGCAGCATGACGATCACGTCACGTGGGCGCAGGGTAGGGTCGGCACTGAACCGGGCCAGCAGCTGATCGTGGAGGATCTCCACTTCGCGTTGCGGGCTATGGGCGATGTGGAAGCGGATCGAGCGGTCCTTCGCCGGGTCAACTGGATGCCAACGCTCGCGGGTTTCGGCGAGCGGGCGCAGTTCGAGGATATCGTCCTGCAGCTGGTTGAGCAGCGTGGTGGGCGAGCCGTCACTGAACAGGTCGATGCGGCCATCGCTGAACACGCCCTGGTAACTGCCAGGGTCGTCGTAGCTGTCGAGCAGGTTGATGTAGTCGCGGCCTTGCTTGCCCCAGGCGGCCAGCAAGGGATGGGCATGCTGGTGCAGCGACTGGTCGTCCAGCTGCAGGGGCATGCCCTGCTTGCGTTGCTGGCGCTTGTACTGGTGACGCAGCAGGTCCTTGTCGGCAACGATATCGGCCCAGTGGTGGCGACAGGGGTTGTGTACGCACAGCAGCACCTGGCTGAAGCGTGCCAGACCGGCCAGTGCCTCAAGGGCCTGGGCGGGCAGCGAGGAGATGCCGAATACGATCACCCGGGCCGGCAGACCGGCAGGTGCCTGTTCCAGGCTGTTGATCCGTTCGATGAAGCGCTGATGGACCCCGGCGCGGCTCTGCGCCATGCCCTGCTCGCCCACATCCTCCAGCAATGCACGCCATAGCTCGGCCTGCCAGCGGTTGCCCGGGGGCAGCGCCTTGCGCTCGCCGCGAGCGGTGTTGAGGATGTGCTCGCCAGCGGCCCAATCCTTGAGCCAGTCGGCGCGGTAGACCTGATACTGGTCGAACAGGTCGGCCAGCCGCTCGGCGAGCTGGTAGCGCTTGCGCAGGTCGCTGTCGTCGGTGAGGAAGCGCCGCAGCGGCTCGAAATGCGGGCGTTCGATCAAGGCCGGGAGCAGGCGCATCAGGCGCCAGGTCAGCGGTGCCTTGTCGAGCAGGGACACTTCGGGAATTTCGTCACGGCCCAACACGCTGCGGTAAAGCTGCCACATGAAGCTGCCCGGCAGTTGCACGTCGATGGCGGCGGCGATGCCACAGCCGCCCTGGTCATCGTCCTGCGGGTCTTCGGCCAGGGCCAGCTTGAGCCATTGGGCAATGCCATTGCTTTGTACCAGGGCGATTTCGTTTTCCAGCGGCGCCAAGGGGTAGCGACGCATCCAGCTCACCACCAGGCTGCGCAGGTCGTCGAGGCGGTTGCCGTGGACGATCATGAAGCCGGGGTGGAGGTGGGTGGTGTTGGGCATCGGGAGGTCTCTGGCAGGCGCTGGTGGCTGAGGGGGAACGATATCACGCGGATGCCTGAAAGGGCCGAGTGCCATCAGGCTGACGCGATCAGTGTGGGAGCGGGCGAGCCCGCGAAACAGGCGACGCGGT
>NZ_JAMBDI010000041.1:0-26056 GCF_036858055.1 Pseudomonas sp. SF2 | reverse complement strand
GCTCGCGATGCGCCGCGCGGGCGGCGCTCGATCTCACAGGCGCCGAACATCTCACGACATACGCCTGTCAGCCCAACAGGTTTTACCAGGCGTGAAACCAGCCCAGGGTGACCATCGTCAGCACCGCATAGCGCCCGGCCTTGGCCAGGGCCACAAGCAGCAGGAAGCGCCAGAACGGCTCACGCATGATGCCAGCGATCAGCGTCAGCGGGTCGCCGATCACCGGCATCCAGCTGAGCAGCAGCGACCATTGCCCCCAGCGCTGGTAGCGCTGCTGCGCGCGCTCCAGCTGGGCAGGGCTGAACGGAAACCAGCGCTTGTCACGCAGGTGCTCGATGGCCCGCCCCAGCACCCAGTTGACCACCGAGCCCAGCACATTGCCCAGGGTAGCCACCAGCAGCAGGGTGGCCCAGGCCTCGGGCTGGCGCAGCAAAAGACCGACCAGCACGGCCTCCGATTGCAGCGGTAGCAGGGTGGCGGCGCCGAAGGCGCTGAGGAACAGCGCCCACAGGCTGAGCATCAGTAGTTGGCAACCACGGTGTCCTTGCCGTCCTGGGTCACGCCGATGACCTGGTAGGCATCCTTGTGGTCACCCATTTCCATGCCGGGCGAGCCCATGGGCATGCCTGGTACGGCCAGGCCCTTGAGGTCGTTGCGCTTGGCCAGCAGGCGCACCTGCTCGGCCGGCACGTGGCCTTCGACGAACTTGCCATCGATCACCCCGGTATGGCACGACGCCAGGCGTGGTGCCACGCCCAGGCGTTGCTTGACCTCGCTCATGTTCGGCTCGACATGGTCGTTGACGGTGAAGCCGTTGTCGCGCAGGTGGCTGATCCAGGCCTTGCAGCAGCCGCAGTTGGGGTCGCGGTAGACGTCGATGGTCTCGGCGGCCTGGGCCAGGCCGGTGACGGCCAGCAAGCCCAGGGTCAGCAAGTGTTTATGCAGCATCATGAAGCACTCCTTTGGAAACACAGGTGGACACCAGTGACCAGGCCTGCGCCTTGCTTGCGTCCGGCGTCGTTGCGGCCCGTGGTTCGGTCCAGTATCCAGCGGTTGGCCAGCAGCATAGCGCAAGTGGCCCCCAGTCGCAGCGCGGCCGGTTTATCTGCCAGGTACTGGTTCCGGATGCCGGCCCGCCAGCATGCGGGCTAACGTTTGGCCGACCTATCCGAGAGCCTGGTTGATCATGACCCTACCACTGGACTGCCTGTTGTACTCCAAGACCAATCTGATTGGTATCGGACCAAACCTGTCTGAAGAGGAGCGCCTGGACGTGCAAACGTTGCTGGACCATGCCGACGAGTTCGCAAGCCGCTTCCTCGACCGGGACGAGCTATGGAAGAGTTGGTTCGACCGCTTCCGCAATCGCCTGGAGAAACATGGCTGCGTAAGGACGGCCGCCCTGGAGTTACCGCCCCAGGTCATCAGGGACCATGACGACTTCGATACCAGGCTCGGGCCCATCGGCACAGGCAGCACACCGACGCTGTTGGCCCAGCTGGCGCGTGCGTCCATGCAGGAATTGCGAATCAGTGCACACGCCAGGAAGTTTTTGCAGTCTGGCTGGCAGGACGACGTCGCCTCATCGTTTCTGATAACCCCCTGCCAGAAGGACGAGACCGGCCAGATCCATCTGGCGGTCTACGCCTTCCGTTTCAACGGCACCGTCGAGTTACGGGACTTCGGATTCTGGAGCGAGACCCAGCGTGACATCGTCGTGTGGAACACTGGTACTGCTTACCGTTTCGATGTGGAACGTTTTGCCGCTTTTCGTCAGCAGATCCGTAAAGAGTTGGGCGCCCGACGGCTTGGCGCCGTTACCAGGATTGAACTCTAGCCACCTCGCTCAAGTTGGCAGGTCACGCATCAACAGGCCGTATGCCAACGGCACCTGTTCGGGAACAGGAAGGTAGATGGTGTGGCCATCGCCCGGGGCGACCTGCAGCGGTTGCTGCTGGCCGTTGCTCATGTGCTCGAGATCGAAGTGGTAGTTGCCGCGCGGGGTCATCAGTTCCAGGTGGTCGCCCACGGCGAAGCGGTTCTTCACCTTGACTTCGGCCAGGCCGTCGACGCGCTCCCCGGTCAGCTCGCCAACGAACTGCTGGCGCTCGGACACCGAGTTGCCGCGCTGGTAGTTCTGGTATTCGTCGTGCACGTGGCGGCGCAAAAAACCTTCGGTGTAACCGCGTTGGGCCAGGGATTCGAGGTTGTCCATGAGTGAGCGGTCGAAGGGCCGCCCAGCCACCGCATCGTCGATCGCCTGGCGGTACGACTGCACGGCGCGGGCGCAATAGAAGTGCGACTTGGTGCGGCCTTCGATTTTCAGCGAGTGCACGCCCATGGTGGCCAGGCGCCCGACGTGCTGGATGGCGCGCAGGTCCTTGGCGTTCATGATGTAGGTGCCGTGCTCGTCTTCGAACGCTGGCATTTCGCTGCCGGGGCGGTTGCTCTCCTGCAGCAGGAATACCTGCTCGGTCGGCGCACCCAGGCCCAGGGTCGGTTGCACTTCGCGCACGATGTCGCCGGTGGCATTCTCGGTGGCGGGGGTGGCGTCGTACTTCCAGCGGCAGGCGTTGGTGCAGGTGCCCTGGTTGGCATCGCGCTTGTTGAGGTAGCCTGACAGCAGGCAACGGCCGGAGTAGGCCATGCACAGGGCGCCGTGGACGAATACCTCCAGCTCCATGTCCGGCACCTGCTGGCGGATTTCCTCGATCTCTTCGAGCGACAGTTCGCGCGACAGGATCACCCGGCTCAGGCCCAGCCGCTGCCAGAACTGCACACTGGCCCAGTTGACCGTGTTGGCCTGCACCGACAGGTGCACCGCCATTTGCGGGAAGTGCTGGCGCACCAGCATGATCAGGCCGGGGTCGGACATGATCAGCGCATCCGGCGCCATCTCGATCACCGGTGCCAGGTCTTTGAGGAAGGTCTTGAGCTTGGCATTGTGCGGGGCAATGTTGACCACCACGTAGAAGCGTTTGCCCAGGGCATGCGCCTCCTGGATACCCAGGGCCAGGTTGGCATGGTCGAACTCGTTGTTGCGCACCCGCAAGCTGTAGCGCGGCTGGCCGGCGTAGACCGCGTCGGCACCATAGGCAAAGGCGTAGCGCATGGTCTTGAGGGTGCCGGCGGGGGCCAGCAGTTCGGGCTTGGCGGTAGGGTTCATGTGCGCACCGGGGCAAAAGGCGAGGATGCTAGGGCTGGCGGACACGGCGCGTATTGATTTGCATCAAGGGAAAAGCGGCACTTTTGCCCAGACGTGGTGCACTAATACCGCATAAGCCATGCGAGGACCCGCGATGAACCAGACCGCCCTGCAGAACAAAGCCCTGGCAGTACTGCTGGCGCTGGTGACCATTGCCTTCGTCTGGATCCTGCTGCCGTATTACGGTGCGATCTTCTGGGCGGTGATACTCGGCATCCTGTTCGCCCCGCTGCAGCGTCACCTGCTGCTGCGTTTCGGCCGCCGGCGCAACCTGGCCGCGGCTACCACCTTGCTGGTATGCCTGCTGGTGGCGATCCTGCCGGTGATCATCACCAGTGCACTGCTGGTGCAGGAGGGCGCCGCCCTGTACCAGCGCATCGAGCACGGGGAGCTGGATATTGCCGGTTATGTCGAGCGCGGCAAGGACATGCTCCCGGCGTTTGCCCAGCAGGGCCTGGACAGCATGGGCATGGGCAACCTCGACGGGCTGCGCGACAAGATCAGCAAGTGGGCCACCCAGGGTAGCCAGGTGCTGGCCAGCCAGGCGTTCAACTTTGGGCAGGGAACATTCGAGTTCGTGATCAGCTTCGGCATCATGATGTACCTGTTGTTCTTCTTCCTGCGCGAAGGCGCGGAGGTGGCCCGCCAGGTGCGTCTGGCGGTGCCGCTGCCCGAGCAGCAGAAGCGCCGTTTGCAGCTGAAGTTCAACCGTGTGGTGCGGGCGACGGTGAAAGGCAACGTGCTGGTGGCCATTACCCAGGGGGCGCTGGGCGGTTTCATCTTCTGGGTGCTGGATATCCCGAGTGCGCTGGTGTGGGCGGTACTGATGGCGTTTCTGTCGCTGTTGCCGGCGGTAGGGGCGGGGATCGTGTGGGCGCCGGTGGCGGCGTATTTCCTGCTGACCGGGGCGATATTGCCGGGGCTGATCCTGACCGCATTCGGCGTGCTGGTGATCGGTTTGGTGGATAACCTGCTGCGGCCGATCCTGGTGGGTAAGGACACGCGCATGCCGGACTACCTGATCCTGGTGTCGACGCTGGGCGGGCTGGCGGTGTTCGGGCTCAACGGCTTCGTGATCGGGCCGTTGATCGCGGCGCTGTTCGTGTCGAGCTGGGCGATCTTTGCCGCGACCAAGCCGCAGGTGCAGTTGCCACAGTAGGGCTTTACCGGCGGGCCTGTCGGGTTCAGTGTAGGCGCGACACAAGGACGCTCCTATAAAATGCCGTGCATGGATCAGGTTATGGAAAACAGGCCGAACAGCAACCCCGAATACACCTACCAAGCGGTTTACCGCTACCTGCTCGAGCGGATCGAGGCAGCCCCATGCAACGTGGAACAACGCCTACCGTCGCTGCGCGAGCTGGCTCGGCGCCTTGGCGTTTCGGTATCCAGCACCAAGTACGCCTATGCGCTGCTCGAAGATGAAGGGCGGGTGTATGCACGTCCCAAGCAGGGCTACTTCACCCGCACTCGCCCATCTGCATTGCGCGGGCATTCCCCGGGCCTGCTTGACACGGTATTCGCCAGCGCCCGTCAGCCGGGTATGCTCGCCTTGGGCAGTGATGCGCCAGCCATGCTGCTGTCGCTGGAGCAGCCACTGCTGATGATCGAGCGCGAACTGGCGCGCCAGTACCCACGTGCACAGGCCCCCCTGTACCAACCGTTCGGTGAGCCGGAGCTGCGCAGCGTGCTGGCCGACCGCTACACCCATTCGGCGCAGCACTACTGGCAGGCCAACCAGGTGTTCATCGGTGCAGACCTGCGCAGCGTCCTTGAATTGGCATTGCGCGCCCTCGGCCTCGAGGGCCAGGTGGCGCTGGTGGAGTCGCCTTGCAACTGGGCGGTATTGCGGCAGTTGCAGGCGGCAGGCATGACCATCATTGAAGTGCCATTGGGTGAAGACGGGCGTTTCGACCTGCAGCACTTTCACCAGTTGCTGTGCGATCAACCGGTTCGCCTGGCCGTGCTGTCGTCGGCGGCCAACGTGCCACAAGGTGGGCTGATGCCGGCAGCAGACAAGCAGCAGATCTGCCAATGGCTGGCCGAGTGCAATGTGTGGCTTTTCGAAAACGATGCTTACGGCGAGTTGTGTTTCCATCCGGCAGCGCCACGCTACCGCGACTTCGCCGACCCCGACCGGCTGCTGGTGTTCTCTACCTTCGACAAGCTGATTGGTGCAGAGGCGCCCTTTGGCTATCTGCTATGCCGGCATCATGTCGATCGCTTGCAGCAGCTCTTTCTTGAGCGCGCCTTCCGCCTTTCACCCATTCGTCAGCGAGCGATCGCCAGGCTGTTCACCTCGCGCCGGCTTGAGCAGCATTTACAGCGGTTGCGGCCCATGCTGCAGGAACGCCTGCAACAGATGGCGGCGCTATTGCAGACGCACGGCCAGGGGCGCCTGCATATCGTCGAGCCGCAGGGCGGGGCCAGCCTGTGGTTGCAGGCGACCCGCCCGGTGGACATGCGCCGGGTCTTCGCCCGGTTGCTGACGCAGCGCATCGTCATTGCTCCAGGGGAAATCTTCAGCCAGTGCGGCCTTTGGCGCAGCCACCTGCGGCTGTGTTGCAGCGTGGACTGGAGCAAGGATATTGCCTTGGCCTTGCAATGCCTGGTCAAGGCCATCGAGGATGAAGCTCAAACGCCGTAGCAGTGTTGCCGGGTTGGAAACATGCCGTTGCGTACTTCTTGCGCATAGCTGTTACAGGCCTCGCGGATTACCTGGCCGACGTCGGCATACTGCTTGACGAAGCGCGGTACATGAGCGCTGCCCAGACCTAGCAGGTCTTCGGTCACCAGCACCTGGCCATCGCAGGCGGGTGAGGCGCCAATACCAATGGTCGGTTTGGCGCTGGCTTCGGTGATGGCGCGGGCCACTGGCTCGGCCACGCCTTCGAGCAACAGGCTGAAAGCGCCGGCGCGCAGGTTGGCCTGCGCGTCGGCCCGTAGCGTTGCAGCACTGTCCTCGCTCAGCCCCTGGGCCTTGTAACCCCCCATGGCATTGACGAACTGGGGCATCAGGCCGATGTGCGCCATTACCGGGATGCCACGGGCGACAAGGAACTCGACGGTGCTCGCCAACGCCTGGTTGGCCTCCAGCTTGACGGCATCGCAGCCGCTGCTGGCCAGTACCTTGGCGCAGTTGCGAAACGCCTGTTCATGGGACTCCTGGTAGCTGCCGAACGGCATGTCGGCGATCACGCAGGCCAGGCGGGTGCTGTCGACCACGGCGCGGGTATGGGCAATGGTCTCGTCCAGGCGCATGCCTAGGGTGGAGGGTCGACCGTAGCCGACCATGGCCGTGGAGTCGCCGACCAGGATGAAGTCGACCAGCGGGTCGATCACTTGAGCGATGGTGCTGGAGTAGGCGGTCAGCGAGACGATCTTCTGCTGACCTTTCATGGCCACCAGTTGCGGGATTGTCAGGCGGCGGGTGCGGGTGTGTGTGCTCATTGGGGCTGGGCATCTCAGGACAGGGAGGGCCCATGTTTTGGCAATTTCAGTGGCAACTCAATGTACAGATTCGGGCCAGATCGCAACCCAGAACAAGGGGCCGCAAAGCGGCCCCAATGCCGGCTCAGGAGGTTTGCGGCATCTCGCCCTTGGCCAGGCGGCGGTTGATGTCGGCGATCACTTCGGGCAGTTCGTTGATGGTGTCGATCAGGTAGTGCGGACGGCTGCCGGCGAACAGTGCGTGGATGCGCTGGCGCTCGCTTTCCAGCTTCTCGGCGCTCAGCGCGCGGTAGCCTTCCCAGGTCAGCCCCAGGGCATTGCCCGAGCACACCAGGGCCACGGTCCACATGCCGGCGCGGCGGCCTTCGAGAATGCCCGGCACGGTGTCGTCGACCTTCACGCACGCCGCCACATCGTCGATACCCAGCGCGATCACGTTGGCCAGGGCCTGGGCCGGCCATGGGCGGCCGTTCGGGGTTTCGTCGGTGGCCACCACATGGTCGGCCACGTAGCCGTTCTGCGCGGCCAGTTCCACCACCTTGTCCATCACCACCTTCGGGTAGCCCGAGCACGAGCCGATCTTCAGGCCGTCCTGGCGCAGCCCGGTGAGGGTTTCCAGGGCCCCGGGGATCAGCGCCGAGTGCACGGCGATCTTCTCGATCTGCAGTGGCATGAAGCGGTTGTAGATGGCGGTGACATCATCGTCGGTCGGGGTGCGGCCGAATACCTTGCGGTAGCGCTCGGCAATTTCCGGCACATCGCACAGGGTGCGGATGTGGTCCCACTTGCCCATGCCCATCGGGCCACGGGCTTCTTCGATGGACACCTGCACATCGAATTCGGCAAAGGCTTCGACAAAGATCTGGGTCGGGGCAAAGGAGCCGAAGTCGACCACGGTGCCGGCCCAGTCGAGGATGGCGGCTTGCAGCTGGGTGGGGTTGCTGTAGTTCATGTGCGCTTGTTCCTGAGATCGGGTGGGCAAAGGGTCAGATGTCCAGCACTTCCATTTCCCGCAGCACCTCGGCCACGGCATTCACGGCGGCCTGCATGCCATCCGCTCCGACCACGCCGATGCAGCCGACGCGGAAGGTTTCCACCTGGGTCAGCTTGCCCGGGTAGAGGATGAAACCCTTGGCCTTGACTCGCTCGTAGAAGTCCTTGAACTGGTAGCGGGCATCCTTCGGTGCGTGGAAGGTGACGATGATCGGCGCCTGGATCTCGGCGGGCAGGAAGCTGCGCAGGCCGATGGCAGCCATGCCGTCGAGCAGGGTCTTGCAGTTGTCGGCGTAGCGCTGGTGGCGCGCCGGCAGGCCACCTTCCTCGTTGTACTGCTGCAGCGCTTCGTGCAGGGCGGCGACCACATGGGTCGGCGGGGTGAAGCGCCACTGGCCGGTCCTGGCCATGTAGGTGTGCTGGTCGTGCAGGTCCATGGCCAGCGAATGGGCATTGCCTTCGGCGGCAGCCAGGGCGGTTTTTTCGGCGAATACGAAGCCCATGCCGGGTACGCCTTCCAGGCACTTGCCGGAAGCGGCGATCAGCGCTTCGAAGGGGATTTTGCGGGCGTCGATCGGCAACGCACCGAACGAGCTCATGGCGTCGATGATCAGGCGCTTGCCGTGGCCTTTGATCACCTGGGCGATCTCGGGCAGCGGGTTGAGGATGCCGGTGCTGGTTTCGCAGTGGATCAGCGCGACATGGGTAATGCCCGGGTCGGTGGCCAGCAGGCGGTCGACGTCGGCGGCAGTGGTCGGCTGGTCCTCGGCGGTTTCGAAGGTGCTGTAGGCGCGGCCCAGTACCTTGCAGATCTTTGCCAGGCGCTGGCCATAAGCGCCGTTGATCAGCACCAGCACCTTGCCGTCCCGCGGCACCAAGGTACCGATAGCCGCTTCCACGGCGAAGGTGCCGCTGCCTTGCAGGGGCACGCAGTGGTGGCTGGCGCTGCCGTCGATGATCGCCAGCAGTTGCTCGCAGACACTGGCAGTCAGTTGGTTGAAGTCGCGGTCCCAGGAGCCCCAGTCCACCAGCATGGCTTGGCGGGTGCGGATTGATGTGGTCAGGGGACCGGGGGTAAGCAGAATCGGGGCGTTGCTCATTCCGTTATTCCTCACAAGCGGTGGGCTGAAACTACGGGGCCTAGGTTGCAATTCCCGGTTGTATCAATCAAATTGTTTGTTGTTATCCGAGCTATAAGTCAGGTCGATAGAAATGAACCTGTTCCAGCTGCGTGCCTTCGACGCCGTTGCCCGTGAAGGCAGCTTCACCCGCGCTGCGGCGCGGCTGTTCATCAGCCAGCCGGCAGTGACTGGCCACGTCAAGGCGCTGGAGGAGCATTACCAGATCACCTTGCTGCGCCGCACTGCCCGGCGGGTGGAACTGACCGAAGAGGGCACCCGCCTGGCGGCGATAACCCGCGCCATGTTCGGCCTTGCCGAAGAGGCGCAGGCCATGCTCGAGGCCAACCGCCAGTTGCTGACCGGGCGTCTTGAGGTGGCTGCCGATGGCCCGCACCGGGTCATGCCGATGCTCGCGGTACTGCGTGAGCGTTACCCGGGCATCACGGTGAACCTGCGCCTGGGCAATGCCCAGGAAACCTTGGCCGCACTGCTCGGCGAGCATGCCGATGTGGCGGTGCTGACCGAGATCGAACCGCGCAAGGGCCTGCACCTGCAGCCGCTCTGCGAGTCGCGCCTGTGCGCCTTGCTGCCGGCGGGGCACGCCTGGGCCAGCGCCGAAGGCGACTTGCCACTGACCGAGCTGCACCAGCAGATCATGGTGCTGCGCGAGCCGAGTTCGACCACCCGGCGTACCTTCGACAAGGCCTGTATCAGCGCGGCAGTGCAGCCCAAGGTGTTGCTCGAACTGGATAGCCGTGAGGCGGTTACCGAGGCGGTGGCATCGGAGCTGGGCATTGGTGTGGTGTCATCCACCGAGGTGGCCAACGACCCGAGGGTTGTGGCACGCCCGCTGGCCGGTGCAGGGCTGGTCAATCAGCACATGCTCGGCTGCCTGGAGCGCCGTCGTGAATTGCGCCTGATTCAGGCCTTCCTGGGTTTGGCTGCCAGCCTGTAGGTCAGGGCTGGTGTTTTTTGCGGGCAGGCCTAAGATGGCCGGCATAGAGCAGACTGGATGGCCGATGAGCGAAAAAGACACCATCTCCATGCAACTGGTGCGCGAAGCGCTGTTGCAGACCTGCCCGGCCGGGCAACCCGATGCTGGTTTGCTGGCCCGTGCCGGTATCGACATCCGGCAACTTGAATTGCCCGAGGCCCGGGTCAGTGCCGAATCCTACGCAAACCTCTGGCGGCTGTTGGCCCGTCGCTGCAACGACGAATTTTTCGCCATGGACCCGCGTGGGCTGCGCACTGGCAGCCTGGCGTTCATGTGCCGGGCGAGCATGGCCCAACCAACCCTGGCCGAAGGGTTGGAAACGTTGTTGGCCTTTCTGTCCCTGATGCTCGAAGACTTGCAGCCGGGCCTGGTACGCCAGCAGAGCCTGGCCGAGATCGTCATCAACGAGCCGCGGGACCAACCTCGGCGTGCCTTCACCTATTTCACCTTCTGGATGATCGTGCACGGCGTGGCCTGCTGGCTGGCGGGGCGGCGAATTCCGATCCTGGCCGTGGACCTGCGTTGCGCCGAACCGCCGTTCTGCGATGACTACCGGGTGATGTTCTCGGAAAACCTGCAATTCGGCCGCCCACGCACGCGCATGATCATCGCCGCCGACTGCCTCGACCTGCCGCTGCGGCGCTCGGCAGATGACCTGCAGCGCTTTCTGGCCGAGGCGCCTGGCAACATTCTTGTCAAATATCGTGATCCGGCCAGCCTGGGGCGGCGTATCCGTACCAACCTGTTGCACCTGGACCCTGGCGCATGGCCCGATGCCGATGCCGTGGCCCGCCAATTGAGTCTGTCAGCCTCGACATTGCGCCGACGCCTGGGAGAGGAGGGGCAGACTTACCAAGGGTTGAAGGACAGTGTGCGGCGCGAACTGGCCATCGCCTGGCTCAGCCAGGGTGAACGGCCCATGGCCGAGATCGCCGAGCACCTGGGCTTTGCCGACAGCAGCTCGTTCTACAAGGCATTTCGCAAATGGTTCGGCTGCAACCCAGGGCACTACCGTGCCGTGATCCAGGCGCGAGATGGGCTGCGCTGAGGAGCCAGCCCTTCCCGCTGCCGGGATGCCCTGAGCAGGTTCAGGCTGGCAGGTCGAACCATTCAGAGGTATTCGACCATGCCCGACAGGATCCCCGCAAAACTGCTGCACCCGGCTGATGACTTCATTGGCGAACACTTGCCCCCATGGCTGAAAAACGCTGCGCATGAGCAGGTCCAGGCCTTGCGTGCCAGCATGACGGCGCATCTGCAGAGCCAGAAGGACATGGCTGCGGCCCTGCAGGCGCTGCAGCCGCTCGAGCAGTTTGCCGCCCAGCGCCTGGAGCAGGCGCTGAAGGATCAGCTGAAGCTGGACATCGATGTGACCCACGACCGATGGCGGGAAGAACGCCGCCGGCTGGAGGTCGTGCAGGGCTCGGTGCGCAATTTCGAGTCGTATTTCGTGACGGTGCCGCTGCTGCAGAAACTCTTGCAGAACTTCAAGAATGGCGAGTCCTATTTCGAGCAGACAGCGGTGATCCGTGAGGGGCAAGCACCAGATGGTGCTGAGCAGGTTCTCACCCAACGGATCGATGAAATCGTCAGTCTGTGCCGCAGGGTGGATGTGGGTAAGGCTTACCAGGAGCACTTGAAGCAAACGCTGACGCCAGCCTTCAGGCGCCAGTTGGCCAAGGATACGCGGCTGTGCATGGCGGCAGCTGTCGAGATCGCGGCCATGAAAGGGCAATTGGCGGGCAGCGATCTACGGATGCTACGCCAGCTAGGCAAGGGCGAACCTGCACAGTTGCCTTCGAGCCTGCGCCTGGGTATGGGCGTCTTGCAGGTGCTTGGGCAAGCCGTGGACGGCGCACTGGCATTCGAGTGGACTGGCACCGTTAGCGGTATGCCTGGCCTGGTTTTCAATCCGGATCGCTTGCAGGCGGTGCTGCTCTATCTGCCAGATGATCGGGAGCAACCCTTTCAACGGTTCGACGACTGGGCATCGGCAAACCGTACCTTGGCCAGGTTGATGTGCGGTGCCGATTTTCGAAAGGCAATTGCCCGACGCATCGCCCTGGACAAGCAGGTGGACTATCAACTGCTGCTGCGCAAGCGCCTGCAGGATGACGAGCCGGACCTGGAGCCCGGCTTGCTTGCCAGTGACGGTGAGCTTTTTGCAAGCTTGGCTGCCAGACACGTGCGACGTATCGAGGCGGATGCTGCTTTCCTGGCTGTGCCGACGGCGCAGGCGAATGCCCGGTCGGCCGCAGCGCGATTGCAGGCACTGGAAACGGCGGGCCTGGTATTGCTGAACCTGGTGGGTCTGTTCGTGCCAGTCGTTGGCGCCTTGCTGCTGGTTGACCTGGCCCGACAGGTGCTTGGCCATGTGTTCGAGGGGAGCGGCGACTGGCTGCAGGGGCACCAGCACGAAGCGACGGAGCACCTGCTGGAGGTCGCAGCGACACTGGCCACTGGCGCCACCGTCACAGCAGGTGGTCAGGTGCTGCGCAGTACCTTTGTCGAGCAGCTGGAGCCGGTTACCACCGAGGCGGGCGAGCAGCGACTGTGGCGCTACGACCTGCAACCTTATGAGCAGCGCTCGACCACGGCATCCTTGATTGAACTGGACAATGGGCTGCTCAGCGATGGCCAGGCCTACTGGTGGCGGCGCGACGCTGTGCTTTACAGGGTACGCCGCGATGCGGCGGGCACTTGGCGATTGCTGCATCGCGACGGGCCAGGCGTGTTCGGGCCGGCGCTGGAAAGCAATGGTGAGCGTGCCTGGCGGCTTGCCTGGGAGCGTCCGCTGGCGTGGCAGGGGGCGCAGAGGCTGGTCAAAGGTCTCTGGCCTGGCGCAGCAGAGCTGGATGCGGAGCGGATCACTCAGATCCTGGCGGTAGCGGATGTGGACGAGGCGTATTTGCGTGGGCTATGGGTGGAGGGCCGCCCCCTGCCCATCAGGTTGCGCGATACGCTGGAGCGCTTTGCTGCCGATGCCCGGGTCGATGCGTTCTTTGCGCAAGTGGATGTGGCAGGCGACGACACCGAAGCGTTGCAGTGGTGTATCGACACGTTGGAACTGCAAGGGGAGAACCTGGTAGAGCAAACCCGGTCGATCCGCCAGTCGGCCGAACGGTTGCGCGGGCCGATGCTGGAGCATTTCGCCCAGCGTTACCTTGCCCCTGATCCACTGCTGGCCACACTCAAGGGCAGCTTCCCCGGACTGCCAGATGCCTATGCGCTGGATCTGCTGAAAAGCGCCAGTGCCGAATCGCGCGAACGCATGACCAACGAAGCGCGAGTGCCGCTGGCATTGGCCGAGCGGGCGCGCGGCGCGCTGCAACAGGCGCGCCTGACCAGGATGCGCGAAGTACTTTATCTACCTAACAGTTATCGTGCCGATGCAGTATCCCTGGCGTTCTCCTTGCTACGCCGCCGCGGCTTGACACCGGGTGGGGTGAACCTGGTGCTGCGCGAGGGCTCTGCAACCGGGCCGGTACTGGATCGGCTTTTCCCTGAGCGCAATGGCGCGCAGTCCGTGACGGAAATGGTATGGCGTGAGGGGCGCTTCGAACTGTTCGACGACATGGGCCGTACCCGCGACATCGAGGTCGCCCAGCCTGAGGGGCTTTTCGAGGTACTTGCGGCCTGTCTGCCGCCCACGTTCCTGCAACGCCAAGGCTGGACGGGCGAGGACGCTGCCGGGCGTATCCGCTCATCGTTTCAGACTTGGCTGCCACGTGACCGCCTGGAACTGATACGACTGCTCGGCTGGCGTGAGGCCAGGCCCATGGCGCCCCTCATGCATCGTCTGGCCGATGGGCGGGCAGGTTATCTGCTAAGTGGCAGGGGCGCTTCCAGTCAAGCGCACGGGCAGGTTCTGCGGCGTCGTATCGGTAGCCTCTATCCCGCCTTCGATGATGAGGAGGTAGAGCGGTACCTGCAGCTGCTATTGGCACAATCGAGCTCGGCCTATACCACGCTGTTGCGTCAGGAGGGGGATTATCGACGGATGGATCAAGCCCTGCGGCTTTGGACTGACGCAGTTGCCGAGACAACCCGTGGCCACCGGCAGGCGGTTGCCGATGCACTTCGCCGTGCCTGGCGCCTTGAAGGGGAGAGGGTGATCTATCGCAATGGTGAGCCCGGAGGAATGCGGCTCAGCATCATCGGCGTGCCGGCGGGCAGCCTGCCGACCCTGCCGGAGGGGACGGATTTTACCCACATTACGGACATGGTACTGGTCGGTATGCGCCTGGAGTCTCTTCCAGCCGGCTTTCTGCGCACCTTCCCCGAGCTGCGCCGCCTGGACCTTGGCAACAATGCCTTGCGTGCGATTCCGGAAGGCCTCGCCGGGCTGACGCGCCTGCGCCATCTGCGGCTGCCCCGCAACCGGATCCGGCTGACGGCACCACATGTCGACGCGCTGGCGGGCCTGGCCCGTCTGCGCATCCTCGACCTGAGTGAAAACATGCTCGGCTCGATCAGCCTGCGCTTCAATCAGTTATCGCGCCTGCGAGAGCTACATCTGAGCCGGGCAGGTCTGCAGGCGGTGCCAAGGGGGCTGGAGTGGTGTGGCCTGCTCGAGTATGCCGATCTGCGCGGCAATCAGATATCCAGCCTGCCACAGGCGTTACTCGATGCGCCGTTGGCCTTGCGTCGGGCGGTGTGGGTCGATGGTAATCCGCTGACGGCAGCCGATCGTGAGCGTCTCCTTGGACCGGAGGCGGAACATGCCCATGGCCAGGTTCCCGATGCTGAAGAGCCTGCTGAAGCTGCAGATCCTTTGCGGGCACGAACCACCTGGCTTGGGGCGCTCGCCGAGCCCGAGCAGGCGGCCAAGGCTGCACAGTGGGATGCCCTGCAGGGTGAACCTGGGCATGTGCAGTTCTTCCAGCTACTGGCAGAGCTGACCGAGAGTTCCGATTTTCGTGTGGCCCGTGACGACCTGTCGCGAAGGGTGTGGGCGATGATAGACGCTGCGACCAGCAATACACTGATTCGTGATGAACTGTTCGAGCGGGCTGCAGACCCGCGTACCTGTGTCGACAGCGTGGCGCACTGTTTCAGTCAGCTCGAAATCCGAATGCGGGTACTGCAGGTGACTCATGGTGAAAACCCGGTCGCCACGCGTAATGCCCGCCTGGAGTTGGCACAGCGCCTGTTCCGTCTCGATCAGGTGGAGCACTTTGCCCGTGCTGATTTCCAGGCACGGCTGGCCGAAGGGCGAGGGGTGGATGAGGTCGAGGTCAGCCTGGCCTATCGTACAGGCCTGGCAAGCCGCCTGAACCTGATCGGGCAACCGCGCAGCATGCAGTTCCACCAGGTTGCCGGCGTGGCCAGTGAGGACCTGGATCGCGTCTACCTGGCAGTCCTGAACGCCGAAGCGGGTGATGAGCGGGTTCGCTACATCAGCCAGCGAGACTACTGGCAGGCGTACCTGCGTGAACGCTACCCCGAGGCATTCGAGCAGATCTCCAGCGACTTCAGCAAGCAGATCGACGTGCTTGAGGAAGAGAAAGAAGCCCTGGGCAGCGGCGCGTATGTCCAACGCTGCAAGCAGCTGCGTCGGGATACCGAGCAAGCCTACGATGCGCTTGCCTTACGGCTCACCCAGGATGAAATGAACGTGCCGGCCCTCTCGCAGAACAACACATAAGTCATTGATTCAGGGGGGCCGTGTGGGAGCAACTGTCTTGCTCAATTTCTAGAGGCTGGCGCGATCCCTGTGGGAGCGGNNCGGTGCCATGCACCGCGTTGGATTCTTCGCGGCTAAAGCCGCTCCCACAGGGTACGCGGACCGCTTGAGAACTCGGTTCCCTACGCTACAGCGCAGCCCAAAGGGCTGGGCAACCTCCCATGCGCCCAGGCTCGATCTTGCCTAGCCGAATTTCCTCCTGCACGAAGCGCTCGTGCAGGAGGAGGGTGATCGCCTTCCCTGTCGCCTGGAGATCGCCATGCCTGAACTGCACGAACATGCCAAGCTTGCCTACCCGGTAAACGACTTCATTGTCGAGATACTGCCTGAATGGCTGAAGAAGGCCAGGAAGGAATCGATCAATGCACTGCGTGCAGCGTCGACTGCTCACCTGGCGAGCCGCAAGCAGCTGGCACCGTTATTGGGCCGCTTGCTGCCGCTCGATCAATTCGCCAAGGCGCGCCTCGGTCCCGCCATCGAAGCGAAACTCGAGGTGCAACTCGACCTGGACAAGGTGGTGTGGCGTGAAGAGCGCCTTCGCGCCATCGCTCGGCCGTTCGACCCCTTACCGGGACTGTTGCCCCCGGACCTGCAGCAGGTGCTGGTCTACGAGCCGTTGTTGCAGAAATTGTTGCAGAACTTCACGGATGGCGAGTCGTTCTTCGAACAGACGGCGGTCATCAGGCAGCAACCGGCCGATGGCTCATCGGCACAGGTACTGACCTGGCAGATCGATGACCTGGTCGCCTTGTGTCGGGACACCGATGTCGGCGGTGCTTACCAGCGCCATCTTGACCAGGTGCTGACACCGGAACTGACCACGGCCCTGGGCAATGATCAACGCACTGGTCTGGCGTTGGTCATTGAAATCGCCGCGCTGCGGGCACAGCTCAAAAACAGTGATCTGGACATGCTCCGTCTGCTTGTCCAGGGCAAGGCGGCTCGCCATGCCCAGGGCTGGAATGGCATTGCCAGAACCGTGCAGGTTCTCGACTGCCGAGTGGAAGGTGCCATGGCCTTCGAACTGGTCGAACCGCCGCGTCGGCAGAGTGATTTCCCGGCTGGCCCGCCAGACAGCCTCAAGGGCGTGATCCTGTACTTGCCGGACGACCATGAGCAGCCCTTGCGGCGTTTTGCTGACTGGGATGCGGTGAATGATGCGCTGGTCCGGCACATGCGGGACGAGCCATTCAGAAGCGCGTTCGTCCAGCGCATCGCATTAAGCCAGCGGGCTCAATTCCTGACGTTACTGGATAAGCGCTTGAGTGACGATCAACCGGACCTGCAGCCATCCCGGCTAGCGCTAAAGGATGATCCCTTCCTCGATGCGGCCAGGCGACATGCCTCGCGCATCAGGGAAGACGCCCGCTTCCTGGCGGTGCCAACGGCTGAGGTGGACCGGCGCGCCAGCACTGACCGGCTGGCAGCGCTCCAGGAGGCGGGGCTGGCGCTGGTTGGCCTGGCAGGGCTGTTCGTGCCAGCCATCAATGCCGTGCTGCTGGGCGACTTCGCCAGGCAGTTGCTGACCCAGGTTTATGAAGGCGCCAGCCACTGGGCGCAGGGGCATCGGCATGAGGCGCTGGAGCATCTGGTGGACCTGGTCGCATCGGTAGCTGTGCTGGGAACGGCCGCAGCGGGAATCCATACCATCCGCTGCGCCTTTGCCGACACTCTCGAGCCCGTTACCACCGAGTCGGGCTCGCAGCGGCTCTGGCAGAATACCCTGAGCCCTTATCGTACGGCAGGCTCCGACATTTCGCTGACCGAGCGGCACGATGGCTTGTTTTCTGGGGACGACCAGCTCTGGTGGCATGACCAGGGCACCTTCTACGCTGTGCGCCAGGACCGCGAAGGGAGCTGGCGGTTGCTGCATCAGGATGGCACCGAACGGTTCGGCCCGGCTTTGCGAGGCAATGGCGAGCGTGGCTGGTGGCTGCGGATTGACCGTCCCCTGGAGTGGCAGGGCAATGCCAGGCTGTTGACCGCCCTGTGGCCAGCTGCCAGGGCACTGTCTGACGAGCAGGTCGGGCAAATCCTGACAGTGGCCGGGCTGGATGAAGCGATGCTGCGGCAGTTGCTGGTGGAAAGCCGGCCGCTGCCGGTCGCGCTGCGAGACACGCTGCAGCGGTTTGCGGTGCAGGCTGAGAATGAAGCCTTTTTTGCTCAGACCAGTGAAGGGCCGCAATACGCCGAGCGCCTGAGTTGGTGCATCGAGGAGTTGTCGCTGCAGGGCCAGGACCCGGCCGAACAGATGGATGCAATCCACGAGGCGGCTCAGCGCTTGCGTCAGCCCATGCTTGATCATTTCGCCGAAGCCAGCCTGCCAGACGACCCGGCGACGGCGGTGATCCGGCGCGACTTCCCCGGCCTGCCCAAGGCTTATGCGCGGGAGCTGCTCAAAGCCGCTTCGCCGTTCATGCGCCAGCGGATGGTCGAGGATTTCCGCTTGCCGTTGGCTTTGGCCCAGCAGGCGCGGCTCCTGCTGCTGGAGGTGCGGCTGGTAAGAATGCGCGAGGCCTTGTACCTGCAGGGCAGCTATTGTGCCGACCTGGTGCGTCTGGTGTTTGCGCTTCTGCGAAGCCAAGGCGTTGCCGCAGAAAAGATGAACCTGGTGTTGCGCGACCGGACTTCCACTGGCGCGGTGCAGGACCGGTTGTTGCCAGCCTTTGGTGATGCAACTCAGACCTTCGACCTGGTATGGAAAGACGGCAGCTTCCAACTGTATGACGAAAGAGGCCTGGCCAGCGAGCTTGAGGTTGCGGAGCCGCAAGGTGTGTTCGAAGTACTGGCGGCAGTACTTTCTGACAGTTTCCTTCAGCGTTCGGGTTGGGTTGGTAAAGACGTGCCTGGCCTCATCCGGGCCAGTATGCAGGCCTGGTTGCCGCGTGATCGCAAGGCCTTGCTTGCATTGCTGGACTGGCGAGAAGCCAGGCCACTGGGCGCAATGATCCAGCGCCTGGGCGATGGCCGTGTGGGTTACCCCCTCGGCCCTGTGCTTTCGTGCATGGAGTCACCGGCGTGTACCCTGCGGCGCCGGGTACGTAGCCTTTACCCCGGTTTCAGCGAAGCACAGGTCGAGCGGTTCATTCACTTCTTGCTTCTACGCAGGGCCTCTCCCTTTACCACCTTGCTGCGGCAGGAAATGGAATATGCAGCGCTGGACCGCAGCTTGAGAGCCTGGGCGCGACAGGGGGATGCCGGGCAGTGGAGGCTGCGCACGTCGGCCGGCGACGAAATTCGCCGTGTCTGGCGCCTGGAGGGGCCGCGGATCGAGGATGACGTGGAGGGCGAAAACGGGGAGGACCCACGCTGGAGCATGCGTTTGTCCCTTTCCAATTGGCCGTTGGGGGATTTGCCCGATATTCCTGCGGGCACTGACTTTTCTCATGTGACGCGTTTGACCCTGGTCAATTTGCGGCTCACGGTGTTGCCCGCGGGCTTCCTTGAGAATTTCCCCTCCCTGCAGAACCTGGACCTGAGTTTCAACGAACTTCACGCGCTGCCACAGGGGCTGGAACGCCTTCACGATCTGCGCGAGCTGACCCTGGCCGGTAACCGTCTGCGTCTGACACAGGCACAGGCCGATGTGCTGGCCGGCCTTACCGCGTTGCGCCACCTCGACCTGAGTGACAACCCGCTCGGCGCCGCTACCTTGCGGGTCGGGCGACTGGCTGACTTGCATGCGCTGGTCATGCGAAGTGCCGGCCTGCGGGCGATGCCCGAAGAGCTCGAACGCTGCGAACGGCTCACGTTCATCGATTTTCGCAATAACCAGATCGAAGCCCTGCCACCCGCACTGCTGCGCTCCCGCGTGATGCGGCGGCAAATGATGGTGCTTACTGGCAACCCGGTTGTTGCGACACTTGACAGCCAATTGCTTCGACATCGCTTGGCGCCTATCGAGAATGTCGAGCCTGCACTGTCCGCCAACAGGTGGCTGTCGACCCTTGATGCAGCTGATTACACGGCCCGTAGTACGCAGTGGGACACGCTACGTGCCATGCCGGGTAGTGACGCGTTCTTCGGTCTGCTCGACGAGTTGGTCGAGAGTGCCGATTTCAGGGCCGCTGCGCAGGCTACTGCCGAGCGGGTCTGGCGCGTTGTCGGAGCGGCCGCCGAGGACCCTCGCATTCGTCAGGACTTGTTCGACATTGCCGCTGATCCGCGTACGTGCGCCGACAGTGTGGCGCATTGTTTCAGCAACCTTGAGGTGCAGATGCACGTGTCGCAGTTCACTCACAACGGCGCGCCCGGTGCCACCAGCGTCGAGCGCATGCAACTTGCCCAGCGGCTGTTCCGCCTGGAGAGGGTCAATGCCCTGGCCCGGGCGTTCATGGATGAACGTTACGGAAGCGGGCAGTGGCAGGTTACGCACGCAGAGGAGGAGGTGGAGGTGAGCCTGGCCTTCCGCACCGGCCTGGCCGAGCGCCTGAACCTGCTGGGGCAGCCGAGAAACATGCTGTTCGGCTCTCTGGCAGGTGTCACCCAAGCGGATCTGGACAACGCTTATCAGCAGGTACTGAGCGCCGAAACGGGCGAGGAGCGGGCTGTCTTCATCAGTCAGCGCGACTTCTGGGTAGCAGCCTTGCGTGAACAGCACGCCGAGGCATTCTCCGCCATCGATGATGCGTTCCAGAAACGATGGCAGGCTGTCGAAACCCAGTGGGAGTCGGCAGCCACCAGTGAAGCAGCATTGGGTCATCAGGAGTACCTGCGTCAGGCCACGAACCTGCGAAGGGAGCGCGAGATGGCGTTAGCCGCACTGGCCTTGAGACTGACCCGCGAAGCATTGGAAACCCCTGTGTAGCAATCCTGTACAAGCGGCCAAACCGATCATCCAGATTGACAGCTTTGGCCATTGTCGCGCCGCCTGCGCGGCGCGAACATCATCGGACCGATGGTTCACTCCAAAAACAAGAAACCAGGAGTCCGACGATGCGCGATTACGCCGAGGCCGCTCGTGCGTTCGACCATGCCCAGGCCGCTGCGGCGGCATTGCATGGCAACCTCGAAGCCCTCAATGCCTGTGTCGAATGCTGTGACCACCATGCCGGTGAGGGCAAGCTGGCGCTGATCTACGAAGACCGCGATGGCAACAGTGCCCGCTACAGCTTCGATCAGCTCAAAAACCAGGCCGCCCGCTTCGCCAACGTGCTCAAGACGCAGGGCGTAGGCCCCGGTGATCGGGTTGCCGGGCTGATGCCGCGAACCCCCGAGCTGCTTGTTACCATTCTCGCTACCTGGCGCCTCGGCGCGGTGTACCAGCCGCTGTTCACTGCGTTCGGCCCCAAGGCTATCGAGCACCGGCTTGAGCAATCCCATGCCCGCGTGGTCATCACCGACAGCCACAACCGCGCCAAGCTGGACGATGTGCACGCCTGCCCGACCATCATCACTGTCAAGGCCCGCAGCGGCGAGCTGGACTTCCAGCAGTGTCTGGACAGTGCCGCAGACGTATGCGAGCCGGTGATGCGCTCGGGCAACGACCCGTTCCTGCTGATGTTCACCTCCGGCACCACCGGCCCGGCCAAACCGCTGGAAGTGCCGCTGCGCGCCATCGTCGCGTTCCAGGGCTACATGCGCGATGCCATCGATCTGCGCCCCGAGGACAACTTCTGGAACCTGGCCGACCCGGGCTGGGCCTATGGCCTGTATTACGCAGTCACTGGGCCGCTGTCGCTGGGCCATGCCACCACCTTCTACGATGGCCCGTTCAGTGTTGAAAGCTGCGCGCGGGTGATCGACAAGCTGGGCATCACCAACCTGGCCGGCTCGCCCACCGCGTACCGCCTGCTGATTGCTGCCGGGGATGGTTTCGCCGCGCCGATCAAGGGCCGCCTGCGAGTGGTGAGCAGTGCTGGCGAACCGCTCAACCCGGAAGTGATCCGCTGGTTCGCCGACGAACTGGGTGTGACCATCCACGATCACTACGGGCAGACCGAGCTGGGCATGGTGCTGTGCAACCACCATGGCCTGCAGCACCCGGTACATCTCGGCTCGGCAGGCTTCGCCATCCCTGGTCACCGCATCGTGGTGCTGGACGAGCAGGGCCACGAGCTGCCCGCCGGTCAGCCGGGTATCCTCGCGGTCGACCGCGAGCAGTCGCCGCTGTGCTGGTTCGCGGGCTACCACGGCCTGCCGACCAAAGCCTTCGTCGGCAAGTACTACCTCAGCGGCGACACCGTCGAGCTGAACCAGGACGGCAGCATCAGCTTCGTCGGCCGCAGCGACGATGTGATCACCACTTCCGGCTACCGGGTCGGCCCGTTCGACGTGGAGAGCGCCCTGATCGAGCACCCGGCGGTGATCGAAGCGGCGGTGATTGGCAAACCGGACCCCGAGCGTACCGAGTTGATCAAGGCCTTCGTGGTATTGGCCAGCGGTTGCCAGGGCAGCGCCGAGCTTGAAGAGGCTTTGCGCCAGCACGTGCGCCAACGCCTGTACGCCCATGCTTACCCAAGAGAAATCGAATTCGTCAGCGAGCTGCCCAAGACCCCGAGCGGCAAGCTGCAACGCTTCATCCTGCGCAATCAGGAAGTCGCCAAACAACAAGCGCAACAGGCCACCCCTGCCAGCGCCTGAAAGGAAACCGATCATGCAAATAGCCAACAAACACTTCATCGTCAGCGGCGCCGCCTCCGGGCTGGGCGCGGCAACCGCGCAGATGCTGGTCGAGGCCGGCGCCAAGGTCATGCTGGTCGACCTCAATGCCCAGGCCGTGGAAGCCAAGGCCCGCGAGCTGGGCGACAACGCCCGTTTCGCAGTGGCCGACATCAGCGACGAGCAAGCGGCGCAGGCGGCGGTCGATGCGGCCGTCAGCGCTTTTGGCAGCATTCATGGGCTGGTCAACTGCGCCGGCATCGTCGGTGCCGAAAAGGTATTGGGCAAACAGGGCCCGCATGGCCTGGCCAGCTTCGCCAAGGTCATCAACGTCAACCTGATCGGCAGTTTCAACCTGCTGCGCCTGGCCGCTGCGGCCATGGCCGAAGGGGCTGCCGATGAGGGTGGCGAGCGCGGGGTGATCATCAACACCGCTTCCATCGCCGCCTATGACGGCCAGATCGGGCAGGCCGCCTACGCAGCTTCCAAGGGTGCCATCGCCAGCCTGACCTTGCCGACCGCGCGTGAACTGGCGCGCTTCGGCATCCGTGTAATGACCATTGCCCCTGGCATCTTCGAAACGCCGATGATGGCCGGCATGACCGAGGAAGTACGCGCCTCGCTGGCTGCCGGTGTACCGTTCCCGCCGCGCCTGGGTCGCCCGCAGGAATACGCCGCGCTGGCCCGTCACATCATCGAGAACAGCATGCTCAACGGTGAGGTGATTCGCCTCGACGGTGCACTGCGCATGGCTGCCAAGTAAGGAGAACGAACATGACCCTCGCCAATGACCCGATCGTTATCGTCAGCGCCGTGCGTACGCCCATGGGTGGCCTGCAGGGCGACCTCAAGAGCCTGACTGCACCGCAACTGGGCAGCGCGGCCATCCGTGGCGCCGTGGAGCGCGCCGGCATCGATGCCGCCAGTGTCGAACAGGTGCTGTTCGGCTGCGTGCTGCCGGCCGGCCAGGGCCAGGCCCCGGCCCGCCAGGCCGCGCTGGGCGCCGGGCTGGACAAGCACACCACCTGCACAACCCTGAACAAGATGTGCGGTTCGGGCATGCAGGCGGCGATCATGGCCCATGACCTGCTGCTGGCCGGCACCGCCGATGTGGTGGTGGCCGGTGGCATGGAAAGCATGACCAACGCGCCGTACCTGCTGGACAAGGCCCGTGGCGGCTACCGCATGGGCCACGGCAAGATCATCGACCACATGTTCATGGATGGCCTGGAGGACGCCTACGACAAAGGCCGCCTGATGGGCACCTTTGCCGAAGACTGCGCGCAGGCCAACGCCTTCAGCCGCGAAGCCCAGGACCAGTTCGCCATTGCCTCGCTGACCCGTGCCCAGGACGCAATCAAGAGTGGCCGGTTTGCTGCCGAGATCGTGCCGGTGGAAGTCACCGAGGGTAAGGAAAGGCGCGTCATCAAGGACGATGAACAGCCGCCCAAGGCGCGCCTGGACAAGATCCCGCAGCTCAAGCCGGCCTTCCGCGAAGGCGGCACGGTAACCGCCGCCAACTCCAGCTCGATTTCCGACGGCGCTGCGGCGCTGGTGCTGATGCGCCGCTCCGAAGCCGACAAGCGCGGCCTCAAGCCGCTGGCGGTGATCCACGGCCACGCCGCCTTCGCCGACACCCCGGCTCTGTTCCCGACCGCGCCGATCGGTGCCATCGACAAGCTGATGAAACGCACTGGCTGGAATCTGGCCGAGGTCGACCTGTTCGAGATCAACGAGGCCTTCGCCGTGGTTACCCTGGCGGCCATGAAGCACCTCGACCTGGCACACGACAAGGTCAATATCCATGGCGGCGCCTGTGCCCTCGGCCACCCGATCGGCGCTTCCGGTGCGCGCATCCTGGTGACCCTGCTGTCGGCCCTGCGCCAGAACAACCTGCGCCGTGGCGTGGCGGCCATCTGCATCGGCGGTGGCGAGGCCACGGCCATGGCTGTCGAATGCCTGTACTGAGGTGAAGCATGCTGGTAACTGACGAGCAACAACAGATCGCCGACGCGGTACGCGCCTTTGCCCAGGAGCGCCTGAAGCCGTTTGCCGAGCAATGGGACAAGGAACACCGCTTCCCCAAGGAGGCCATCGAGGAGATGGCCGAGCTGGGCCTGTTCGGCATGCTGGTGCCGGAGCAGTGGGGCGGCAGCGACACCGGTTACGTGGCCTATGCCATGGCTCTGGAAGAAATCGCCGCCGGTGATGGCGCCTGCTCGACCATCATGAGCGTGCACAACTCGGTGGGCTGTGTGCCGATCCTGCGTTTTGGCAGCGAGCAGCAGAAAGAGCAGTTCCTTACCCCGCTGGCCAGCGGTGCGATGCTCGGTGCCTTCGCCCTGACCGAACCGCAGGCCGGCTCCGACGCCAGCAGCCTGAAGACCCGTGCTCGTCTGGATGGCGACCACTACGTGCTCAACGGCAGCAAGCAGTTCATCACCTCCGGGCAGAACGCCGGGGTGGTGATCGTGTTCGCCGTGACCGACCCGGACGCTGGCAAGCGCGGTATCAGCGCCTTCATCGTGCCTACCGATTCGCCCGGCTATCAAGTGGCGCGGGTCGAGGACAAGCTCGGCCAGCACGCCTCCGACACCTGCCAGATCGTCTTCGACAATGTGCGTGTGCCGGTGGCCAACCGCCTGGGCGCCGAAGGCGAGGGCTACAAGATCGCCCTGGCCAACCTCGAAGGCGGCCGCATCGGCATCGCCTCGCAGGCGGTGGGCATGGCCCGTGCTGCGTTCGAAGTGGCGCGCGACTATGCCAACGAGCGGCAGAGCTTCGGCAAGGCGCTGATCGAGCACCAGGCGGTGGCTTTCCGCCTGGCCGACATGGCGACGAAGATTGCCGTGGCTCGGCAGATGGTGCTGCATGCTGCCGCACTGCGTGATGCCGGGCGCCCGGCATTGGTGGAGGCCTCGATGGCCAAGCTGTTTGCCTCGGAAATGGCCGAAAAGGTCTGTTCGGATGCCTTGCAGACCCTGGGCGGTTATGGCTATCTGAGTGACTTCCCGCTGGAGCGGATCTACCGCGACGTTCGGGTTTGCCAGATCTACGAAGGCACCAGCGACATTCAGCGCATGGTCATTGCGCGCAATCTTTGAAGGAGCAGTCTGCATGGCATTCGAAACCATCCTGTTGGACATCCACGGCAAGGTCGGCCTGATCACCCTCAACCGCCCGCAGGCGCTGAACGCGCTGAACGCGCAGATCGTCGGCGAGATCAACCAGGCCCTGGACCAGCTCGAGCGTGACCCGAACATCGGCTGCGTGGTGCTGACCGGCTCCGCCAAGGCTTTTGCCGCTGGCGCCGACATCAAGGAAATGGCCGAGCTGCAATACCCGCAAATCTACGTTGACGACCTGTTCAGCGATTCCGACCGTATTGCCAACCGGCGCAAGCCGATCATTGCTGCAGTGTCCGGTTTTGCCCTGGGCGGCGGCTGCGAGCTGGCGATGATGTGTGACTTCATCCTGGCGGCGGACAATGCCAGGTTCGGCCAGCCGGAAATCAACCTTGGCGTGCTGCCGGGCATGGGCGGCACCCAGCGCCTGACCCGCGCGGTGGGCAAGGCCAAGGCCATGGAACTGTGCCTGACCGGTCGCCTGATGGGCGCTGAGGAAGCCGAGCGTGCTGGCTTGGTGGCGCGTATCGTGCCGCAGGCGGAGCTGGTGGAAGAGGCGCTGAAGGTGGCGGCGACCATTGCCAGCAAGTCGATTCCGGTGAGCATGATGGTGAAAGAGAGCGTCAATCGTGCATTCGAAGTCACCCTTAGCGAGGGTGTGCGCTTTGAGCGACGGGTGTTCCATGCGGCGTTTGCCACTGAAGACCAGAAAGAAGGTATGGCTGCGTTCATTGCCAAGCGTGAGGCGCAGTTCAAGGATTGTTGATCTGGTTGGGGTTTTGCGCTGGGCCTGTGGGTGCATGCCTTGAGAGGTCCGGCGCCTGTGAGATCGAGCGCCGCCCGCGCGGCGCATCGCGAGCGAAGCTCGCTCCTACATTTGTT
>NZ_JAMBDI010000040.1:0-4402 GCF_036858055.1 Pseudomonas sp. SF2 | reverse complement strand
GCCTACACCATGGTGCACAAAGCCCCCCAACGTAAGGTGTCCTGACCGTTAGCCGTGAAACCAGCCGCTTGAGGCTATATCTCAAGCGGCTGGTTTCGCGCTGACTCGTCGCACCCTGCGTTCAGCGATCCGACGGTAGTCGAGCCCAGAAGAGGTGCCGCCATGAGTCCAATTGAGAGCTTCGCAGTCAATCACCCATTGTCGCTGCTCGCATTGAATGTGTTTGGCGACCAGATTGGATTACCAATCCCGTCCTACCCTTCACTCGTGCTTGCAGGCGCCTTCGCTAGCGAGCACGGCGCGCCCGATCCTGCCTTGGTCATCGCCATGGCTGTGGTTGTGTGCTTGGTGGCGGACAGTATCTGGTACTGGATGGGCAGCCGTTTCGGCGAAGTCCTCACCAGACGAATCTGTCGGGGTTCTCCCAAGATGGGGGCGGCCTTCGCTCAAGGCAGGAAGGCTTACCTGAGGTATGGACCGGTAGTCTTAGTCTTCGCCAAATTCGTACCTGGCGCAGGCGCCGTCTCAACATTGTTGGCCGGCCAAATGGCTATGCCCAAATCGCACTTCGTCGCCTACAGCATTCTCGGCTCGCTCCTTTGGTGCAGTAGCGCTCTGGCCCTCGGCGCAGGCTTTGGTCGGCCAATCTTGTATGCCTTTGACAGCTTAAAAGACTACCTGCTGCTGGGTCTGGCCGCAGTGGGAATTGGTGGGCTCACCCTCATGCTCTTCAGAGCAGCACTTTCTGCTTTGAAACATGCGATGCGAAGCCCGGTTACGAAATAGCTCGCGGCAATCGCACCATTTTTAACGGTGATCCAAGGCGTCATCGTCACGATAGGAGGTTTATTCTCAATGTCTAAGTCTGAATTCCCGCAGAAAGAGAGCCCCCTCGCAGGTATCTCGGTGCCACTGGGACTACTTTTTTTTCGCGTCTCTGCCGCGCTTTTGCTTCTGCAGATCCACGGGTTGCCCAAGCTGCTGAACTGGAGCACAGAGCTACAGCGTATCGAGGATCCGTTTGGCCTAGGTCCGACGTTGACGTTGGCCATGGCAGTCTTCGCTGAAGTTCTCTGCCCCATCTTGCTCATACTCGGCATATTTGCACGCCTTGCTTGCCTCCCGGTCTTGGCCGTCCTCGGTGTTGCCCTATTAGTAGTGCATCCGGAATGGACGTTGGAGGAAGCACAATTCGCCTGGTTGTTCGCTGTATTGTTTGTCGGTTTGGCTATCACCGGGCCAGGCGCCTGGGTTTTCAAGGCACCGGCCTTTACTCCGAAACCCAAGGTTGTGTGACCCTCAGGTGCAACCCTCTTTGCGTCACAAGAATCATACCTAAGATACCGCTGCAGTCTCCGGAATCCGGAGCTCAGCGGCGAGAAAGTCCAGGAAGGCCCGTGTCTTGAGCGGGACCCTTCGAGCTGTGGGATAAACCGCATGAATTGAAATGGGCGGGGCCTCCCAATCTTTCAGCACCTGAACCAACCTCCCCTCGGCCAACGCCTTGTCCACGATAAACAATGGCAACAAGGCAATACCCATGTCCGCCTCTGCACCCTGCGCAAGCAAATCGCCATTGTTGGCGTGCAGCGGTCCGGTCACGTGAACACGCTGGATTTCTTTTCCGTTGCTCAGTTGCAAGCTAGCGCCGCTCTGCAGATACCCATAATTGAGGCATTTGTGACAGGCCAGGTCCTTAGGCGTTTCAGGAAAGCCGTGCTGAGCCAAATAACCTGGTGAAGCAACCAGGACCCTCGGTGCGGGAGAGAGATGCTTGGCTACTAGCGAGGAGTCAGCAAGACTCGCAATGCGGATCGTGACGTCGAAGCCGCCCTTGATAGGATCGACCTGCTGATCACTCAGAACAAGCTGCAGTTCTACCTTCGGATACAGCGCATGAAATTGAGGGAGCAGCGGACCCAGACGGCATAGACCGAAGGACATCGGAGCGTTTACTCGTAATACGCCTTGGACTTGCGCCAATCCACTCCGTGCTCGTTGCTCCGCCTCATCCAACGAAGCCACCACTTCTCGACACGCTTCGTAGTATTCGCAGCCTGCTTCCGTCAGGTGCAGGCTGCGGGTCGTGCGATGCAGCAGCTGTACTCCAAGCGCTTCTTCCAGCGCCTGGATTTGTTTACTCACCTTAGAGCGCGGTACATGCAGAATCCTCGCCGCCGCCGTGAATCCGCTGGCGTCAACGGTGGCTATGAAGGTCCGCATGCATTCAAATCGGTCCACTTGATTGTCCCTTTTTTTAAATCAAAAGTTCTTGCTTTTGCCTGATTGTCCCTATCCGATATGCACTTCAGAATGGCATCCATACCGCAGACAACGCCACCGGCACAGCACGGTGATCCGTTTAAAACCCATAGCTTTCAACCATCCTGTCCTGATTCATCCGACAATATCCCCATCCGAGCCCGTGCAGTGATGCACGGGCTTTTCGCGTGTGGAGACATGCGGCGACACAAAACTGCCCGACTCACTTGCGAGATGTGCCCTGGCCGACAAGCATCAGCCGATCTGGACTACTTGAGCAGCGGGACTTCAGCGGCACGTTGATAAGGTCCAAACAAAGCAGGTACCCAACGATATGCTTGGCCATTCATAGTCAAATGGCCGATGCCTGGAAACGGCAGATGCGCTGCTGCAAGCCATTCGCCCCGCTCGGCCAGATCGTTGAATTCCTCTTTGCGGGAAGCAATCGCTTGTTCAGGTTTTGTGTCGAAGTGAATAGAAACCTCGGGATGATCGAACTGCACCGCAGCACTGTGGATCAGGTCACCAATGAAAACGATGGCTTTGCCACCCGATTCGAACCGGTAAGTCACGCTGCCGGGTGTATGGCCAGCTCTGGCTATGACTTCCACCTCACGAATAGGCGGCTGAGGCGGGGTGAATGTCTTGAAGCGGCCAGCGTCACGGTATGGCTTGAGCGAATTGACTGCGATGTCAAAGTACTCTTTGCCACCTGCCGGCGCTTTGGCTTTCTCTTGCGGGCTCAACCAATAATCCGCCTCAGCTTTGGTGGCGTAGACCTGGGCATTCGGGAACAGGGCCTTACCCGATTCGGTCACCAAACCGCAGACGTGATCCAAATGCATGTGGGTGAGGAGGACGGTATCGATTTGCTCTGGCTTGTAACCAGAGGTGCGAAGGTTCGACTCCAGCGATCCGGCCGTCTGAGGTAGGCAATGCCCAGCACCGCTATCTACCAGCACAAGGTGCTTACCGGTATTCACGACAAAGGCGTTGAACGAGGTCTGCATACGCTCGGGGTCAACGGCATTCTCTACCAGTTGCTGACGGATTTTTTCAGGGGCAAGTCCTTCCAACAGGCTCGGCCCCAGATCGTTGTATCCGTCGAAGAGTGCGGTGACCTCGTAATCACCCACTGCTAGGCGGAAGTAACCTGGCACTTGGGTATGAATGGGCGCAGGCGGCTGTGCCCACGAGACATTCGCGCTCAATAGCGCAGCAGAAACGAGAAGGATTCGGAGGCTAGACATTTCAGGCTCTCAGAGAAAGGGTGAGCCTAGAGAGTATTTAGCCAGCTGCCAGAACTCTTGAAAAACTGTGCTCCGAGGCCGCGCTCAAAGGAGTTTGGTACTCACTGATCAGAACCTTGAGTCGCCTCGTCGACCGCTTCGAGCAAGGCTTCTTCCGTGAACGGTTTTGAAAGGCATGCAATCGCACCATGGTACATCGCCCCTGATGGAGCACTATCGTCCCAATGAGCTGACATGCAGATAACCGGCAAGCGGCTTTGCAGCCGGCACAGCTCTTTCTGCACATCCGCACCCGACAGCCCTTTCATTTTGAGGTCGAGCAAGGCACAACCGGCCTTCAAAGCAGGTGGCGAGGCAAGGAAGTCCTCCCCTGACGCGAATGCCAGGGTATCAAATCCTGCTGAGCGCAATAGGTTCGAGAGGCTCTTTCGCACAGATGAATCGTCATCGACAATGCATATGACGATTGCATCCGACGGATCAGGACTGAGTGCTTTGCACTCAGGATATCTATTCATGCAGTTCCTGATCCTAAGGTCGAAGCAGAGCAGATCTTTGTGATGGATCGCAATCTTGTGACCAGCAGCGGTATCACCGCTGAAATCGACATGGCGCTAGCGATCGTTGCAGAGGATCACGGCAAAGAATTAGCCCTGGAAGTGGCGAAGGTGCTGCTGGTCGTTGGCCACTCAAAACCATCGCCTCGCGATGCGGTTTTTGCAGTGCTCGCTACATGCGCAAGGTGTTCTGCGAGCGTATCGGAGTGACCCCAAGCCAGTATCGACAGCAGTTTGGATCACAATGAAAAGAACCCGCAGTGTGCGGGTTCCTTTCATTAAAGGGCTCAGCCCAGGGTTCGCTGTGGCGCCTTGTGCACCATGGTGTAGGCG
>NZ_JAMBDI010000004.1:250857-277490 GCF_036858055.1 Pseudomonas sp. SF2 | reverse complement strand
GCGGCGCTCGATATGCGCACCAACCCAAATCCCAAGCCCCATACCAAGGAACTAGAAAACTCCGCACTGCGGGCAATTGTTGGCAAGCAGGTCGGGACCAAGAATTCCCGACACACCGGGAAGTTTTCCCGGATACAACAAAAAAACCAAAGGTAGCCGTCATGACCCGATCCCCACGTCGTCCTGTGTTCGCCTTGAGCCTGGTGCTCAGCGCCATGCTGCTTGCCGGCGCGGCCCACGCCGCTGTCAGCAATGAAGAAATTCTCCAGGACCCGAAGAACCCGCAGCAGATCGTGACCAATGGCCTGGGCGTGCAGGGCCAACGCTACAGCCCGCTGAACCTGCTCAATACCGACAACGTCAAGGACCTGCGGCCGGTCTGGGCGTTTTCCTTCGGTGGCGAGAAGCAGCGCGGCCAGCAGGCCCAGCCGCTGGTCAAGGATGGGGTGATGTACCTGACCGGCTCCTACTCGCGGGTGTTCGCCGTGGACGCCCGTACCGGCAAGAAGCTGTGGCAATACGATGCGCGCCTGCCCGATGACATTCGCCCGTGCTGTGACGTGATCAACCGCGGCGTGGCACTGTACGGCGACCTGGTGTTCTTCGGCACCCTTGACGCCAAGCTGGTGGCGCTGAACAAGGACACCGGCAAGGTGGTATGGAGCAAGAAGGTGGCCGACCACAAGGAAGGTTACTCCATCAGTGCTGCGCCGATGATCGTCAACGGCAAGCTGATCACTGGCGTCGCCGGTGGCGAGTTTGGCGTGGTGGGCAAGATCCAGGCCTACAACCCGGAAAACGGCGAACTGCTGTGGATGCGCCCGACCGTGGAAGGGCACATGGGTTACGTGTACAAGGACGGCAAGGCGATCGAGAATGGCATTTCCGGCGGCGAGGCGGGCAAGACCTGGCCCGGCGACCTGTGGAAGACCGGCGGTGCGGCGCCATGGCTTGGCGGTTACTACGACCCGGAAACCAACCTGATCCTGTTTGGCACCGGCAACCCGGCACCGTGGAACTCGCACCTGCGCCCGGGCGACAACCTGTATTCCTCGTCGCGCCTGGCCCTGAACCCGGACGATGGCACCATCAAGTGGCACTTCCAGAGCACGCCGCATGACGGCTGGGACTTCGACGGCGTCAACGAGCTGATTTCGTTCAACTACAAGGACGGCGGCAAAGAGGTCAAGGCCGCCGCCACTGCCGACCGCAACGGCTTCTTCTACGTGCTGGACCGCACCAACGGCAAGTTCATCCGCGGCTTCCCCTTCGTCGACAAGATCACCTGGGCCACCGGCCTGGACAAGGATGGCCGGCCGATCTACAACGAAGCCAGCCGGCCGGGGGCGCCGGGTAGCGAGGCCAAGGGCAGTTCGGTGTTCGTCGCCCCGGCGTTCCTCGGTGCCAAGAACTGGATGCCGATGGCCTACAACAAGGACACCGGGCTGTTCTACGTGCCTTCCAACGAGTGGGGCATGGACATCTGGAACGAAGGCATCGCCTACAAGAAGGGCGCGGCGTTCCTCGGCGCCGGCTTCACCATCAAGCCGCTCAACGAAGACTACATCGGCGTGCTGCGCGCCATCGACCCGGTCAGCGGCAAGGAAGTGTGGCGCCACAAGAACTATGCGCCGCTGTGGGGCGGAGTGCTGACCACCAAGGGCAACCTGGTGTTCACCGGTACGCCGGAAGGCTTCCTGCAGGCGTTCAACGCCAAGACCGGCGACAAGGTCTGGGAGTTCCAGACCGGCTCCGGCGTGCTCGGCTCGCCAGTCACCTGGGAAATGGACGGCGAACAGTACGTTTCGGTGGTTTCCGGCTGGGGCGGTGCGGTGCCGCTGTGGGGCGGCGAAGTGGCCAAGCGGGTCAAGGATTTCAACCAGGGCGGCATGCTCTGGACCTTCAAGCTGCCCAAGCAACTGCAAACGGCAAGCGCCAGTCGCTAAGCCGACAGCCTGCCGCTTGCTGCCAGGGACCCTGCGGCAAGCGGCCCTACTACCAAATGACGAGAGCCCCGCTGCCAACGATGCATTCGCCCGGCAGGCGGGGCTTTTTACCATCGGCTCATCGCCTGTCGCTGGACAGGCATCGACCCACAGAGGCTCAGCATGATCTACGCACAACCCGGAACCCCAGGCGCCATCGTGTCCTTCAAGCCACGCTACGGCAATTTCATCAACGGTGAGTTCGTGCAGCCGCTGGGCGGCCAGTACTTCACCAACAGTTCGCCGGTCAACGGCCAGCCGATTGCCGAGTTCCCGCGCTCTGGCGCCCAGGACATCGAGCAGGCCCTGGACGCCGCCCATGCCGCTGCCGAGGCCTGGGGCAAGACCTCGGTGCAGGACCGTGCCCTGGTGCTGCTGAAGATCGCCGACCGTATCGAACAGAACCTGGAAGTACTGGCCGTTACCGAAAGCTGGGACAACGGCAAGGCCGTGCGCGAAACCCTCAATGCCGACGTGCCGCTGGCGGCGGACCACTTCCGCTACTTCGCCGGCTGCATCCGCGCCCAGGAAGGCGGCGCCGCCGAGATCAACGAAGGCACTGTGGCCTACCACATGCACGAACCGCTGGGCGTGGTCGGGCAGATCATCCCGTGGAACTTCCCGCTGCTGATGGCCGCCTGGAAACTCGCCCCGGCCCTGGCCGCAGGCAACTGCGTGGTGCTCAAGCCGGCGGAACAGACGCCACTGTCGATCACCATTTTCGCCGAGCTGATCGCCGACCTGCTACCGGCAGGCGTGCTGAACATCGTCCAGGGCTTTGGCCGCGAAGCCGGCGAGGCCCTGGCCACCAGCAAGCGCATCGCCAAGATCGCTTTCACCGGCTCCACCCCGGTGGGCTCGCATATCATGAAGTGCGCGGCCGAGAACATCATCCCGTCCACCGTCGAACTGGGCGGCAAGTCGCCGAACATCTTCTTCGAAGACATCATGCAGGCCGAGCCTGAGTTCATCGAAAAGGCTGCCGAAGGGTTGGTGCTGGCATTCTTCAACCAGGGCGAAGTGTGCACCTGCCCGTCGCGGGCGCTGATCCAGGAGTCGATCTACGAGCCGTTCATGGCCGAGGTGATGAAGAAGATCGCCAGGATTACCCGTGGCAACCCGCTGGACACCGCGACCATGGTCGGTGCCCAGGCCTCGGAGCAGCAATACGACAAGATTCTTTCCTACTTGCAGATTGCCCAGGAGGAGGGCGCGCAGCTGCTCACCGGTGGCGGTGCCGAGCGGCTCGACGGCGACCTGGCCAGCGGTTACTACATCCAGCCGACCCTGCTCAAGGGCAACAACAAGATGCGTGTGTTCCAGGAGGAAATCTTCGGCCCGGTGGTTGGCGTGACTACCTTCAAGGACGAAGCCGAAGCGCTGGCGATTGCCAACGACAGCGAGTTTGGCCTGGGTGCCGGGTTGTGGACCCGTGACATCAACCGTGCCTATCGCATGGGCCGTGGGATCAAGGCCGGGCGTGTGTGGACCAACTGCTACCACCTGTACCCGGCGCATGCGGCGTTCGGTGGCTACAAGAAGTCCGGGGTGGGCCGCGAGACGCACAAGATGATGCTCGATCACTACCAGCAGACCAAGAACCTGCTGGTGAGCTACGACATCAACCCGCTGGGCTTCTTCTAAACCGCGTCGCGGCCTTCGCGGGCTCGCCCGCTCCCACAGGTATTGCACTGGTCTTGAAACTTGTGCAGTCCCTGTGGGAGCGGGCGAGCCCGCGAAGAGGCCGGCACTGCCATGCACAAATCCACAGCAGCTCCGTATTACCCCTACCAACGCACCCCGCAAACCTGTCCCAAAGTAGCATTCGGCCCCGTCGCCCCTCGTGCATTAATGCCTCTACCGGAATCGCCCGGCACCAAGAAGAGGAATGCCCCATGTGGACTAAACCCGCCTTTACCGACCTGCGCATCGGCTTCGAAGTGACGATGTACTTCGCCAATCGTTGATGCCTGTCCGGCCATCGTAGCGATGGCCGGGTCTTTATAGCGTAAACCCCCTTGTGAACCTGATCGATCGCAACCAAGCCCTGGCCTTGCGCAAAGGCTTCTGCCTGCGCTGGGAGCCGCACCAGGCGTGCCATGTGCTGCTGTACCCCGAGGGCATCATCGAGCTCAACGCCAGTGCCGGCTGGGTGCTCGAGTTGCTGGACGGCCAGCGCAGCGTGGCAGCGGTCATCGACCGCCTTGCACAGCGCTTCCCCGGTGTGCCGGGGCTCGACGAGGACATCCTGGCGTTTCTGGAGGTGGCCCGTGCCAAGTACTGGATCGAATGAGCGCTGGCCACGCTTTGGTCTGGTTGCTTTCGCTGCGGGATGCTTTACGCTGGCGGTTACCTTCCAGAACAATAAGAACAGGCTTTCCGATGAGCCAGAGTTTCAGCCCGCTTCGCAAGTTCGTTTCGCCTGAGATCATCTTTGGTGCCGGCTGCCGGCATAATGTCGCCAATTACGCCAAGACCTTCGGTGCGCGCAAGGTGCTGGTGGTCAGCGACCCCGGTGTGATTGCCGCTGGTTGGGTGGCGGACGTGGAGGCCAGCCTGCAGGCCCAGGGCATCGACTACTGCCTGTACAGCGCTGTATCGCCCAACCCACGGGTCGAAGAGGTGATGCTCGGCGCCGAGATCTACCGGCAAAACCACTGTGACGTGATTGTCGCGGTCGGCGGCGGCAGCCCGATGGATTGCGGCAAGGCCATCGGTATCGTGGTCGCCCACGGGCGCAGCATCCTCGAATTCGAAGGCGTGGACATGATCCGCGTGCCCAGCCCGCCGCTGATCCTGATTCCGACCACGGCCGGCACCTCGGCGGACGTGTCGCAGTTCGTGATCATTTCCAACCAGCAGGAACGCATGAAGTTCTCCATCGTCAGCAAGGCGGTGGTGCCGGACGTGTCGCTGATCGACCCGCAAACCACCCTGAGCATGGACCCGTTCCTGTCGGCCTGCACCGGCATCGATGCGCTGGTGCATGCCATCGAAGCCTTCGTCTCCACCGGCCACGGCCCGCTGACCGACCCCCATGCGCTGGAAGCCATGCGCCTGATCAACGGCAACCTGGTAGAAATGATCGCCAACCCCACCGATATCGCCCTGCGCGAGAAAATCATGCTGGGCAGCATGCAGGCGGGGCTGGCCTTTTCCAATGCGATCCTGGGGGCGGTCCACGCCATGTCGCACAGCCTGGGCGGGTTCCTCGACCTGCCGCATGGCTTGTGCAACGCGGTGCTGGTGGAGCACGTGGTGGCGTTCAACTACAGCTCGGCACCGGAGCGTTTCAAGGTGATTGCCGAAGTGCTGGGCATCGACTGCCGCGGCCTCAACCACCGGCAGATCTGCGGGCGCCTGGTGGAGCACCTGATCGCGCTGAAGCATGCCATTGGTTTCCATGAAACCCTGGGCCTGCACGGGGTGCGCACGGCCGATATCCCGTTCCTGTCGCAACATGCCATGGATGACCCGTGCATCCTCACCAACCCGCGTGCGTCGAGCCAGCGTGATGTCGAGGTCGTCTATGGCGAGGCCCTCTGACGAGCAGCAGCGGGCGCTGGCCGGGCTGCTGGGGCTGGGCGACCACTCGGCGCGCAAGAGCCATTACCCGGAGTTGGCGGCGCGCCTGGACGAGCTGGAGGCCGAACGCAACCGCTACAAATGGCTGTTCGAAAATGCCGTGCACGGGATTTTCCAGGCCAGCCTGCAAGACGGCATGCGCGCCGCCAACCCGGCGTTGGCACGCATGCTCGGTTACGACAACCCGCAAGCGTTGCTGTTTCCACTGACTGACCTTGCCGCCGACCTGTTTGCCGGCGGGCCTGAAGAGCTGCACGCCATCACCGCGACCCTAGCCCGTGAACGCAGCCTGCATGGCTATGAAACCCGCTTGCGGCGCAAGGACGGCAGCCACCTTGATGTGCTGATGAACCTGTTGCTCAAGCCCGGTCAGGAAGGGCTGGTGGAAGGGTTTGTCGCCGACATCACCGAACGCAAGCAGGCCCAGCAGCGGCTGCAGCAACTGAATGACGAACTCGAGCAACGGGTGGCCGCCCGCACCGATGAGTTGCTGGAGGCCAACCGCAACCTGCAACAGCAGATCGCCGAGCGCAAACAGATCGCCCGCGCCCTGCGTGATGCCCGCGACGCCGCGGAAACCGCCAACCGCAGCAAGGACAAGTACCTCGCTGCCGCCAGCCATGACCTGCTGCAACCGCTGAATGCCGCGCGGCTGCTGATCTCGACCTTGCGCGAAAGGCCACTGCCAGAGGCGGAAAAAGTGCTGGTGGAGCGTACCCATCAGGCCCTGGAGGGCGCCGAAGACCTGCTGACCGACCTGCTGGACATTTCCCGGCTCGACCAGGCGGCAGTCAAGCCGGACGTGGCGCTGTACCGCCTCGACGAATTGTTCGGGCCACTGGTCTCGGAGTTCCGCTCGGTGGCCGATGCGGCCGGCCTGAAGCTGCGCGCGCGCATTGCCGACTATGCCATCAGCACCGATCTGCGGCTGATGACACGTATCCTGCGCAACTTTCTCAGCAACGCCTGCCGTTATACCGATGAGGGCAAAATTCTGCTGGGGGCCAGGCGCCGCGGCAGCCATTTGCGCCTGGAGGTGTGGGATACCGGGCGAGGCATTGCGGCAGATCGGCTGCAGGCCATTTTCCTCGAGTTCAATCAACTGGACGTTGGCCGCGCCGCCGATCGCAAGGGCGTGGGCCTGGGGCTGGCCATCGTGGAACGGATCGCCAAGATTCTCGGCTATCGGGTCGAGGTGCGCTCGTGGCCGGGGCGTGGCTCGATGTTCAGCATCGACGTGCCGATCGGCGAAGCGATGCCGCTGCCTGTTCACCAGGCTTCGCCGCAGCCGGGCGCCGGCAACCCGCTGCCAGGCCGCCGCCTGCTGGTACTGGACAATGAGGTGAGCATCCTCGAGAGCATGGGCGCACTGCTCGGGCAGTGGGGCTGCGAAGTGGTTACCGCGACCGACCAGGCCGGGGCCTTGCTGGCCTTGCAGGGGCAGGCACCGGAATTGATCCTGGCGGATTTTCACCTGGACCACGGCGTGGTCGGCTGCGAGGTGGTCAAGCACTTGCGCGAACATTTCGGCGTCGCCATTCCCGCGGTGATCATCACCGCCGACCGCAGCGATCAGTGCCGACGCGCCTTGAACAAGCTCGGTGCGCCGTTGCTGAACAAACCGGTCAAACCGGGGAAGTTGCGTGCGGTGTTGAGCCAGTTGCTGGGCCAGGCCTGAGGCCCGTCGCCGGCAAGCCAGGCTCCCATGGAACTGCACATGACTCATTGAATTAGCAGGGACTCTGTGGGAGCGGCTTTAGCCGCGAACACCGGCNNGCCGCTCCCACAGGGTACGCGTACCGCTTGTGAATTCAGTTTTCTGCCGCTGTTGCCTGTGCTTCCAGCAGGGCTGTACCGAGCGTGTGGTGATAGTGCTCAGGGCCAAGCAGCCGCAAGATACCGGTCCTTTCCAGCTTGCCGAGCACCTTGCTGTTGGCTTCGCACAGTTTCACCACGATCTGGCGTTTGTGCAGTTGCTGGATCACTTCCTCCAGGGTTTGCAGACCCGTGATATCCATGAACGGCACCCGCTTCAGGCAGATCACCAGCAGCTCAGGGTCGGTATGCGTTTGTGACAGCGCGCGCTCGAAGGTTTCAGCTGCGCCAAAGAACAGCGGGCCTTCGATGGTGTACACCATCACGCCGGGGGGAAGCGATGTCTGGCCGTTGCTGTGCAGTTCACTGGCCAGTTCCTCTTCGACCACCTGTTGGACTTCGACGGACGATGCCATGCGGCGCATGAACTGAAGCATGGCGAGGATGACGCCGATATTCACGGCAATCACCAGGTCGCTGAACACCGTCAAGGTGAAGGTGACGAGCAGGATGGCGATGTCGGCTCTCGGTGCGCGTTGCAGCATGCGCTTGAAATGCTTCAACTCGCTCATGTTGTAGGCGACGACGAACAGAATCGCCGCCAGTGCGCAGAGTGGAATGTTCGACGCCAGCGGCGCGAGGAACAGAATGATCAGTACCAGCGTCACGGCATGGACGATGCCGGCCAGTGGCCCGGTAGCTCCATTGCGGATGTTGGTCGCTGTCCGGGCAATGGCCCCGGTGGCGGCAAAACCCCCGAATAGCGGCACGACCAGGTTGGCGACCCCTTGGCCGATCAGTTCCTGATTCGAGTCGTGCCTGGTCCCTGCCATGCCGTCGGCCACGACAGCAGAAAGCAACGATTCGATGGCCCCGAGCATGGCGATCGCGAAGGCCGGCCCGATCAGTTCGATCACGCGCGCGAGGGAAACCTCGGGCCAGGTGAGCGATGGCAAACCCTGTGGAATCGCCCCGAAGGCGGTGCCGATGGTAGCCACACCGTCAAAGTGGAACAGAGATTGAATGAGCGTCGCGAACACCATGGCTACTAGTGGCGCGGGCAGGCGTTTCAGCACGGGCAACCTTGGCGCAAGGACCAGCAGGGCAAGGCTGCAGGTTGCGAGCAGCGTCGTGGCAATGTGGAGGTCCGGCAGGGCTTGCAACAGATGCCATAGTTTTTCGTGGAAGTGCCCGCCTTCGATTTCGGGCAGACCGAAGAAATCCCGCCATTGCCCCACCCAGATGATAATGCCGATACCGGCGGTGAAACCCACGATCACCGGGTCGGGAATGAACTTGATGACTGCGCCCAGGCGGGTAATGCCAAGCACCAGCAGTATGGCGCCAGCCATCATCGTGGCCAGTTGCAAGCCTTCGACTCCGTACTTCGCCGTCACCCCTGCGAGGATCACGATGAATGCTCCGGTAGGCCCGGCGATTTGCAATCGACTGCCGCCCAGCAGGGAAACCAGCAACCCGCCTATGATTGCCGTGTAGATACCTTGCTCCGGCTTGACCCCGGACGCGATGGCGAAGGCCATGGCGAGGGGAAGCGCAACAACCCCAACGATAAGGCCGGATACAAGGTTGCGCATCCAGTGTTCACGTTTGAACAAGCCGGCTTTCCAGGCTTCGCGTACCGCGATCATCGCAGGCTCCTTGGTGGGTGCATGCACATAGTATTTAGCATGTCATGCGCAGGAGGAGCACCCAATGGTAAACCTGGGCCGCTGTTCGTGAGATGGGACACAGCGTCCCGGAATCCAGCCTGTCGTCAGTAAACCTGCTTTCGCCTCCAGTCAATGTACTAACCCGGCCTGGCGAACCATGCGCCCCTGCGCGGTTCCCTGGTCGTGTCCCGAGGTGCCGGATGGCTCCACTGATTTCGTATTTCAAGCTGGCCTTGAACCCTGGCCGTGGGGTGCTGTTCTTCGCACTGCGCACCATCGTTGCAGGCTTGCTGTGCCTCTACCTGGCGTTCATCTTCGACCTTGAGCAGCCGAAGTGGGCGCTGATGACCGTGATCATCATCAGCCTGTCGTTGGCCGGCATGGCCCTAAAACGCAGTTTTGCCCAGGTACTGGGCACCGCCGCGGGGGCAGCCATGGCGGTGGTTCTCATGGCCTTGTGGCAACCGCCTGCTGGCCAACGTCAACCCGAGTTACACCTGGGTCAAGCTTGCCCAGCGCATCCCGGTACGGCTGCGCCTTGAGCGCAGTGCCGACGCGCCCCCTTTGCGCGCGGGGACCACAGCCGCCGTCACCATTCTCGAGTAACAGGGGGGCAGCGTTCATCAGGCAGAACGCTGCGGTGCATTTCATCGCCTATCGTCAGTTCAGGCGTGCATCTATCATTCAGGCTTTGCAGCCTGCGTTGCCAGGTGGCCACAGGCAATCGTCAATCAGGAGTTTCAATGGCAGAGCGAGCTATTCGCGCCTCTTTTGCAGGCGTGGCGTACGAGGTGAACGTGACAGACGGCCTGCACCAGTGGGCCAGCGATGTTGACGCGGCGGCAGGGGGCGGGGATGTCGGTCCGTCACCCCATGGGCTGTTGCTGTCTTCGCTCGGCGCATGCACCTCCATCACGGTTGCCATGTACGCACATCGCAAGGAAATGCCGTTGCAAGCCATTGATGTGGATATCCGCATCGAGCAGGAACAACTGGGGCGCGAACCCCGGATCCAGATTGCCCGTGACATTCGTTTGAGCGGCCCGCTGAGCGAAGAGCAACGCACGCGCTTGCTGGAAGTTGCCAATGCCTGCCCCATTCACAAGGTGTTGAGCGGCGAAATCATCATCGCCAGCAAGCTGGTTGGATGAAACAAGGTGCTGCATTGGGCAATCCACCGTGAGGCCTTCGCCTGATACGTCCACACGACGGTTGGTGGCTTCAAGATGCACCTGCACCTCAGGGTTTTCGGCCATGAAACGACTGTCCAGCCCACCTACGCGGTAGTGCAGCAGGGGGAGTGGGGCATGTCCTGCGGATCGTGCCCTGGGTTCTGCACGGGTACTACCTGTGGGAGCGGCTTTAGCCGCGAATACCGGCGAAGCCGGTGCCAGACACTGCGGTGCCGTGGTGTTTAACTGCACCTCACACGTTTCCTGCGAAGGCACACCGTAGGAAACGTAATATGCCAGCCCCACGAAGATCGCCCCACCCACCGCATTCCCCAGGAACACGGCCACCAGGTTCTCCGCCAACTGCCCCAGCTCAAGTACCCGGCAAACCTTTGGCCCAGCTTCGAAGAGGGCGGCAAGCTACATGAGGCAATTTGACGCGGTCAAATCGATGGAATGGATGAGTTGACAGACCGCGTCGATGAGGCCCGCAGTTCAGCGCGCGTAGATCAGCTTCCCGGCAAACCAGGTCTGCAGCACATGGGTATCGCGCAGCGTTTCGGCATCGACGTCGAACACGTCCCGATCAACCACGATCATGTCGGCCTGCTTGCCGACCTTGAGTGAACCGGTCTGCTGCTCCAGACGCATGGCCCGGGCGGCGTTGAGGGTATAGGCCTGGAACATCACCTGACGGTCGATGGTTTCAGCCGCGTTGAGCACACCGTTGGGCCCCTTGCGGCTGATGGCCTGGTAGATCGCTTTCCAAGGGTCCGGGGTAGTGATCGGCCAGTCGCTGGCGCCAGCAAGGGTGGCGCCATGCTTGAGCAGCGACCGTGCCGGGAACGTGTGCATGAACGCCATGGCATCCACATACGGCTTGACCAGTTCCATGTTCGATTGGTCGGCGCTGGCCCAGTACAGCTGCATCGCGGCAATCACGTCGAGCTGTTTGAAGCGGGTGTATTCCCTGGGGTTGACCATCTGCAAGTGGGTGATGGAGTGGGGGATGCCGCTGTGGCGATCACGCCGGGCCTGCTCGATGCCGTTGAGTGCCTCGCGCACGGCGCGGTCGCCGATGGCATGCACGTGCACCAGCCAGCCACGGGCATCGGCGGCGCTGACCAATTCGCCAAAGTGCTGCGGGTCCAGCAGCAGTTCGCCGTGCTTTCCGGAATTGCTGTAGGGTTCGAGCATTGCCGCCGTTTGCGCTGGCGCTTCGGCAACACCGTCGGCAAACACCTTGATGCCCGGCAGGGTGAGGTTGTGCACGCCGAGAAACTGCCGGCGGACCTTGTCCAGCTCGTCCAGGTCAGCGGGGCTTGCCCTGGAGTCAGCCATCAACAGGGCGGCGACGTGGGCGGTCAGTTCGCCGCGTGCGGAGAGATCCTTGTACACCGGCAGCACGCCCAGCGAATGGTTGTTCACATCGGCCCCCGGCAACTCGTTGGCCAGTGGGTCCATCCAGCCGGTGATGCCCAGCTGTTTGTAGTAATCCAGGGCCATGCGCCCTGCGTTCAGCAGGGTGGCGTGGGGCAGCGCGGGGAGCAGGTCGGTCACCGGGTAGTAGCTGGCATCGGCGAGGAAACCGTTTGGTGTGCCGTCCGGGTGTTGGCCAATGGTGTTGCGTGCCTCGGCAGGCAGGGCAGCGATGGTGTCGGCATCGATTGCGGCGCGCTTGAGCATGGCCTGGTTGGCCCAGCCGGTGTGCATGTCGTTGGCGGCGAACAGGATCGGTTGCTCGGCCCATTCGCCGTGGTTGAAGCGCTGTTCCAGCGCTGGAATGTCATTCCAGTAGGTGCCCGGTACACCACCGACGACAAGGAACTCGCCGCGCACGGCCTTGCCGTCGCTGCGCCACTGGCGCAGGCGCCGTTCCAGTTCGTCCAGGGCAACCTGCTCGCCGGCGAGGTCGGCCAGCACCCGTTGCAGGCCACCCTTGATAGCATGCGAGTGGGCGTCGAGCATGCCCGGCATCAGCACCTTGCCACCCAGGTCGATGACCCGGGTGCCTTTGGCCTTCAGGCGTAGCACGGCCTGGTCGGAACCTACCGCGACGATTTTCTCGCCTTCGACGGCCACGGCCTGCTGCAAGGGCTGGCCGGGCTCGGCGGTGTAGACCTTGGCGTTGTGCAGGATCAGGTCCACTGCCGCGAAACCCGGCACGCAGGTGCAGGCCAGGCCGGCGCTGATTGCCATCTTCAGGAGCTGTTTCATGCTGTGCCTCGTTCTTGTCGTGATGGCGCCGCAGCCTAGCCAGGGGGCTAGGGCGGATAAAGGCGAGGGCAGGCACAACTTTTTTCGTGATGAGGAAAAAATCCCGAGCCCGTATTTGCCAAGGTGCAAGCAGCGGACCTTGCCGTGCCTATTCAAATCGCCGGCATTTGCGGGTTTGATAGGAGGGGCAGATACTCGCCACCCTCGCATCACTCCCACCGTTTGTGCCGAACAGGAAGAAACCATGGACAAGATGATGGCCCTGACCATCTTCGTCGCTGCCGCCGAACACGCCAGCTTCAGCCGTGCGGCCGAGCAACTGGGCAAGACGCCGTCGGCCATCACCAAGGCCGTCGCGCACCTGGAGAGCGAACTGGGCGTGCGGCTGTTCGAGCGCACTACCCGGCGCATGGCGCTGACCGAGGCGGGTACCTTGTACCTGGAAGGCGCGCGTCAGGCGTTGATGCACCTGCAACGGGTGACCGAGGAAGTGGAGCAGTTGCAGCACGCGCTGCGCGGCACCCTGCGCATTACCGCACCGCCGTCGTTCGGCCCGGCATTTCTCAACCAGGTGTGTTGCCGCTTCATGCGCGAGCACCCGCAGGTGCGCCTGGAGGTCAACCTCAACGATGCCAACGAAGACCTGATCGATGGTGGCTACGACCTGTCGCTGCGCGACGGCCCCACCGACCAGCCGGAGCTGATCGCCCAGCCGCTGATCGAGAACCGCGTGATCCTTTGCGCCAGCCCTGCCTACCTGGCCCGACATGGCGAGGCGATCACCCTGGAGAACTATGCCCAGCACGACTGGCTGCTGCTGCGCCACCCGCTGCTCAACCGCAGCTTCTGGTGGATCGAACACGGCGGCCAGACGCTGCGTGTGCGCCAGCCCACCCCCCGCCTGGTGAGCGACAACTTCGACTTCCTGCTGGCCTGCCTGCTCGATGGGCAGGGCTTGCAGTTCGTACCCACCTGGTGCGCCGCGCCCTACCTGGCCAACGGGCAACTGGTGGAGGTGATGCCTGATTACTGGCGGGCCCTGAGCGCGTTTGGCCCTTGGGTACACGTGCTGTACCTGCCGCACCGGCGCAATACCCGCAAGGTGCAGGCGTTCATTGCCTTGCTGCATGAACATTTGCACGGGCAGGGGGCGCAGGCGCTGGCGTGGGGCTGAATTTTTCCAGCGGGGCACAAAAGTTGTGCGGGTTGTGGCGATGATCGATCAGGGGGCGCCTCGTTAGGCTAGCGGTGCTTGCCTGACCACCCCGGCCTGTACCAGGAGTTCCCCGCCTTGAAGATCCACACCCATGTCAGCGACATCCACCACCCGTTCGAGCGCGGCCACCAGATTGGCGCGCGCTTCGCCGAACAGATCCGTACCACCACTGCACTGTACCTGGGCTTTTTTCCACGGGTTGGCGTGCCCTTGAGCGAGGCGCAACGCATCGGCGAAAACAGCCTGGCTGCCCTGGAAACCTGGAGCCCGGGCCTGGCCGCTGAAGTGGTCGGCATGGCCCGCGGTGCCGACCTGCCGCTGTGGCAACTGGCGAGCCTGAACGCGCGCACCGAAGTGCTGGCGGCCCGCACCCGCCACAGTGAATGCTCCACCACCGTGCATGCACCCCGTGGCGCGCGTGTGCCGCAGACCCTGCAGACCTGGGACTGGCATGACAGCCTGTGCCCCCATGGTCTGATGCTGGCGCTGCACACCGAACGCGGCATGCTCGTCAAACTGTTCTGCGAATTCGGCATGCTCGCCAAGCTGGGTGTGAACAGTGCGGGCCTCGGTCTGCACTTCAATATTCTCCACCATGCCAGTGACAACGACCATGGTGGTGTGCCGGTGCACGCCATCGCCCGGCGTCTGCTGGAGGAGGCCAGCAGTGTCGAGGAGGCCATCGAGCTTGCCCGGTCGGCGCGGGTCAGTGCCTCTACCGTGCTGACAGTGTTCTCGCGGCAGGACAGCAGCCCGCGCGCAGCCAGCATCGAACTGAGCCCCGCGCGCACTGCCCTGGTGCTGCCACGAGAAGACGGCTGGCTGCTGCACACCAACCACTTCCTCGACCCACAACTGAGCCTGGGCGAGCAGGTCGCCGACCGTGCCGATAGCCAATGCCGCCTGGGCCACCTTGAGCAGGTGGTCGGCCAGATGGCCAGCGCTGACCTGCGTGCCCGAGCCGAGGCCATGTGCGGCGCCGAGGGCGACCGTGCGCCGATCTGCTTCCACCCGGACATGGCCATGCCCGATACCGAGCGCTGGGAAACCTTGCTCAGCGTCGGCATCGACACCGAACGCTGTGCCCTGCAGTACGTAGCCGGTACGCCTGTGCACCTGGCCAAGGCCGGCTTCGACACTTTCTGAGCCAACCCGGTGCCGCCAGCCAAGGCGGCACCGCCGAACGAGAACAACAACAATGCATGCGCACCATTCCCACCCTGCGTCATCCCGCTCCGCCTTGCGAACCTTCTGTGTCTCCGGCCTGGGGACGGCGCTGGAGTTCTACGACTTCATCATCTACGGCACTGCCGCTGCACTGGTGTTTCCCCAGGTGTTCTTCCCGCACATGGACCACCTGACCGCCACGCTGGTGGCCTTCAGCGCCTTCGGTGCGGGCTTTCTTGCCCGACCGTTGGGAGGGCTGGTGTTTGGCCACTTCGGTGACCGCATCGGCCGACAGAAGGTCCTGGTCGCGACCTTGCTGCTGATGGGCATGAGTACCTTCCTCATCGGCTGCCTGCCCGGCCATGCCAGCGTCGGCGTGGTCGCGCCGATCCTGCTGGTGCTGCTGCGCCTGGTCCAGGGTTTTGCGGCAGGCGGGGAGTGGGGGGGCGCCGCGCTGTTCGGCATCGAGTCTGCGCCACCGGGGCGGCGCGGGTTGTGGGGCAGCTTCACCAGCATGGGGATCGGCGTGGGGGGCATCCTCGGTGCTGGAGTGTTCGCCATCGTCAGCGCGGCCTTCGACGACAACCTGGTCGATTTCGCCTGGCGCATCCCGTTCTGGCTGGGTGGCACCTTGGTACTGATCGGCCTGTACGCGCGCCTGAGGGCGCCGGCAGCGGCCACTGCGTCACTGACCAAGCCCGTGCGTGCGCCGTTGACCGAGGCCCTGCGCCAACGTCCGCGGCAGCTGTTGTTGTGCACCGGGATCGCCTTCGGTTACTGCACCATCGCCTATATCGGCAGCACCTTCTTCCTGACGTACGCTACGCAGGTGGGTTTCGGCAGTACCGAGGCGCTGATGTTCGACCTGACGCTGTCGGTCGCCATCGTGCTGTCGGCACCGTTGTTCGGCTACCTGTCGGACCGCCTGGGGCGGCGCACGGTGATGAGCTTCGGCGCAGCGGCCATGGCCCTGGGGCTGTTCGTGTTCTTTTCCCTGGTGGGCATGAAGAGCTTCGCCATCGCCTTGTGCGCCTACAGCCTGACCGGCCTGCTGATGGGCGCGACCCAAGGGCCCATCCCGGCCTTCCTCGGCGAGCAGTTCCCGCGCAGCATGCGCTATTCGGGCATCTCGGCCAGCTATCAGGTCGGCGCCGCGCTGGGTGGCGGCACCGCCTCGAGCGTTGCCACGGCAATCCTGATCCTCACCGACCATGACCCGCTGGGCGTGGCGCTGTATGGCGCGGGGGCACTGGCACTGGTCGCGGTGTGCTCGCTGATGTTGCGCGAGACATCGCGCTTGAGCCTGGCGCAGATCGATGAGGAGGCGCCGGGGCATCAGGCGTCAGCGGCTTTGGGCACTCATTGACGGTACCTGTGCTGCCTGGCAGCACCCGGGCCGAGTTGCGGGCGCTGTCAGGCTGAAGGCGACAGATGGGTCGTTGGCTGCGCCTGGCGATCGGAATGGGGCTGTTTTTGGCCCGACTGATGGCACTTCAGACACGGCCCGCCGCAAAAGGAGAACTGCAAAATAGCGGAGTAGAGCATTCAAAGTCGCTTGTGAAGTTTGGATCCAGTTGCCGTGAAAACTTTCCATTCGGTCAAACTATAACAACTTAGCAAACTAACTAACTTGACTAAGTGTACCGCCTGTCGGTCGTTTTGCCTGAGAAATGAACGATTTGGGCGAGGCTGACTCCTATTTGCCAGCAGGTGCTTTCAACAAGATCGCACCTGGTGCCTTTCCCCCAGAACTTATGGACGTTCAACCTCATCGGCATCGCAGGGATGCTCATGGGGCTTTTTTTTTCGAACCAGTGGAGCAATGCCATGCCCAACCGAGGCTCTTCGGGTGAGCCACCGTGTGTATTAAAAACGATCTGCTATTTCAACTAACGATTTGAATTTGGTCTTGCCGCTGCGATTAAAACGTTCGCGCGCCTATTGCAAGGTCATCTAGCGCTAACGCATTACGTGGAGAAAACGTCGTGGAGATTAATACAATTATTAGCCTGTTCGGGCAGAAAGAATCCATGGAGCTGGTGCGGTTGTCGGTGATTTACGTTCATTTACTGGCCTGTTGCATTGCCATCGGCCTGGTATTCGCCAGTGACGCCGAGATGGTCAGGAACTTGTTGAAAGGCCATAAAGGGGCCGGGCATGACAGTCAGCATATGACGCGCTTGCAGAAGTCCGTGGCCAATGCCCTGATATTCCTGTGGCTCACGGGCGCCGCAGTGATTGGAATTGACTACCTTGATAAAGGTATGAACTATTTTGCCAATCCCAAACTTCAAGCGAAAATCATTATCGTCATGTTGTTGACCTTTAACGGCATGTTGTTGCATCGCTATGTTTTGCCTGCCCTGCTCAAAGCGGGAAACTTGCTCGACCTGAATTTCGGCGTGCGGATGTTCGCGCTGTTCTCCGGCGCACTGTCGGGTGTGTCCTGGCTGTATGCGGCGATGCTGGGCGTCGGTCGCCCACTGGCCTGGAAATACTCGCTGACCGAGTTGCTGCTGGCCTATCCGGTGATGATCCTGCTCGGCTTTGCCATGATGGCTGCCCTGACCCAGTGGGCACGCAACCGCAGCCAGGCCGAACCGGTTCAAGCGCCTGTGTGGCGACTGGCTGGCATTCCTACCTGATTGCCTGAGTAACGCTTCAAATACGCCGTGAACCGGGAAACCTGGTTCGCGGCAAGCTCGTTTCATGCGCCGAGGCTGGGCGGGCAACTTCAGGATCTCGACATGGCCATACAAGACAGGCCAATGGCGTTGAATTTGAACGTCGCTGCGTGGTGGAGGCTCTTAATGCAAAGGACACCTTGAGGGCCCCATCATGAGCATTGACCGCAGCATCCCCGAGCTCGAGGCCTGGTACGCCCAGTACGACGACATCAGTTACCGCCGTGAGTCGCCGGATGCCTACCACCATGAACTGCTGCGCACCGCCGAGGCCCTGCGCGACGATGGGGCCATCGATTGGGACGACTGGCTCGCACTCAAGGCATTGGCCGATAACGCCCATGTACGTGCTCTGGAAGATGCCGTACAGGCCCACGTCAGCGACCCCGACGCATGAAAGCGCTGAAGATTGCCACGTTCAACATCAACGGCATTCGTAGCCGACTGCCGGCACTGCTGGCCTGGCTGGAGCGGGAGACGCTTGCCTCCTTGCGCAGGATTGGGTGACTGGGGGCGGCATTGCCGGCGAAGCAGACAACGCCGCTCGATGGTTGAGCCTCAGCCGTCAGACTGTTCCTCCGGCGGCACCTGGCCTTCGGGCCAGTCGGGTGCTTCCTGCTCCTGTTCTGGTTCAGGTACAGGTTCGCCCGGGTTGTGCGGTATGTCGTCCACGTAAGGGTCAGGGTTGTCGGGTTCGATCATGGTTTGGTCCCTCGCCGTTGGGCTCTCGGGTTTGTGAGCGGGCGTCAGCCCGACTCCACAGCAGCATTTTTCTTCCAGCCCCGCAGGTTCATGGCGCACAGGCAACCCTGCAGGAGGATCAGCGCCCAGGCTTGCGCCTGCCACCCCCAGATGGCCCACAGCACATTGCTGGCGATGAAGCAGCAGAAACCCAGCTTGCGCCGGCCAGGGCGCCGCGAACCGATGCACCAGGCGGCAAGCACCGTCAGGGCCATGGCCGGCCAGTCAAGCAAGTCGATCCAGTCCTCCATCACGCGGCACGCTGTTCGCCCTTGAGCAGCTTTTTCTGCGCCTCCATGGCCTGTCCGAGCTTGTCCAGTTCCTGTTTGCCCAGTAGTTTGCGGGCGGTCGGGAACAGCTCGCTTTCTTCTTCCTCGATATGGTGTTCCAGCAGTTCCTTCATGACCTTGACCCGCCCGGCGAACTCGACGGTGCCGGTCTCGGTCTGCAGCAGGTCCGGCAGCACCAGCGAGTCGACGGTGCGGTGCTCCTCCTTGGCTTCGTAATACATTTTCGCTTCTTCCTTGCCGCCGGCCTGCTTGATGGCCGGGTACAAGATTTCTTCTTCCAGCGCGGTATGGATGGTCACTTCCTGCTTGATGCGTTCGAGCAGCTCGGCGCGCTTCTTCACCGCGCGCTCGGTGGTGGAGGAGAGTTCCTCCAGCAGCTTTTTCACCAGCTCATGATCCTGGATCAGCAGTTCGATAGCGTTCATGAAACACCTCTTCAGGGTTGGAAAAATCACGATTGCCTTCGATGGAGTAAGGCGCGTGCGACAAGGTTCAAAGCGGATGATCAACGTACCGGGCCGCAGCTGCCTTGTACCCGGCAGGTAGGGTCACTCCTGCGGGATGATCGAGATCTTGCCGTTGCGCTCGACGATGGCGAACTTGATCTGCCCGACGCTTTCGATACCCTGGCTGTCCCGGGCTGATTCGAGAATGTCGTCTTCGGTCAGCCGTGCCCGCCGCATTCGGTGGTGGAGAAAGCGCCCCTGATCCACGACCAGTGTCGCGTGGCCATCGACCAGCCGGGCCAGGCGCCTGGAGTTGAGCTTGGCCAGTGACAGGCCGACATCCAGAACGATCAGCGTGGCGATCACCAGCATGGCGTTGGTGAATGAGAAGTCCTCGCCCAGCAAGGCCTGCTGGGTCGCCTCTCCAATGATCAGCAGCAGGACGAAGTCGAAGGTGGTCAGGTCGGCCAGCGAGCGCCTGCCAGCCACGCGAAACAGCAGCATCAGCGCGATATACATGCCTGCCGCACGGAGAATGGAGTCCATGTCGCGCTCCTAGGGGTAGAGAAAGGTCGAGAAATGCACTGTGCTGCTCGGGCCAGCCCTGACAACACCTTCGAGCGTGCCGACGTATTCGCTGCGCAGGGTCAGATAAAGAGTGGTGATCCCTTCTTTGCTGGTACCAAGCTGGAGCAGGAGCGACCGGCCTTGGGAGCGCGATGCTTGCGGTTGTGGCTGCAGCGTTTCGATGCTGGCTTCGCGCAGCAGGGTGCCCCCGAGCAACAACATCACAGGCTCCCCTGCGGTGCCGCGAACCGTGATACGCAGTTTGTCGGTGGTGCCGCTGCGGCTGAGACGCTGATAGTCCACCTGTACCCGGCCGTCTTCACTCGAGACCTGTGCGTCACTGAGCGGGCCGTTACCGAACAACCCGGCCAGGGCCAGCAGCACGATCAGCACCAGGGCATACCATCCGACCCGTTCGAAACGCCACACCCGCTGCTGCATCCGCATGTCTTCCTTGACGGGATGGCGCCTTGAAACCAGCTCCTCTTCGTCCATGCTCGCAGCCCCCTCAGGCGCGCTCACCGCGCAGCCAGCGTTGGTGGTAATGGGCCAGGTGCGACAACCCGTAGAGTGCACCCTGGCGCATGACCTCCGCGCGCTCGCCAAAAAAGCGCTGGCTGCGAGTGAACACGGCCAGCGGCTCGCCGGCAAATGCCCAGGCGAAGCACACGGTGCCTGGGGCGATGGCATCCTGCGGCTCCGGCCCGGCGACACCCGTGCTGGCGATGGCGACGGTGGCGTCGCTGTCTTTCAAGGCGCCAAGCGCCATCTCCCAGGCTACGGCCTCGCTGGTCAGACCGTAGCGTTCGATAGTCTGGGGATTGACGCCGAGCAGGCGTTTCTTGGCACTTGGCGAGTACACCACGTAGCCGCTTTCCAGCACCTCGCCGGTACCGGGTACTGCCGCCAGCAGCGCAACCATGGCGCCGGCCGTGCAGGATTCTGCGGTGGTCAGCAGCAGCTTGTGGGCCTTGAGGTAATCGAGGGCCTCGCGTACAGGGTCGGTCGCCATGGCCGGTCACTCGTGCGTTGTTTTCTGGTGGACGTGTTTCTTGCGGGGTTGGTTCATTGCTTGTGAGCCATTCATCGATGTCAGGTAAAGCTCCCTGAACTTTGTTGCGACTGCTGGCTTCCTCTTGGTAGGAGGACGCGCGAGCCGCGTACTGCTGCCGGATCAAACAGAGGAGAGGGGATCATGACCGAGCCTCTGGCGTATTTCTGGATCGCCGTTGCGGCGATCATTCTGTTGGTCGATCTGTGGGCCATCGTCAGTGTTTTTCGCAGCGACAAGTCCGAGGTGACGAAGGCGATGTGGGCGCTGTTGCTGTTGGCGCTGCCTGTTGTCGGCCTGGCCATCTGGGGTGTGCTCGGGCCGCGTGGAATCAAACGCGGCACGGGGCCATCTTCGCCTGAACACAGCAAGGGATAGGAGGGGAGATGAAGAAAGAAGCGATGACAACTCGCAGCGCAAACGTTAAGTCGGCCTGGGCAGTTGCGCGGTCGTTGCAGTACCTTCGCTTGTTTCGCGGGCACGCAAAGGACTGATCAGAAGCCAGCTTCGCCGCCAGCTGCTGGGACCGCAATTAGCCTACGACCGTTGAAAATTCCTAAAGTTTCAATTTAAAAACAGCAACTTAGAAAATTTTCTCAAGCCGTGTTACTCGTCGGATTTTCATTGTAAGCCCCCTTCCAGAGCCTCAGGATCGCCTCGGTATCCCTTTGAGGCTTTCACAAATGAAGTACTCCTCGATTCTCTTGTTGTCACTTGGCCTGCTTAGCGGTGTTGCGTCGGCAGGCGGTAATACCGAAGCAGGTATAGGTGGCGCATTGGGTGGAGTATTGGGCTCGGTAGTCGGCCAGTCGATCGGCGGCAGCACCGGCTCGGCAATCGGCGCAGGCCTGGGTGGCGCGGCCGGTAGTGCGGTGGGCGCCAACAAACACAGCCGTGGCGAGGCGGCCATTGGCGGCGCCTTGGGTGCAGCTGGCGGTAATGTGGTAGGTCGCAAGATGGGCGGCACTACGGGCAGCATGATCGGCGCAGCGGCCGGTGGCGGTGTGGGTGGTGCCTTGGGCAACCACATGGGCCGGGACTACGATGATGAAAGTGGGCATCGCTACCGTGATTATGACGACGATGATGACGATCGGGGCTGGCGTCGCCACCGTCACGACCGTGGCCATCACTATGGCTGGCGCAAACACCGCCACGACGACTGACCCTGGCGTTACAGGCCCATCGAAAGGGCTGGCCGCAGGAGCTGCGGCCAGCCAGACCAATACCAGCAGCGCCAAGGCGGTGGCTTGAAACCAGCGAACGGCGTACCAGGTTCGGGTAATGTGATTCAAGCGCAGCGCGCCAGTCCTCGGCAAAGCGGGGGCTAGCGCGGAGCAACCACGGTGGTGTGCCGTGGCAAGGCGATTGAAATCAGGGCAGCCAGCACAACGAAGGCCGTGGAGATCCACAGGCAGGCTTGCAGCCCGTAAGCCTGGAATACCCAACCGGAAAGCAGCGTACCGACCAGCCGCCCTAGCGCGTTGGACATGTAATAGAAGCCCACATCCAGCGATACCCCGTCTTCCTTGGCATAACTGACTATCAGGTAGCTGTGCAGCGACGAGTTCACGGCGAACAGCACGCCGAACAGCATCAGCCCGCCAAGCACCACCACCTGAGCCGACCAGCCTGCCGACAGGCCCAGGGCGATGAGCGCAGGCAGCCCGGCAAGGGCGATCGCCCAGATGAAAGCCGCCCGACCGTCGGGCACATGGCCGCGCTTCTTGCCAGTGATGTGGGGGGCAAACGACTGAACGATGCCGTAGCCGATTACCCATGCAGCCATGAAGCCGCCGACCAGCCAGAAGTCCCAGCCAAAAGCCGTGCTCAGGTACACCGGCAATGCCACGACGAACCAGACGTCACGGGCGCCAAAGAGAAACAGCCGTGCGGCCGAGAGGATGTTGATGGCCCGGCTCTTGGACAGCACGTCGCGGAACTTTGGTTTGGCCTTGGCTTTGCCCAGGTCCTTCTTCAGCAGGATCAGGCTGCCGACCCAGATCAATGCCAGTACCGCAGCCATGGCCAGCACCGCCAAGGTAAAACCGAGCAGGGCGAGCAGGGCGCCGCCAAGGAAGAAACCCACGCCTTTGAGCGCGTTTTTCGAGCCCGTCAGGATGGCCACCCACTTGTAGAGGGTGCCTTGCTGGCTGTCCGGCACCAGAAGCTTGATGGAGCTCTTGGCACTCATCTTGTTCAGGTCCTTGGCGATGCCGGACAACGCCTGGGCGGCCATCACCCAGGGTACTGTCAGCCAGGCTGACGGTACCGTAAGCATCAGCAACGCCAGCACCTGCATGCCCAGGCCGATGTTCATGGTGCGGTTGAGCCCCAGGCGGGCGCCAAGGTAGCCGCCCACCAGGTTGGTGATCACGCCGAACACTTCATAGAACAGGAACAGCGCCGCGATCTGCAGCGGCGTGTAGCCCAACGAATGGAAGTGCAGTACCACCAGCATGCGCAACGCGCCGTCGGTGAGTGTGAAGGCCCAGTAGTTGCCGGTAACCAGCAGGTACTGACGCACTTGAGCAGGCAGGGCTGACAACGCCATCATGTTTGCCGTCTACTCCGCCAGGCCGACCATTCGGGCCAGCTCCGCTGCACGGTTGGCGTAGCCCCACTCGTTGTCGTACCAGGCGTAGATCTTCACCTGGGTGCCATTGACTACCAGGGTCGATAGCGCATCGATGATCGAGGACCGCGGGTCTGTGCGGTAGTCGATGGACACCAGTGGTCGCGCTTCGTAGCCCAGAATGCCTTTCAACGGGCCTTCGGCAGCCGCCTTCAGCAACGCGTTGACCTCTTCAGCCGTGGTCTCACGCGCCACTTCGAACACGCAGTCGGTCAGCGAGGCGTTGGCCAGCGGTACACGCACGGCGTGACCATTCAGCTTGCCGCGCAGCTCAGGGAATATCTCGGCGATTGCGGTAGCCGAGCCCGTTGTGGTCGGGATCAGGCTCATGCCTGAGGCACGGGCGCGACGCAGGTCCTTGTGCGGCGTATCGAGGATGCTCTGGGTATTGGTCAGGTCGTGGATGGTGGTGATCGAGCCGTGGCGGATACCCAGGTTCTCGTGAATCACCTTGACCAGCGGGGCCAGGCAGTTGGTGGTGCAGGACGCGGCGGTGACGATACGGTGTAGCGCCGGATCGAACAGGTGCTGGTTGACCCCCATCACCACGTTCAGCGCGCCTTTCTCCTTCACCGGAGCGCAGACCACCACGCGTTTGACGCCCTGATCCAGGTAGGCCTGGAGCACGGCTACCGACTTCATCTTGCCGCTGGCCTCGATGACCAGGTCGCAGCCCGACCAATCGGTGTCGGTGATCGCCTTGTTCGCAGTGACCTTGATGCGCTTGCCGTCGATCACCAGCGCGTCGCCTTGTGCCCCGGCTTCACGATGCCAGCGCCCGTGGACCGAGTCGAAGTTGATCAGGTGGGCGTGGGTCTCGGCGTCGCCGGCCGGGTCATTGATCTGGACGAATTCGAATTCCGGCCAATCCCAGGACGCCCGCAGCGCCAGGCGACCGATACGGCCAAATCCGTTGATGCCTACTTTGATTGCCATGTTCCTGTTCTCGAGTTGGGACTTCAGATGGATCGTTGATTGACACGCCTGGACAGTTCTTCGGCCGACTCCTTGCGCTCGGAGTAGCGGTCGACGAGGTAGTCGGCGCGGTCGCGCAACAGCAGGGTGAACTTCACCAGTTCTTCCATGACATCGACGACACGGTCGTAGTACGGGGACGGTTTCATGCGGCCCGCTTCGTCGAACTCCAGGTAGGCCTTGGGCACTGACGACTGGTTAGGGATGGTGAACATGCGCATCCAGCGGCCCAGCACGCGCAGCTGGTTGACCACGTTGAACGACTGCGAACCGCCGCACACCTGCATGACCGCGAGGGTCTTGCCCTGGGTCGGGCGCACAGCGCCCATGCTCAGGGGGATCCAGTCGATCTGCGACTTGAACACACCGGTCATCGCGCCGTGGCGTTCCGGCGAGCACCAGACCATGCCTTCCGACCACAGCACCAGGTCGCGCAGCTCCTTGACCATGGGGTGGTCTTCGGGGGCGTCATCCGCCAATGGCAGGCCGGACGGGTTGAAGATTCGCGTCTCGGCACCGAAGTGCTCCAGCAGGCGGGCCGCTTCCTCCGTCAGCAGGCGGCTGAAGGAGCGTTCGCGGGTCGATCCGTACAGCAGCAGGATGCGCGGCTTGTGGGTGGACTGCTGGGCGATCGCCAGTTTCTCGGCGGATGGCAGGTCGATCAGTTCGCTGTCGATGTTGGGGATAACATGTTCGGTCATGGTTCTACTCCTGGGACAAGGCACCGGACGCCTGATCGAACCAGCGGCGCTTGAGCCACCAGGCCACGCCAACCAGCGAGATCAGTACCGGCACTTCCACCAAAGGCCCGATGACGGTGGCAAAGGCGACCGGCGAGGCAAGGCCGAAGGTGGCGATGGCCACGGCAATGGCCAGTTCGAAATTGTTGCTTGCCGCGGTAAAGGCCAGCGCAGTGGTGCGGGGGTAGTCGGCTGCCAGCAGCTTGCCCATCCAGAAGCTGATGAAGAACATCACCACGAAATAGATGGTCAGTGGGATGGCGATGCGCAGCACATCCAGCGGCAGTTGCAGGACCATGTCGCCTTTCAGGCTGAACATGGCCACGATGGTCAGCAGCAACGCCACGAGCGTCAGCGGGCTGATCTTCGGAATGAACTGCTCCTGGTACCAGGTTGCGCCCTTACTGCTGATCAGGATCTTCCGGGTCAGGAAGCCGGCCAGGAACGGGATACCCAGGTAGATCAGCACCGATTGGGCGATATCGAGGAAGCTGGTCTCGATGACGCTGCCCTCCAGGCCGAACAGCGGGGGCAGCAGCCCCAGGAAAATCCAGGCGTACACACTGAAGAACACAATCTGGAAAATGCTGTTGAAGGCAACCAGGCCGGCCACGTACTGGTTGTTGCCGCCGGCGATCTGGTTCCACACCAGCACCATGGCGATGCAACGTGCCAGGCCGATGAGGATAAGGCCGGTCATGTATTCGGGCCTGTCGGAAAGAAAAACGACCGCCAGCCCGAACATCAGCACCGGGCCGATCACCCAGTTCTGAATCAGCGACAGGGCGAGGATGCGTTTGTCCTTGAAGACCTGCGGCAACTCCTCGTATTTCACCTTTGCCAATGGCGGGTACATCATCACGATCAGGCCGATCGCGATGGGGATGTTCGTCGAGCCCAGCGACAAGCTGTTCAGCCAAACCGGCAACCCTTGGAACAGGCTGCCCAGCCCGATGCCAAGGCCCATGGCCAAAAAGATCCAGACCGTCAGGTAGCGGTCGAGGAAGGAAAGTCGGCTTTTGCTCATGGTGTATCTCCCTGAACGTCAGAGCGTTCCGATACGTGCCAGCTCGCTTTGAGCTGGGTGGCATCCAGTTGTTCGAAAGGCAATGTGAAAAATGCCGTGTTTTTCTCGGCAGTGGTCAGCAGCAGGTAGCGACGCGCTGAGGGCGGTCACCCATGCTGTCCAGTCGTTTGGCGCTGGTGTTCAACCAGTCGCGATTGGCCTCCAGCGTTGTTACCAGGACATCGCGTACCCAGGTGGGCAGTTCTGGATGCAGGCGGTAGTAGACCCACTGGCCTTGGCGGCGGTCTTCAAGCAGGCCGCAGGTACGCAGTTGTGCCAGGTGGCGGGAGACCTTGGGTTGGCTTTCTTCCAGGGCGCAAATCAGTTCACAGACGCATAGCTCTTGCTCGCGAGCGATCAGCAGCATCATCCGAATGCGGTTCTCATCGGCGAGGCATTTGAAGACCTGGGTCGGGGTCAGCGAGTCAGTCATGGCAGTTCTCGGTGTTTGCTCTTCATGCTTGATATATATGGTTTATCAAATATACGAATTTTCGCATGTATTGCAAGGCCTGCCAGATTGATTCCTGCAGACGAAAAGAAGGCCTTGCAGGAGATCGGCCAGCTTGTGGGCTGCGCTGACGCTTGGCGAACTGAATTCGCAAGCAGTC